>CAIYOB010001389.1 GCA_903927685.1 uncultured Planctomycetaceae bacterium
CTGCCGGATGCGGATGAATTTGAACGGATGTACGTGCGCAAGATCGGAATGCGCAAGAGTTTGCGCGAGTACCCCAACGGCGACTGCGTGTTCTTCGACGGCCAGCTCCGACGCTGTACGGTGTACGAAGCGCGGCCGCGCCAGTGTCGGACGTGGCCGTTTTGGAACTCGAATCTCCGCACACCCGAGCTTTGGGAGGAAACGTGCAGGATCTGTCCTGGCAGCGGCAAAGGGCGGCTTTACTCGCTGGATGAAATCGAATCGTCTCGGGGAGTCATTCGGATCTGAGCGGTTTGGCTTTCTGTAGGGATTGTAGCGATTATCTCAAGCTTGCCGAGAAAGCAGCCGATAAACCGGGGACAGTGAAATGCTTGATAACAAGTCAGTGACCTTGACTCTACCTCTTGCGGGATTTACACTTGGGGCGTCCAGACGGGTAATCTAGGAAGGGATTTTCGTGGACGCATTCCCCTCTGTCACGGGAGAGTCAAGTCGTGACTAAGAAAGAGATCGTTAAGACGATTTCCGAGGAGCTTGGGCTGACCCAGCTGAAGACCAAGGAGATTGTCCAGAAGACGTTTGACGCGATCGTCGAGGCGTTGGTGGATGAGGGCCGGATCGAGTTGCGCAATTTTGGTGTATTTGAGGTCAAGAAACGCGCTTCACGCAAGGCACGCAACCCCCGGACAGGGCAACGCGTCGATGTTCCCGAGAAATGGGTCGTCACCTTCAAGCCCGGCAAGGAAATGGAAGAGCGGGTGCGCATCCTGGCGGAAGCAAGAGAACGCCGACACGAAGCCGCAAGAGCCATGCAGGAAACAGCTTTGGCTGCGGCGATCTCGCAGTTTGCCGCCCGGGCAGTCCCAGATGCAAGCAGCGAACCAGCGCCGGGAACCGAAACGGTGCCGGCACCGGCGTCAAGGGACTCGGTGGCGACTCCGGCGGTCGAGAACTTTGAGAGTCCGCGACCGGGGGCAGAGGTGAATCCCTAGCCCGGCGGCGGGCAGCGGGCATGTTGAGTACGAACGTCTTTCGACAAGACGGAACCGGGAAACAGAAACGACAACTTTCGCCAGTTGCTGGCATCCACAGCTCATCGCTTCCTTATCATGGAGGATAGTCAAGTGATGCGTCGGCTCATCTTATCGGCGCTGTTAGGCGTCGCCGTCGCGACGAACGGCGGGTGCTTCCTCCCGATTTACTCCGGAGATCCCGTGCGACGGACAGACCAATTGATCTTCTCGTCCGAAGATCTGCGAAACATCTTACTCGAATGGGAGCGATTCTGGTTCCTGGACCAGCCGGACCACGAGACGCCTTATCGCGTTCATGGCGGCGTGATTTAGCGCATTGTCCGGGGCTCCGGGCCTTGCCTCACCCGAAGCGTGAGCAAGAGAGACGGCCATCGTGCCCCGACGCGTGAGCGGGGACGGTCTCGTAAGCGCAGCGTGAGCGAGGGCAGCCTCGTAACCCGAAGCGCCTGTGGGGTCAACTCGGCCGCAGTCTCAATACCGCACCAAGTAATACGGCGTTCGGTCCCGGGCGCCGTCGATCGTCAACGTGCCGCCGGCCGTTTCCAGCGTGCGGTCGGTCGGCCGGCCGTCATGGTCCAGGAGGATCACGCGCGGCGTCCCCGGGCGGCCCAGCGTGAGCTTGGCGCGCACCGGCTCCAGCACGATCGGCGTCTGGCCGCGGGCCAGCATCCGTTCGCCGCCGGGCGAGAACTTCATGCCCGTATTGCGGGCTCGGGCCAAGGCCACGATCAGCAGGTCGCGGCCCGCGTCGAGCGTTGCATCCGGCTCGCGGGCGGTCACGTAGATCGCCGCGAACGGACTGGCCGGCTCAATCGTGACCGGGCCCAGCTGGCAGCGCTGCCCGGCCGCAAAGCCGACGACGGCCGCCGTGCCCGGCGTGTTCATCGTGAACCAGCCGCCCGAGTTTCCGCGGCGTTCCTGCCACCGCAGCTGCCCAGTGCTCGACACGAGCTGGCCGCCCTGCTGGTAGGGCGCCAGATCGAAGCCCGGCGTGTCGGCATACTGGTCTGTGAACGCGATCACGCTGCGGGCGACGGCCAGCGCCCGCGACGAGACCTTGCTGCTGTCTAATTCCTTGTCGTCATAGCCCTGGGCCACGGTGTCGTCGAAGCTCAACCGGCCCTCGAACAACGAGGGCACGTGGACGTTCCGCACGGCGGTCACCTCGGCTTGCCGCACGTCGCCGCGATGCACTTGGCGCGCGACCGCGGGGAAAACGCCGAGAATCTGCGGGGCGGTCGCATCCCACTGGTCCCGGCCGATGCGATCGCTGAACGTGCCCGAATCGCGGTTCTGGAACAAGTAGGACACGTCCCAGCCTTGCAGCCCCAGGCCATACGCGCCGATGATCGCCGGCCCTTCGACACCCAGTTCGTTGGGAAACACGTGGATCCATTCGGACAGCATGAAGGGCCGGTCGAGGACCTGCTGCATGCCGCTGCTGAGCATCCCCGAGCCCGCTCGGGCCAGCATCGAGGCGTGGGCTTGATCGCCGCCGAAGTAATTGTGCCGGTCGACGGTGCCCACCAGGTAGTCCGAGTGCAGATTGGCCAGATGGCTGTACGCCCGGCCGGCTTGCCAGTTCGAGCTGAGGATCTCGCCTTGATAGCCGGCCTGGCGGACCGCCGCGACATACCGCTGGAAGAACTCGCACTGCAACTCGTACAGGAACTGCAGCGAATCGAGCAGCCGCCGGCGGCGGAACGCTTGGGAACCGTTCAATTGCTCCGGGTCCCAGTACCAGGGGTTGCCCAGCGGCAGGATGTTCTTCGTGTCCAGCCGCTCGCTGCCGTTGGCCAACCCTTCGTCGGCAAAGCTGTCCAACGCGTCCTTGCCCCAGGCCTCGGCCAACTGCGGTTGCCCGCCGTACTTCTGGCTCAGCCACTGACAGAACCGTTCGGCCACCTGTCGGCGCAGCGTCGGGCTGGCCTTCAAGGGCGCCATGGACGAGTAGAACAGGATGCTCTGCTCGTTGATGATCTCGAGGAACGCGACTGCCGGATCCTGGGCGTACGTCAGCCCCGTGTACGGGTTCTTGTGCTGGAGCAGGTTGACCATTTGTTGGATCTGCAGACGTTGCAGTTCCGGCGAGTAGTGCACGGCGCTATGCGGCGTTTCCACGCGCGCGTCGCGGCCGCCGAGCGAGCCGAACTCTTCCAGGTAGGGCACCTCCCGCTTGTCGGCTGGGCCCAGCTTCTGAGAACCGAAATGGGCTGACAGCTTGATGTAGATCCCCGCCTCCTTGAACTTGGCCACCTGGTAGTCCATGCGGTCCAGCCCTGCCGGGTCGAATTCGGCAAAGCTGTCCGCCGACTGGATGCCGGCCCAGCCCGGACCGTCGGCGTACTTGTGGAGCCGTACGGAATTGACGCCGTACTTCCGGTAGAACGCGGCCCGCTTGTCGGCCAGTTCCTTGTCCGGCGCACAGGTGCCGTAGCACAGGTTCAGGCCCCACAGCTTGATCGGCCGGCCGTTGACCAGCAGCCGGTCGTCTTGGCGGACGATCCGGCCATGCTTCCCGGCCGGACGTTCGAGCCAGTCGTCCAGTCCGATCGCGCTGGGGCCCGTGTCGCCGCTGGCCTGCCACGGATACCAGCTGGCGATGCCGGGTTCGTCCGGCAAGTCGTCCACGCTGGGATAGAAATCGACGGCTCCGGGGAGTTCGACGCTAAGGGTCAAACGCCGCGGCGTCATGCCGGGCAGTTTGTCCTTGGCCAGCACGATCCGCGCGGCGCCGTCCGACGGTATTTCGCAGGGCGGATCCAACCGCAGGGACGTGCCGCCGCCACGGGCATCCGTCATTTGCACGCTGTCCACGCTCTCGCCCAACCCGCGCCGCTCGAACGGACAGCGGACCGAGCTCTGCTGGCCCCGCGAGCGCACGACCACATCGCGGCCCGCGAAAGTCTTGCCGGGCGACAGTTCGACGACGATCAACGTCAGTTCGGTGTCCCGCTCGGCCTGCAGGTCGTACTCGAACTGCAACCGCTGAGGCGCCGGGTGCGTGACGCGGAACCCGATTCGGAGCGGGACGCCCGTGCCGCTGACTTTGCCTGTCAACGTCCCGACGCACGCCCCCTGCTCACTGCGGACGCTGCCGTCCAGCCCCATCCAACCCCAGTTGGGCCCCCAGGCGATCACGTTCAGGCCCAGGTAGTCGTCGCCCTGATGACTGACCACGAACTGGGCGTCGCCCAGCGAATACGCCACCCAGGGTCCCGGCTCGGCAGCAGCGATCGGCTGGGAGAGCAGGACGAAGCCGAGGAGAGCCAAGGCGGAGAGACTTCTGCAGTTCATGCTTGAACCTTTCGATCGTGTTCGGGCTGATTCCATCTCGGTCGGGCACTAGGGGTTCGGCTTCAACTCTGCCGCCATCTGCACCAGGGCGTCGAGCAGCTTGTCCGAAGCGTCGATTTCCAGCCGGTTGGTGCCCAGCCATGTTTCGTAGCCGCCCAGCGCATGCTGGCGAGGCGTGGGCAGGTAGCCCCAGTAACCGTGGGCCAGCGACACCAGGAACGCCGGCTGCACCGGACTGCGTTTCTTGAAATCCAGTCCGATCTCGCACAGCACTTCGCACGGGATGGTCCCCACGCAGACCTCGCCGATCCGCAGGACCTGCAGCGTCACGGGCACCAGCGGCGGAGCTTCGGCCAGACGTAGCGTGCGGTCGGCGTAGATCGCCGGCAGGTCCGCCTTGCCCGCCGGTCCCGGCGGCTCGGCCAGCTTCTGCTTGGCCCAGTCCAGTTGTTCGGCGGTCGGCTGTCGGCGGGCGATCTCCAATTCGCGACAACTGGCCGCCAGCGTTACGTGGTCACGATACTCGAGCTTGGCCAAGGCCGCGTGCACCTTGTTAGCGACGTCCTCGGCGACCTTGCGCATCTGGGCATAGGGCGGTTGCCCCGGCCGCGGCGTGCGGAAGTTGATGTTGTTGATGTCTCCGCTGGTCCCGTTGCACAGCAGCGCGACCGGCGGCGGATCTTGATTCTCGGCGCTCAGCAATTGCTCCAAGTGCCGGCAGTACATCCCGTAGTAGTCCGCGGAGATATGCCCGGAACCGACGCCGCCCACGTAATGCAGCGAGTACGAAGCGAACACGGCGATGGTCCGACCGTCAGGCTCGCGGAGCGACAAGAACGAAACCGCCGGGTCCGTGGGCCCGGCCGGCTCCACCAGATCGGCGCTGCCCGCCCCCGGATTCATCTTCACCTGGTCGATGCCGCCGAACGGATTGGGCGGCATGGTGCCCGGCTTCAGGAACCACCGCCGGTTGAACACGTGCTCCGGCGCGTCGGCGGTGCCGAACGCGATTTGAGCCGGCCGGAGGTTGTTCTGCGCGCACTTGACGCCGTCGGCGATCCGCCGCGCCACGAACGCCTGGTACTCGTCCAGCGGCTGGTCCGGCCGGGCGCGATCGCCCAGCGCGCTGCACGCCGAATGCGTATGCGTGGCGCAGATCAGGACCCGCTCGGGCGGGATGCCGGCGCTCTGCTCGACCAGCTTGCGGGCCTCGACGCTGACGCTGCGATGGATGCCGAGCAAGTCGACGACGACCAAGGCCAACTGCGTTTGGCCGTCGTCCAGGACCAGGCACCGCGCGTGCAACTGGTCGTGAACGTGGGTGGCTGGAAAAGGCACGAAACCGCCGATGATCCCGCCGCCCAGCGGTGGCGTGATGTTGCTGACCGCCGCCCCGGCTCGCAAACCGGACGCGGGCTCCGCAGCCGCCGACAGGTCCGTGGCGGGCAAGCAACTGAGCAGAAGCAGGATGCAGGGCTTCATGGTTCGCCTCTCCTGATGTCTTGAGGTTCGCTGCAGCTCAGCGTTCGTTCTAAGCCCCTGTGGATCGCCAGTCAAGCGGAAGCGAGCCGATCGTGTTGGGCGAGCCGATCGCCGCGATTCCTGCGCAAGCGGCCAATCGCGCCGCCCGCCCCGGCCGCAGCGGAGCGGCTGCGGGTCAAATGAGCCGGCCCTCGTCCCGCAGCCGACGGGCCTTGGCGCCGGCCTTGCGGCGAGCCCTCGCCGTCGGGCGGAGCGCGTGGCCGGTCTATTCCGGCGTGCAAGGTCGGATGTCAAGTGTCAGGAGTTGCCCCCTCGAGTCGGACGCTCGCGCTCGGCTTGGACCAGCTGCACGCGACGGCTCCCGACGCATCGGGTGGCGAGATTTCCAGCACGCGGTCATCGACAAAGCGAATGCGCGTCACGACGTCGCCTGCCGACGCGGCGGCGGATTCGACCGCGCGGACCGCCGACGGCCCGGCTTGGGCGCCCGGCTCCAACACGAATTGGAAACGCACCACGCCGCGTCCCGATCGTCGATACAGGGCCGTCGGAATTGCGCGCCAGGGTTGCCCCGCCCAACCTTGGACCGGCTCCTCGTCCCGGCCGTTCACAATCTCGACCGCCAGTCGCTCGTCCGCGACGGGAATGATGCGCAGCCGGCCGCATTCGGCCTGTTCGCTGCTCACGGCCTTGGTCTTCTCGTCCACGACCGCGTTGGCCGCATCCAGATGGAAGAGAGCCGTGTATTCGTGTTCGGCATCGTCGCGCGGCGTGAGGATGTCGGTGACGACGAAGAGCCTGGCGGATTTCACCAAGACAATCCGGCGCTCGTGCGTCGCGTTCACGGCGTTCTGCGGACCGTAACCGTGGCTGTACAGGCCAGTGGCGCAGTCATACTCGCTCGTCGAGCGCCACCGGACGCCGCTGTCCACCGGGGCCGGCGCAGTCCAGGGACGCGGCCAGAAGTAGGTGTCCCTGTGGCCCGCCCGATGCTGGCCCTGGTTGTCCACCAGCACGGTATTGTGCGCGGCGGTGCTCAGGACGTACCGTCGCCAGCGTGAACGGTCGTAGGAGTAATTGCCCGGATCGAGCACGAGCTGGTGACCGTGTGACCAGAGCACGAAGTGCAGCTTGTCCTCATGTTGGTGACCGGCCCCGAAGGGTCCGGCATCGAACAGCAGGTACGTCGCTTCGCGATCCCAGCCGGAGCGCATCACGTAGTGGCCGGTATAGGGGAACGCGTGTGACGTTTCCGCCGGCGCGGTTCCGCTCTGGCCACCGGTCGCGACGAACTCGAAATCGGTGCGGCGTGGAAACAGTTTGCAGCCCGTGGCCAGAAGGGAACGGACGTCCGCGTTGTTCGCGTCGTTCAGGCCCGGGATTTGGCCGTTGGGCAGCGCGGCGAGAAGGAGGTAATTGAACATCTTCTCCATCTTCGCCAGGAAGTCGTCAGGCACCTCGTGTCGAAGCCCGTTCAAGTCGGCTAACTCCAGGATATGGGCGAATTCCGTGACGACCCAGTTGTTGTAGCCGGCTGCGAGTTCGTACTGCATGCCGTCCGGATAGACGTCTTCGTCGAGCTGTCGATACAGGCGCTCCAGGGCCAGCTGGCGCCATTGGCCGGCCTCCTTGAATTCCGGGAACAGCACGCCGGCCGTGAACAGGCCGTTGGACTCGGCGGTCAGCCAGTTGCCCGTGCTGGGCCAGCGGGAGAGGTGGCTTGCCTGTTCAAACACCGATTTGAACACGACGCAGATCGCCTCGTCCCCAAAGGCCGGCGAGCCGAGGCAGCGGTAGAGGGCGTTCGGCCAGGTGTCAGCGAGGCGGATGCCCGTGGTCAAGGTTTGCCAAGCCTCGCAGCCGTTGGCCAGGTGATTGCCGTCGGACAGCAGGACGGCGGGATTCGAGGCGGCCCAGTCCACGATTTCCGCCGCGATTTCCTGCGCGTACTTGTCCTGGCCGGTCTGCCAGTACGCTTCCGCCAGCGTCCGAAAATGGAAGTGCCGATTGAGCGCTTCGTTCCAGAGGTGCGTCCGCGCTTCGCCCTCGGTCGGATTGGCCGTCCAGTCGATCTTGGCGCCGAAATCCCATGTCCCCAGCTGGCTCGGTCCGGTGGGGTAGTCGAACTTGTGCTGGAGGACCTTTTCCGCCGCGGCTACGTCGCGCGGCTTGGCCTTGGCATCGCGAAACGCCGGCTGCCGCCAGTCCGCAAGCCAGCGCGGCGTGGTCCGGTTGCGAAGATGCGCGGCGAGCGCGGATTTCGCCGCCGCCAGATCGCCGGCGTCAACCGCTTGCCGGACCGCTGTCAGAGCCGGAAGGCCGAGGTCCAGGGCCGCGAACAAGTCCGCATCGGTCATCCGCGGGCCCGTGCTGCCAGCGGCCAGCAACTCGAATCCGTCGAGCCGTACGACCGCGTTCGGGTCCGGCGTGCTGCCGTAGCCCGAGGCGGTGAAGCAAACGCTGTCGATCTGCTTCCAGCCGATCGGCTGGCGCGCGACGTTCAGTTCCAGGAACGGAAGCACGAATCTTTTCCAGCCGATCCAATCGAGCGTGATTTTGTAGGCATAGTAGTCGGGCCCTTGGGTCTGCGGGTTTTCCGACGTGAACAGGACGACGAAGCTGGAACCGGTAGCGTTCTCGGCGTGCAGCCAGAAGGCGGCGGTGTCGAAACGCGACCAGTCCTCGGGCTGGTCGAAAGTGCACGCCAGGGTCGTTTTCTGGCCGTGCCGCCAGCAGACCGACTGCGGCCACACTTGGCGATAGGTGGAATCCGGCGAACCGCCCTTCCAGGCCTCCGGGCCGGACGCGGGTTGTTCCGCAGCCGAGGCTGACACGACGAACGCGACACACGAAAGCAATACCAGTTTCACGCGATACTCCTTCCAGGTGGCCGATGAACAGCGGCTGGCGGCTGCGGGTCGTAGCCGTCCGCCCGGTCGCGTATTGTAGCCGAGATCGCCCTCGGGCAGGCACTCAACCCGGCCAGCGACCCGAACCTCGCACCAATGCCGCCTGTCGCACAAATGCGGCCCGCTTGAAGGCGGCGGGGCCGGCTGCCACACTGGTCTTTGGACGCGGTTGGGACACGCCGCAAGTTCGCGCGACAAGCTCGTCCACACCAGGGAGATCGCAAACCGTGAGATCGCTACCAACCGGAATCTTGCTCGTGCTGGGCATCTGGCCCCAGGGCGACGTCGAGAGCGTAGCCGCCGAGGCGGAACTGCAGCTGGCGCGCGTGCGGTGCGAGCCGGGACCGCCCCCGAATCCGAACCTCGTCGCGAACTTCAGCTTCGAAGAGGCCGATCCGAACCGCCTGCCCAGTGGCTGGCGTTGGGATCGACGCAACACGGATGCGGCCGCCGCGCTGGCGGATACGGAGGCGCATTCCGGCCGCCAGTCCCTGCGGGTCAGCAATGGAACCGCCTACGGCCCGCACGTCTACGGCACGCTGTGGACGGCGGACCCGATCCGGCTCCAGCCCGGCAAGAGCTATACGCTGAGTTGCTTTGCGAAATCCGTCGACCCCGGCGTGGCCTGGTTCGGCGGCGGCCACCAATGGCGAGTGCGGGTCTACCTGAAGCCGACAGGCGGGACCTGGGAGCGGTTTGTGACGACGTTCACCGCGGCGGACGAGGAGCAGGGTTTTCGCCTGCAGATCAACACCGACAGCCCGACGCCGGGATTCTGGATCGACGATTTGAAACTGGAGGAAGGCGCAACGCCGACGTTCTGTGTCCCGCCTCCCGCGGCTGAACTGGCGCAATTGTCGGGACCGCCGCCGCGTGACTTGGGCGATGGGCCGTGGGCCAGTGCCCTGGAGTGTTTCACCCGGCAACCGCTGGCTGGCGTTCACATTCAAGCCGTGTTGCAGCAAGGCTCGGCGACGCTCACGCACGAGACGGTCTGCGACCTGCCTGCAGGGTTGTCTCGCCTCGTCGTGGAAGGGGCCGCCTGCCGTGCCGGTCCGGGCCCCGTCGAACTGACGATCACCCTGCGCGACCAGACGGGCCGGCGCCTCGCGGACGGCCGCTCGAGCTTGACGTTCTATTCGCAGGAACTCGCCCGCACCCGGCTGCTGGCCCTGCAGGACAAGGCGCGTACGCTGCAGGAACTGATCGCTCAACTGCGTTCCCGGCAATTCGATCCCGCCTATCCCCTGGTCGGGACCACCGTGCTTGAGAACTTCACCGGCTACGCCCTTGATGACCTGGTGCACAACGAGGTCAAGCGGGCGTTCGACCAATTGACTGCGATGGAATCGATGGCCGAGCAGCTGGAGCAGCAGTTGCGCAAGGCGTTGGCGGGCGAAGCGGTGCTTCCGCCGGTGCCGCGGTATGTGACCAGTCCGATCACGATCTCGGGACCATCGTTTCTCGCCGAAACAGCCACGCCCGGCCCCGCTCCACACCGCAGCGTGCGCCCGGTCTTCTTCACGGGCTACGGGCATTTCGGACAAGTCTGCGCGGACTTGGAGAAGCTGGCGGGCTACGGCGCCAACATCATCCAGATCGAACTCGGCCCACACTCGGTCTTTGTCCGCGAGGACGAGATTGCCGAGGCGCCCGTGCGAAACTTGCGTACGATCCTCGACCGGGCGGCGGCCGCCAACGTCGCCGTGACGCTGCTGATCAGTCCGCACTACATGCCGGGCTGGATGCTGGAGAAGTACCCCGAGCTGCGCAAGAAACGGGAGGGCTTTCTGCAGTTCTGCCTGCACGCGACCGAAGGGCAGGGACTGTTGCAGCGATACTTGCAGTGGCTGATCCCGCAAATCAAGGACCATCCGGCGCTGCACAGCATCTGCCTGAGCAACGAGCCCGTCAACGTGGAAGAGCCGTGCGAGCCAGGCCGCCGCGCATGGCAAGCCTGGCTGGCAGCGCGCCATGGCGACATCGGCACGCTCAATCGCCGCTGGCAGACCGAGTACCGCGAGTTTTCTGAAGTCCCTCAGCCCAACCCCTACGACGGCGCGGCTGGGCGTCGTCCCCAGGCGGAATATGACTTCGTGCTGTTCAACCAAGAGTTCTTTGCCGGCTGGCATCGCCAGTTGGCAGAGGTGGTGCACCAGATCGCTCCGCGCTTGCCCGTGCATGCCAAGGCCATGGCGTGGACCTTCTGGAATGACGGCGACCTGCGGTGTGGCGTCGATGCGGAACTGTTTGGCCGGTTCAGCCAAATCAACGGCAACGATTCCGTCAACTTCTACGACTACGGGCGGGGCGAGTGGGCGCAAGGCTGGCAGCTCAATGCACGGTCGCTGGATCTGCAACGCTCCGTCCAGGATCTGCCGGTTTTCAACACGGAAAATCACCTGATCCCGGATCGGGAAACGCGCGCGGTGCCGCCGCAGCACCTGCGGGCCGCACTCTGGCAGGCCGCGGTACACGGGCAGAGCGCCAGCACCATCTGGGTCTGGGAACGCACCTTCGATCCCAAGAGCGATTTTGCCGGCAGCGTGATGCACCGGCCGGCGTGCGCCGAAGCGGTGGGCCATACCGGGCTCGACCTGTTGCGGTTCGGCGACGAGGTCACGGCCTTGCAGCGGCTGCCGCCCCAGGTCGCCGTGCTGTACTCGACGACGGCACTCGCCTACGACGGCGGCGAATACAGCGATTGCAGCGGCCAGCTTTACCAGGCGCTCGCCTTCAGCGGCGTGAAGGTCGGTTTCGTGACCGAGCGCCAACTGAGCGCGGGGCGGTTTCCCGACGGAGCAGTGCTGTTTGTTCCCGGCGTCAGCCACTTGCCCCAAGCCGCCTTCGGGGCCCTGCGGCAGTACCGCGGAAAGCTCGTGCTCGTGGGCGGCGACGAGGTTCTCGCGCGGGATGAATACGATCAACCGCAGCCTGAGGCCGCCGCACTGCCGGTCGCGGGCCGGATCCCCTTTCGTCGCGGCCAAACGGAAGCTAAGCAGCTGTGGGCTTCGGTGCTGGAGCGTCTGAGGGCCCTGGGCGTCACGCCGATGGTGAGCGTCCAGGCTGCGGACGGTCGCCCGGTCTGGGGCGTGGAATGGCTGACCGCTAGTGTGCACGACCATCACGTCCTCAACCTGATCAATTATCGCACCGAAGAACTGCACGTGACGCTGTGGAGTGGGGAGCGACGGTTGGAAGGGCGGAACTTGTTCAGCCAGCAGCTTGTCCGCGGCGAATTGACGCTGGCGCCTTTGGAGCCGGTCCTGATTGGATGGTAGCCCATGAGTCTCCGCATTCGCAGCAGCGCATTCGGCCTCATACTCGTCATGGTTGGCGCATCCCCCGCGGCGGCCGCGATGGAGGACGCTGCCGGTTTCCGGCCGTTGTCGGAACCGACGTGGCTGCGCTCGCAGCAGCGACTGTGCTTTGGCATCGACGAACAGAACCTGGACGAGGCGCTCCGCAGCGGCACGAACGTGATCTGCGGGGGGACCAACGCGGCGGGGATTGGCTTTGCCGGGGGCCCGTTTATTCTCGGCCAGGACGACGAGATCGTCGACATCCGCAGTGGCCAGCGGGTGCCGGACGAGACGCTGCGGGCGATTCGCAGCCGGGTCGACCGAGCCCATGCCCGCGGTGCCAAGGTCTTGGGCGAAGCCATCCGCTTCTACATGACGCCTTGGATCCAGGCGGAGCATCCCGACTGGCAGGTCATCAACTCGCCGGGTGGAAAGCCGATCACCGTCGAGCAACTGCAGCGCGACGCGGTGCTCGGCTGTTGGAACTCGCCGTACGGCGAGTGGTTCATCCGGTCGCAAGTCGAGCTGGTCAAGAGGCTGGACTGGGACGGCTACAACCTGGATGGCTTCGGCTGTTGGTCGCAGTGCTTTTGCCCGCACTGCTGCGCCGCCTACCGCCAGGATCTGGACCGGGAGATACCCGCGTCCACCGACGTGAACGATCCGGCGTTTCGCCGCTATCTCAAATGGCGTCTGGCCCGCTACACGCGATTCGTTGGCAAATGGACGGCGGCGTTGAAGGCCGTCAAGCCCGACTTGGTGACCGCGCCGTGGTCCACGGGTCCGGGCCGCTGGTGGCATTGGATGGGAGCCCCGGCAGCCGAGGGCTCCGACGCGATGCACCGGGTGCTGGATGCGCCGTTTCTCGAACTGCTCTGGGATTTCCCGCCCGACCAGGCGAGCAACCTGCTCCCGGCCTTCACCTGCCGCTACTATCGCGGCTTGGCGGGTGATCGCCCGGCGTGGGTCCTGCCCTACCTGTGCGAGCAGGGCCAGTTCAACTCGCAACCGCCACTGGCGGAGTGCGAAGTCCGCGAGTTAACGGTGCTGACCAACGGGTGCCTCGTGGCCCAGGGCTTCTGGCAGCAGAGCGAGACAGCGACGCTGTCCCATTTCAACCAACTGCTCCAAGACCGCGAGCCGTTTACGACGGCCGCTCGCTCGGTCAAATGGGCGGCCATGCTGGTGGGCGAGAGCAGCCGCCTGCTGTACGGCCTGCCGGGCGCACGCAACGAGGTCCCCTTGGGGGCCTGGCTGGGCAGCGGCGTCGATTCACCCGACCTCGGCAAGCTCGCGCCCGGCGAGCGGCGCATGCCGGCCCACATGGAGTCGGCGGTCGGCACGTTCCGGGCTGTGCTGGAGGACCACCTGCCGCTGGATATCCTGATCGAGCCCGATGTCGAGGACCTGGAAACCCTGCGGCAGTACCAGGTGCTGATCCTGCCGAATGCCGCCTGCCTGAGTCAGCAGGCCCTCGATACGATCCGGGCTTTCGTCCATGCGGGCGGCGGCTTGGTGGCCATGCATGAGAGTTCCCTGTGCAACGAATTCGGCGACCGGCGGCAGGAGTTCGGGCTGGCCGACGTCTACGGCGCTCGCTTTCAAGGAACCGAGGACTTTTCCGCCCGTTGGCCGAACTACCCCAAATGGACCGAAGTCTACCTCGGCATCGCCGGGCCCGACCTGCACCCCATCGCCGATGATCCCGTCGTCCGGTCGAACTACCGGCGCGGTTCCGACCGCCTGCAGTACCTCGGCTGGATGACCAACGTCGAGGTCGTGACGGGCGCTGAGCGGTTGGGCCGGCGGCTGGCGGTGCCCAAAGAGTGGCCCTTTCTGGTGCTCCATCGAGCCGGGCAGGGCCGCTCCGTCTACCTGGCCGCCGATCTCGGCCAGGCTTACTTCCTGGCGCCGTACCAGTATCAGCGGCGGCTGATTGCCAACTCGGTGCGCTGGGCCGCCGGGGACCGGCAGCCGCCGGTCCGTGTCATTGCCCCGCTCGGTGTGCAAGCCGCCTTCTATACGCAGGACGACGGACGGCGGACCGTGATTCACTTGCTGAACGAGGTCAACACCACGGCCAATCGCGCCCTGCCGGAGAACAATCCCTCCGAGCGAGAGGAGACCTTGCCGATCTTCGGTATCAAGGTGGGAATCGCCGGTTCGCCGGGCACCGCGTTCGCAGAACCGGGCCATCACCCGTTGCCAATGACGCCAACCGCGGACGGCGTGGAAGTCGCCTTGCCGCGGTTGGATGTCCATGGCTTGGTCGTGTTCGAGTAGCACCGGGATTCCCAGCGTCCCCTCGATCCCCATCGATGGGGCTGACCGAAATGACGCCCCGGTCGAGCCACGCGGCCTGCCCGACACGCGCAGCATGCCCCACCACTCCCAATTCTTGCCCGGTTGGCATACCATGTAGGCAGACGCGGGACGTTGCCGCGCGCTACGGCTGGTCTTCGGCCGTGGTTCGCGGCAGCGGAAACGACCGCTTTCCGCTGTCTCTCATCTCCGGGATGCATCATGGCCCTGTTTGATCGCGAATACTATCGAGAAGAATCGCCGCCGCCGGGTTGGCAGGTTGGGGAGCGGATGTTGGTCACCAATCTGGTGATCCTGAATGTCGCGCTGTACGTGCTCGACATTTTTCTGGGGCGACAGCATTGGCTGATGGACCAGCTGACCCTCAGTTCGGCCGATCTGGCCAAGCCGTGGCTGTGGTGGAAGTTCCTGACGTACGGTTTTGCCCACGCGCATTACCCCGACACGGGCCATATCCTCTGGAACATGCTCGGCTTGTGGATGTTCGGCCGGGACGTTGAACTGAGCTTGGGCCGCAAGGAATTCCTGCGGTTTTACCTGGTCGCACTCGTCGTCGGTTCGCTGGTCTGGATGGTCCGGACTCAGCTGTGGGCGGGGGGCCCGCCCGGGCGCGAGCAGGGCTTGTTGGGCGCTTCCGGGGCGGTCACGGCCGTCGTGCTGTTGTTCGTCCTGCAGCACCCGACGCGGACGATCCTGTTGATGTTCGTGCTGCCCGTGCCGGCCTGGGTGCTGGGCGTACTGATCATCGGCGGCGATTTGATGCAGATGCTGTCTGCGGGCGGGCGATCGGTGGCCTTCGACGTCCACCTGGCAGGCGCCGCGTTTGCCATCTTGTATTACCGCCTGGGCTGGAACCTCAGCCACTGGCTGCCGAGTCTGCCTTGGAGTCCCGGATCGCTTCGGTCCTGGAAGCCCAAGCCGCGGCTGCGCGTGCATAATCCCGGCCGCGACGCTGGCGACGAAGACGAGTTGGCCGATCGTCTGCTGATCAAGGTGAACCGCGAAGGGATGGGCAGCTTGACCGCCAAGGAACGCCGGATCCTGGAAGCGTACAGCCGCCGGATGCGGGAGAAACACCGGACGGAGTGAGCGCTCGCCTGAAACACGGCGCCGAGCCGTGCCTCAATCCGCGCCTCCCGCACAGCTCGCAGAGCCCTGCTACGGGGCGGCCTGCCGGCGCAACTGGCCCACCACGTCTCGGACGATGCGGGCGACCTGTTCCGGGTCGACGGGCGGGCTGGCGGCGCAACCGCAAACAGGCTGGTCGGTAAAGCCCTCGGCCGCCAACAGGCACTGCAACTGGCGGCTCAGCTTGTCCAATTCCAGCTTCTGCACTTCCGATTTGGGTTGCCGGCCGGCTCCCGCCTGGAAGCCTCGCAGGCTCAACGCCGCTCGGAATCCCTCGGGAAACTCGGCGGAATACAGCATGGCGTCGAACAGCGTCAGCAGGCGGTATTGCAGGTCGCGGGCTTCGTCCAGGCGTCCGGCCAGCGTCAGGTCGTACAGTTTGCGCGTGATTTCCGGCACCACGCCGCTGGTCGCGTTCGTGCCGCCGTCGCAGCCGATCAGCAGCATCGGCATCAAGGCGGCATCCCATCCTGTCAGGAAACTGAACTCGGGTCGCTGCGGCCGGACCGCGGCGATCATCCGCATCATCTGGGGCAGATCGCCTGACGAGTCCTTGATCCCGACCACTTTGGGACATTCGCCGGCCAGCCGGACCACGGTGGGGACGTCGATCGGCGAGGCGAACATGGGGATGTTGTACAACGTGACGTCGATCGGCGAATGGTCCGCGATCTCCTTGAAATAGGCATAGACGCCGGCCGGGCTGAGCCGGTAGTAGAACGGCGAAACGATGGCCACGGCGCGGGCTCCAAGCTCATAATAGCACTCGCAGGCTTTGATCGTCTCGCGCGTATTGGCTTCGGCAGCGCCCGCCAGGATCGGCACGCGTCCGGCCGTCTGGTCGGCGATGATCTCGATGATCCGCCGCCGCTCGTCGGCCGTGAACCGGGTGAATTCGCCCGTGGAGCCGTTGGGGTACAGGCCGTGGACCCCGCGAGCGATCAGCCAGTCGACGTACCGCCGCAGTTCCGGCTCGTTGATCTCGCCGCGTTCATCCAACGGGACGACGTTGGGGGTGAAAATGCCGCTCAGACGTGTTGCTTCAGCCATCGTTCGGTTGCCATCCGCATAAACCATAGAATCCGTCTCTGCCACGCGCCCCGGTGTTTCGTCACGGCCAGGACCCGGCATGGGGTGCCTGGGGTCGAGCGCAGCGAGCCCCCAGTTTGTGCCACGGGGGGCTCGCTGTGCTGGCCCCCGGGAACCCAGGGCTTGATGTCCCGTGCGCAGCATCCTGAGAAAACATAGCTTGTCCCGTGGGAGTTCAGGGAAATTCGAGCGTCCAGCCGTGGGCCAAGGCCAGCACCACACGGACCGCTTGCCGCATCCGCTCGACATCCACCTGGTGGACTTCCAGCGGCTGGCCGACGCCCCGCAGCAGGGTCAGGGTCAACTGCCCCCCCAAATGCTGCCGAAACTCCTCCAGTCCGCGGAACAGCGTTTCGGTCTCGTGCAGATGCGGGGACTGCAGCGGGATCCCCAGTCGCTGCAGGCAGTGCAACACGCGATCGGCGTCCTGGCTGGGCAAACCGTGGGCCAGCGACGAGTACACGGCGTCGATCGCCACGCCGATCGCGACCGCTTCGCCGTGCCGCAACTGGAACCCGCTCATACTCTCCAACTTGTGCGCCGACCAATGGCCAAAGTCCAGCGGGCGGGCCTCCCGCGTCTCGAACGGATCTCCGCCCTGGGTGATATGCTCCAGGTGCAACAGGGCCGTGCGGCGGATGACGGGCAGCGCCGCCGCCATGTCGCGGCGACGGATCCGCTCGGCCACCTGGCACAACTCATCGAATAGCGTCGGGTCCTTCAGCAAGGCGACCTTGACGGATTCGGAGAACCCGCACAGAAAATCGCGATCGCTCAGCGTATGCAGCAGCCGGGCGTCGTTGATCACGGCCCAGGGGGCGGCAAAACAGCCCAGCCAGTTCTTTTTTTGGAACAGGTTCACGCCGTTCTTGACCCCGACCCCCGAGTCGCCTTGGCCCAGGGTCGTCGTCGGCAGCCGGACCAGCCGCAGGCCGCGATGTGCGATCGCGGCCGCGAAACCGACGGCGTCCAGAACCGCGCCGCCGCCGATCACGACGACGTAGCTGCGCCGATCCAGGTCGGCGGCGTGAAAGACCTTCAGCATCCGCTCCAACAGCTGGACATCGTTCTTGATGTCCTCGCCGCCGGGCACGATTTGCACGCTTCCCCCCGCCTGAACCCGCTCGCGCTGTGTGGCAAAGAACTGGTCGATCTGGGACCGCAGCGGGGGGATTGCGGCGTCGACGTTGGCATCCAGCCAGAACTGGACACGCGCCGGCGCGGCGCCGGACGGCTCCAGGACGTCCGCCAGGATCTGCGGTTCACAGCCGAATACGTCCTGGGTAAATCGCAGGCGATGCACCAGGGGGACGTGAAAAGGGCGATCAATAATGTCCATGCGGGCCGTCGGCGTCCAGGATTTGGGGGAATCTCGCTTTCTTTTACTCTAGCCACCCGGTTCGGCTTCTTGCAACCCGCCGTCGCATCGGCACAATAGTACTCGGTCTGCCACGCGGCGGGCGGGCAGCATTTCAGGCGAAAAAACTCGGAGAGTCAGGCATCATGATCGCTTCCTCACGCAGGTGGATGTGGTTGGTGGCGGGTTGTTTGCTGGCGGCGGCCGCGCCCTTGACGGCGGCGGACGGGCCGGGCGACGGCTTTGTCGCCTTGTTCGACGGCCAGACGCTGAACGGCTGGGTGCAGCGGAATGGGACGGCGACCTATCGCGTCGAGGACGGCTGCGTCGTCGGCAAGACCAACGAAGGCAGCCCGAATTCCTTCCTGTGCACCGAACAGAACTACAGCGACTTCGAGTTAACGTTCGAGGTCAAGGTGGCGGATGAGTTGAATTCGGGGGTCCAAATCCGTTCGGAGAGCAAGGAAGAGTACAACAAGGGCCGAGTCCACGGGCCGCAGGTCGAGATCGCGATCAACGGGACGGCCGGCTACATCTACGGCGAGGCGTTGCCGAATGCCGGCTGGCTGACCGAAAACCGCTCCGATCCGGCGGCCAACGCCGCGTTCAAGAAGGGCGAATGGAACAAGTATCGAGTGCTGTGTGTCGGCAAGTCGATCAAGACCTGGGTCAATGACGTTCCCGTGGCCGACCTGGTCGACGACAAGTCCGGCAAGCCGTGCGGCTTCATCGGCCTGCAGGTGCACGGCATCGCCAAGGGAACCGGGCCGTACGAGGTCCGCTGGCGGAAGATCTACTTGAAGGACTTGGCGAAGAAGTAGGTCGAAACGTCGAAGAGTCGAAGAGTCACGAAGTCGCAGCGTCGAAGTGAAAGTCGGTTGCATGCATCACCCGGACCTGGAAACCTTCTGCCGCCTGGCACAGGACCATCAGTTGATTCCCGTGTACCGCCGGCTGGTTAGCGACACGCTGACGCCGGTGACCGCCTTTCACAAGATCGACACGGGCGGCAGTGCGTGCCTGTTCGAAAGCGTGATCGGCGGCGAGCGGGTGGGGCGGTACAGTTTTCTGGCGGCCGATCCGGTCCTGGAGATGTCGGCTCGGGGCA
>CAIYOB010001390.1 GCA_903927685.1 uncultured Planctomycetaceae bacterium
CGCTGGCGGCCACCGGTCTGCAATGGTTTTTTTGGCCTGCCATACAGCCCTACGTCTGGTTTCTCTTTTATCCTGCCGTCTTCTTCAGTTCCTGGGTCGGCGGCCAGCGGGGCGGGTTGGTGGCGACGGGGCTTTCCACGGGACTGGTCTGGTATTTTTTCATTCCGCCCCAATTCTCCTTTGCGTTGCAGCGTCCGATGGCCCTTGTCTCGATCGCGACGTTCGCGGGCATGGGCGTCCTCTTCAGTTTTTTTCATGGCCGCTTGCGGAAAGCGAACCAGCAGGCAACTGAGGCGTTTGCCGCCGTCCAATCCCTTAATGACCAACTCGAAGCCCGGATCTTGGCACGTACGGCGGACCTTCAGAAGACGAACGAATCGCTCCTGGACAACCGAGCAAGACTCGATGCGGCGCTGGCCAGCATGGCCGACGCCGTGTTCATTTCCGACACTCAGGGACGGTTCATCGAGTTCAACGAGGCTTTCGCGACGTTTCATAAGTTCAGCAGCAAGGCGGAGTGCGCGAAGACCCTTGCCGAGTATCCTGTGTTTCTGGATGTTTTCCTGCCCAACGGCGACTTGGCCGCTTTGGAGCAATGGGCGGTTCCGAGGGCGCTCCGCGGCGAGACGGTCGCGAATGCCGAATACACTCTCCGTCGCAAAGACACGGGCGAAACTTGGGTTGGGAGTTACAGCTTTGCTCCCATTCGCAACCAGGACGGCGTGATCGTCGGCGCCGTCGTGACCGGACGTGACATTACCGAACGCAGGCGAGTGGAACAGGAACTGCGAGCGAGTGTGTCGCGGCTCAAGGTGGCCGGTCGCATGGGCCGCTTTGGTGCTTGGAGCGTGAAGCTCGCCGATGGCCGGGTGCAGTGGTCCGAGGAAGTGGCTGCCATTCATGAAACGCCTCCCGAGTTCTCCCCTTCGCTGACGGAAGGACTCGCCTTCTATGCCCCCGAGTGGCGCGAGAGAATCTCGACCGTCTTTGACGCCTGCGCCCGGGACGGAAAACCCTATGACGAGGAGATGCAGATCATCACCGCCCGCGGCCAGCGGGTCTGGGTGCGGACCATTGGCGAGGCGGTGCGGGATGCAGCGGGAACAGTCATTGCGGTGCAGGGCGCCTTCCAGGACATCACGGCGCGCAAACGATTGGAGGAGAGTCTGCTCGAAAGCGAGCGGAAATACACACTCCTGTTTGAGAAGTCTGCCATTCCGACGGTGCTGCTCCGGTTGCCCGAGGTGGTGATCGTGGAGGTCAACGAGGCCTGCGAACGATTGACCGGGTTTACTCGCCAGGAAATGTCCGGTAGAACCGCAGTCGAGGTGGGGCTGACGAACAAAGACGCACGGCAGGAAGCCATCTCCCGCTTTGCCCACCAAGGCGCCTTGGAGGGCTTGGAAATGCGTCTGTCCACCAAGAGCGGCGGGGAACGTATCGTGGTGTCCAATACGAACCCAGTCCAGATCGGCGTGCAGATGCATGCCCTTACCACCATGCAGGACATCACCGAGCGCAAGCAGGCAGAGGAAGCGTTGCGGGAGAGTGAAGCGCGGCTGCGTTTGTCGGTCCAGTCGGCCAACATTGGGCTTTGGGACTGGAACCTGAAGACCAACACGGTCTATTTCTCGCCGGAATGGAAGCGCCAGATTGGCTGTCGGGACGACGAGATCTCCAATCTGTTCGAAGAGTGGCAACGCCGGGTGCATCCCGACGATCTGGAGCCGATGCTGCAGAAAGTGCGCGACTATGTGGCTGCGCCGCAAGGCCGTCACGAGGTCGAGTTTCGCTTCCAGCACAAGGACGGCTCCTACCGGTGGATTTATGCGATCGCTGACATGTTGCGAGCGGCTGATGGAACGCCCGTGCGGATGCTTGGCTGTCACTTGGATATCACCGAGCGTAAGCGGGCCGAGGAGGCCCTGCAGGAAAGCGAGGCCAAGTTCCGCACCCTGGCCGACTTTGTCCCGCAGATGGTGTGGATGTGTACACCCGATGGCCTGAACATCTACTTCAACCAACGCTGGGTAGATTACACGGGGATGTCGCTGGACGAGAGCTGCGGGCGCGGCTGGAACACGCCCTTTCACGGCGACGACAAGCAGCGGGCCTGGGACGCTTGGAATCATGCCGTGGCAACCGGTGAGGCCTATCAGGTCGAGAGCCGCCTGCGGGCGGCTGACGGCAGCTACCGGTGGTTTCTCATGCAGGGCAGGCCTCTGCGCAATGCCTCGGGGACCGTTGTCAAGTGGTTTGGGACTTGCACTGATATCGAAGAAATGAAGCAGGCAGCCGCGGCGTTGTGCAGGCAGTCCGAGCGTTTGCGAAACCTGCACGATATTGACCGGGCTGTTTTGCAGGCCGTCGAGTCACCCGAAAGGATCGCTCAGGCAGCCCTGCAGCGTCTGCGCAAGCTGCTGGCTTGCCAACGCGCCAGCGTCGGGATCTTTGATCTGGCCAAGAAGGAGGTCCGGGTATTCGCGGCCGAGGCCACCAGGGAAACGATCGTGCAGACGGGAAAGGTCTTGGCGGAGGATGCGTATGGAGATCTGGAAGTCCTGCGGCAAG
>CAIYOB010001391.1 GCA_903927685.1 uncultured Planctomycetaceae bacterium
AATTGATGACCTCCAAGACGTCCAAAGGACTCACGGCTCCATCGGTGTTGACGTCATAGGCGTTGGCTGTGTTCGTCCAGACGAGCGCCGCCCCAGGCTGGGGAAGCGACCTGGGTTGGACGCTGCCCGAATCCGCCGGAATGCTCGCCGCAATGAACCACGGTCCTGGGAAGCCGGTCAGTGACGCAGCTTGGAGATACTGGAAAGGCGAGGTGGAGGTGATGGGAAATCGGCGGACCTCGCCGGTCGTTCCGATCGGGCCTTGCACGGCGAGAATCGTCTCCGCCAACCCGTCGGCATTCTCATCCAGGGCTGCCACCCGAACCGGCGCATTGTCGCTTTGAGGGGCAAATGCCCCGGGAATTGCGCCCCGCAACGACAATGTCGAGTCGGAGACATTCCACTTCCAAATCTCGATTCGGGACGTCCCGTTGGTGCCCATGCCGACGAGGATGTCGGCAGGCGCCAGGGTTGGAGTGGAGTCAGGATCAAGCCGTGCGGCGGCCAGGGAAACACCGCCCTGGAAACCCGGATTCGTCGCCGCGAACGGCACGAGGGTCTGCACGCCGACCGGCGTGGTCCCCGCAAGGCTGTACACGGCCAACTGAGCCGGAACGCCAGGTCCCGTCCCCACGACGATCTCCGCCCGGCCATCGGTCTCGTTGACGAAGGAGCCACCGACCAGTCGGCCCATGTCCGCGGCGGCAATCACCGCGCCGCCGACGGCTGCTACCTGGAAGGCTCGGAACGAGATGTCCGGCGCCGCAGCGAACGCCGGAGCGGACGGTGCCGAACCATCGTAGCGGTTCAAGAACACACGCACGTCCGCCGCTCCGTAGCTCGGGACCGTCAAAATGTCGGGCTTGCCGTCGCCGTTGACGTCCGCGACGGTCAGCTCCACGCCGCCCAAGTATGCCGAACTGTAGGCGAGGAAGGCGGGGAAGCCGGGAAGCGAGGTTCCATCCCACGTGAACACGCGGACTTCGGGCGCACGGTTGCGGCCGGGCGCGGTGATGATCTCCTCCAGGCCATCGCCGTCCAAATCGGCCACCGCGACACGTGTGCCGCCCACATAGTCGTCCTCGTAGGCGACGAACGCCGCATCGGACAACTCCTGCCACGTGCGTCCATCCACGATTCGGAGCCTCTGAGGAGTCCCGGGACTCTTGTCCGGACCCATGACGATGATGGGCGCTTGCCCGGAGACCGGGTTTCTGCGGAACCCGAAGTAATGGCTAGGGTCCCGATCCTGCACCATGTCCCCGGTGAACGCGATGCCCGTCGCCTGGGCGAGGTTTCCGTACAAGCCAACCCGAGCCCAGCCGGTGGCAACGTATTGCCAGCTCTCACCGGGATCCAGCCTGCCGTCTCCGTCTTCGTCGCCGACCGTATACTCCGGCTGGAAATCATCGGCGGGATTGCCGATGGTGCCATTGTCATCCGTCACGGCGACGTTCGCCAACGGCACATTGCCCGGATTCGTGACGACATACGTCCACGTCACCGTCGTGCCCGCCGCCTGGATCTCAATCACAGGCCCCGTCGGCGTATCGGCGTCGAGGCCGTTGGTGGCCTTCTCGATATGGATCGCGGCGGCCACAACGTAGGAAAAGTGGGCCTGAAAGACCGTCGGGCCGATCGTGTCGATCCGGTCCAAGTCGTAATCCAGCGCGAACGCCGCGTAGGCGGGATCCTTTTGAATGCGGAACTCCAGCGCCCCGACATTCTCGAAATCGGCGGCTTCGCAGCCGGGAAGCGGAACGAAATCGCGGAACCGGAGTACTTGCTCCCAATCGACCGTGAACGCAGGCGCCGGCTGGGTCAGGTACGAGGCATGGGTTGCATCCGTGTAGACGACGAACGTCTGCACGGGGGGCAATTGAGTCGAGTGAATGTTCAAGACGAACGCGTCTTGGCCGCCGCCCGCCGTCAAGTCCACGCCACCGAGGCCCGTGGGATTCACGACCTCGGGATCGCCGCCGGTTCCATCCCAGACGACCGACGCATTTCCGCTGGTGCTCACGTTCTCCGAATAGCTGAACCGGCGGACGCCTGACTCGTTGATCTCGACGTTGATTCTGCCTTCCCCTGAAAACGCGCGAACGACGACCTTGCGATGCTCGCCTACCGCAGAAGTCGTCGGCATCCAACCACTGACGGTGGCCGTGCCCAGCGGCGGCAATTGGGCCGTCAAGGATTGGGCCGTGTCAAACCTGTCCACTTGCAGCCCCACGCTTCCGCCTGCGTCGGCCGGTGTTATCAGGATTGTACGGACCTCGGGAACAGGCGGCGGTTGAAGCTCGCCACTGGGCTCCGGCGGCGGGACCACAAAGTACGCCCCCGCAGTCAGCCCATCGAAGCGGTACCTGCCGTCGGCGTCCGTCAGACGAGTCGCCTCGAGCGGATC
>CAIYOB010001392.1 GCA_903927685.1 uncultured Planctomycetaceae bacterium
CAACGCCCGTCCTCGCGCTCGTGAATAACCTGGGACAGACCGTCCCGGCTAGGCGGGTATGCCGTCGTCCATCGCCTCCGCATCCGTGTCCACGCCGTTGGCGTTGGGCGGCGTCAAGTTGGCTTGATCCCGCTTGGGCAACTTCTCCAGTTGTTCCCGGCCCGAACGGGTCAGGGGGCTGCCTTGCAGATCCAGTTCTTCCAGATTCGTGAGCTTCGCCAGATGGACCAAGCCGGCGTCGGTGAACCGTGATCGCCCCAGGCCCAGCCACAGCGAGCGGAGGTGCGTCATGTCACGGAGGTGTTTCAAGCCTTCGTCGGTGAATGCGTTTTCTTGCAGGGACAGATGCTGCAGCCGTGGCAGTCGGCTGAGGATCGCCAAGCTGCGATCGCTCAGCTTTCCGTTGTTGATGTGCAGGTTGTTCAGGTTGATCCGGGCATCGTC
The DNA here is from genome assembly GCA_903927685.1 of uncultured Planctomycetaceae bacterium. The sequence continues at coordinate 445 of CAIYOB010001392.1, forward strand.
CGTTTCGGCACCTGCAAAGGGGAGGCAGGACAGGACGGCGAAAGTGAATGTCAATCTGTCACAGCTATTCCGGGTGTGAGCCGGCTGGCTGGCCCACACCGAGCCGCAGCTGAGCGCGAATGATCCCGGCCAGTTCGTCGGGATTGGCTTGTTCGAGCCGCTGCAGGACGCACTTCCAGCGATAGGCGAAACACCCGTAGTCCTTGTACGGCCGGACTTTGAACAAGCTGTCGAACGCCTTTTTCCGCAGGCGGTACTGCTCCTTGATGCAGTGGAGCCGCTCGATAAACGCGTCGAGATAGACTTGAGCGAAGCCTTCCGGGTCGGCCAGGAATTCGACGCGGCGGTTTACGGGGTCGGCGTAAGTGGCTGCCCGAGCATTCAGCGATTGGTCGAAGTCGGCGAACGTGCCGGTCTGGTCGGCGACGACGATCTCGCTCGGCATCCCTTCCTGGTCGACGACGATGATCTCGTCTCCGTCATCGAACATCGTCTTCTTGGCCGCATCGCATCTGCCGACGATGATGTTGGACGCGGCCGCTCGTCCGAGCAGCCGGGCAAAGGCCAAGGCAAAGCTGGGGTCCAGAAAACGCTCCCGAGGCATCTTGTCCGTCGCGATGCCCGGGATGTACGCCCGTTCGAAATACGGCGTCCAAATCACGTAGCCCTCGGGGCCAGTCCAAGCGGCAAAGTACCGCTCGCAGATCTTCCTCGAACTGATCTGCTGGGGAATGTTCATTCCCAAATAGCGGCAGGCAAAACGCCGATCCAGGACGTACTCGGTGTACTCATCGGATCGGAACTGTGCCTCCTCCAATTTGCGGCCTTCGTTCAAGTGCTGCTGAACTCCCCATTTCTGCAGCCGGATCACGCTGACGATCTCCTGGGGATGCCCGCGCCGCTGCACGACCGCCAAGTAGACCTCTCGCCGCCCCCGACCGGGATCTCGACGCGAAAGGGAGTTCACCACCTTGCCGATGTTGACGTATTCCAGGTCGCCGTACTCCCGCGCCAAGTTGTACAGGAACTCGCGGGCGTTCTCCTCGCAGGGATCCTGCCGGTCTTCCTCGAACACTTCGTCGAATCGCAACTCGCCGTTGGTGATCCGGCCTCCGGGAAGCCAATGCACCTGCATGTAGAACTCGGGACTCAGCGCCAGCAGCACTTCGCTCTGGATGACCTCCTCGGTTTCCGTCACCAACGCCGTAAACATGCGCTGCCGCCAGACTTCATTGCCGAGGTCGTCCTCGTAAAACCCCGGCCGCACGGCGGCGCGGAACCGATTCGTCAGGCCCTCCAACACGGCCCGCAGGTCTTCCGGGGCCAGGGTCGCGAAATCGTAGCTTGCGAAGCACTGGCTGGTGAAC
>CAIYOB010001393.1 GCA_903927685.1 uncultured Planctomycetaceae bacterium
ATCTCCCACTGGCCGCCGCGTTCCCCGGTGGGTCGCGGTTAAACGATCGACATCGGCCTAGGTTGCCGCCGCGGCAAATACCACATCCACGGCGTCAGCAAACTCAACTTGCCCCGGCATGTCCGCGGCGACTTCGTCCGCCAACCAGGCCAGCGGATCGTTCAACTCGCGCCGCGTACCCAGCGGCAACGTCGCGATCATGACTCCCGTGTCCTCATGGGCACGCCCCAGCACATGCCCCAGTTCGTGCATGACCACACTCAACAGATCCACCCGCTCCCGGGCCGCACTGCCCGGCCGAGCGTCCCGGTCGCCGGCCGCCGAACGGACTGCGAATTCCGCGTCGTCGCGCGGTGTGGCGTCGACGAACCAGCCGTAGCCAGCAGCATCTTTGTCGATCTGCACCCGTCGTCCGTCGCTCGCTCGGCCGAGCCAATCGCCGGGCAGGTCGACGATTTCGACAGTCACCTGCTGTAGGCTCGCCGCCAACTCCGGCAGGCAGACGGCCTCGATCCGCTCGATCGCCGCCTGCAGCACGGGGGCGAGTTCGGCGGGTGTTAGCACGGACGCGGCACTTGCTCCCGACGCCTCCCCGGCCATCCGCAACGCATTGGCGCCGCCTGCGGTTGGCGCGGGGGCGGTGATCAGTTGCAGGGCATTGAGGAAACTCGTGGCATTGTAGCGAACGCTTACCGCATCGCTCGCGTCCACCCGTCCATCGCGATTGATGTCATACGGATCACTGGCTCCCGCCGGATTGAGGAAGTTGTGCGGGTGGTAACGCACGCCCACCGCGTCCGTGGCGTTGACGAATGTGTTCGGATTCGCCGTACCGTACGAGTTCCCTGTTTCCCCGATCGCGTTGCCAAAGTAGAACACATCGTCGGCCGGGATGCCGGTGTCCTCCGTCGCCAGCACTCGGACCTGCAGCCACTGGTTGCCAATCCCGCGCGGATTGACTTCGTACTTCCATGATCCCGGCAGGTCCGGGTTGTAGGTGTAGTAGTCTTCCCACACAACCGTGACCCGGAAGAAGTCCGCGGCTCCGTCGCCATCCTCGTCCACCGACCGGACGGCGATGCCGGCGGGTGCGGGGGCCGCCTGCCAGCCAGCGGGGTCCTGATCGTTGCCCACGCGGAACTCGAAGTCCGCCGCATCCAGGCCCCCGGGATTGGCCGGATGGGCGATGTCCACCATGATGCCGTTGATGCCCAACAGGTAGCTCGTGTAATTGACGAACGTGGCGGTCTCGCCCGGCAGCAGGGCTCGTTTGCCGAGTTCCTTCTCCGGTTCATTCAGTGCCTCGGAATGGCCGTGGCCGCTGACGGTGGGCGGCGGAGCGATCGCCAGGTCATCCTGCGAGTTGGCGCCGGTGTCGTTGCCGTCGAACGTCGAGTGGTTGTAAAAGAGACGGCGGCCGACGACCTCACCCTCGGTGACATAGATCGTTCGGACGTCGGTGTCCACGCCGCCGTCATCATCGGCGACGCGCACCGTGACCTGGTAGCTGCCTGCGACGTCCGGGGTGAAGGTGAACGAAGATGTCGAGCCCGTGGCATAGGGGCTGCCGTCCTTGGTCACCGCCCACGTGAAAGTGAACGTGTCGGCGGTGGACGGATCGGTCACGTCGGCCGACAGAGGGAGCGGAGTTCCCTTCGGACTGCTTGC
>CAIYOB010001394.1 GCA_903927685.1 uncultured Planctomycetaceae bacterium
CCACGGCGACGTCAATTTTCTGCGGCGGCGTCTGGCGCGCCGCGACGATTTTCGCCGCCGCCTGATCGTGACCGACAGCCTGTTCAGCATGGACGGCGATTTCGCGCCTTTGGCCGATCTGGCCGCGGCGGCCGAACAATCCGGGGCCATGCTGATGGTCGACGAAGCGCATGCCACCGGGGTCTTCGGGGCCACCGGCCGCGGCGTCTGCGAGGAGTTGGGCGTCGAGAGCGGCGTGCACGTCCGGGTCGGGACGCTGAGCAAGGCCCTGGGCTCGCTGGGCGGGTTCGTCGCCGGATCGGCGCCGCTGATCGATTGGCTGGTGAATCGGGCCCGCTCGTACATCTTCTCGACCGCTCCGCCCGAAGCCGTCGCCGCGGCCGGATTGGAGGCATTGGAGGCCGTGATCCGCGAGCCTGGGCGGCGCACCGTCCTGCGCCAGCGAGCCGCCACGTTGCGAGCCGGCCTGGCAGGCCTGGGCTGGAACATCGGCCGCTCGGCCAGCCAGATTGTCCCCGTCATCGTCGGCGATCCGGTTCCAACCATGAACCTGGCTCGAGCGCTGCAGGACCGAGGCTTCTTCGTCCCGGGCATCCGTCCGCCGGCGGTTCCGCAGGGCGAATGCCTGTTGCGGATCAGCCTCAGCTGCCTGCACGGCGACGCGGACATCCGCCGCCTGTTGGAGGCCCTGACCGAAGCCGATGCCGCGCTCGGCGTCCGGGGCGGGCGCAAGCCCTGACCGTCTGCCCGCCCGGGGACACGTGCGGATCGCGGAGCGCTCGAACGTCGTCCGCCTGACAGGCTGTCACAACTGCGCCGGGCAAGGCCACAGGCGTCCCCTGTCGAGCGCCCCCAGATTGCATTGCCCCGGCGGGCGGCTACACTGTGTGCATCACGACGAATCGTGACGAAGCCGGAAGTCGGATTACACGCTTTTTTCAGCGGAGGGCAGGAATGCCACAAGGTACCATCAAGAAGTTGGTTGCGGATCGCGGTTTTGGGTTCATCAAGGGAGATTCGGCCGAACTGTTCTTTCACCGCTCGGAGGTGCAAGGCGTGGAGTTCGAGGAACTCCGCGAAGGTCAGAAGGTGGAGTTTCAGATTGGGCAGGGCAAGAAGGGACCGTGTGCCACTTCCGTCCGCGTGGTCTGAGCGAGGTGCTCGTCCACATCGTCACGTAGGATCGCCACGGAGCAGGTCGCAGGCAGCAGGCCCTGCCTGCTTCGGATTGCTCCCATTCCACCCAGGACCGCATCATGACCACGAAGGACAGCATTCAGCAACTGGCAGTCAACACAATCCGCACTCTGTCGATGGACGGGGTTCAGCAGGCCAACAGCGGTCACCCGGGAACGCCGATGGCACTGGCTCCCGTGGCCTACGCGGTTTGGAACCATCAACTGCGGTACGATCCCGAGCACCCCTGGTGGCCGGCACGCGATCGGTTTGTTTTGTCCTGTGGTCACGCCTCGATGTTGCTGTATTCGCTGCTGCACCTGGTGGGGATCAAGAAAGTCGAGCACGGGCGGATTCTGGATCAGCCGGCCATTTCGCTGGATGACATCCGCAATTTTCGGCAGCTGGGCAGTCCGTGCGCAGGCCATCCGGAATACGGCGAAGCGGCGGGGATCGAGATGACCACCGGGCCGTTGGGCCAGGGCATCGGGACCAGCGTCGGCATGGCGATCGCCGGGCAATGGTACGCGGCCCGGTACAACCAGCCGGGTTTCGAGCTGTTCGGCTTCGACACCTATGTCTTGTGCAGCGACGGCGACCTGATGGAAGGCATCGGCTGCGAGGCGGCCTCGGTGGCAGGGCACCTCAAGCTCTCGAATCTGTGCTGGATCTACGACGACAACAAGATCACGATCGAAGGCCACACCGACTTGGCGTTCAGCGAGAACGTGGCGGTGCGGTTCACCGGGTTGGGGTGGAACGTGGTCACGGTCGAGGACGCCAACGACATCGCGGCCCTGGACGCCGCGCTGGCGGCCTTCCGCGCCTGCCACGACCGGCCGACGCTGATCGTCGTCCGCAGCGTCATCGGCTACGGCTCGCCGAACAAGGCCAACTCGCACGAAGCCCACGGGGCCCCGCTGGGCGACGAGGAAATCCGCTTGACGAAGCGGGCCTACGGCTGGCCCGAGGACCAGAAATTCCTCGTGCCCGCCGGCGTGCGTGAGCATTTTGCCGAAGGCGTCGGGGCCCGCGGCCGCCAGTTGCATGCCGACTGGGCGGCGAAGTTCGCGTTGTACGAAGCTACGCATACGCAACTGGCCGCGGACCTGAAGCGGATCTGGGCGCACGAACTGCCCGACGGCTGGGACAAGGACATTCCCGTGTTTCCGGCGGATGCCAAGGGCGTGGCCAGCCGGGTCTCGTCCGGGCAGGTACTAAACGCTGTGGCCAAGAACGTGCCGTGGCTGATCGGGGGCTCGGCCGACTTGGCGCCGTCGAACAATACCATGCTAAAAGGCGACCAGGCGGGGCATTTCAGCGCCCGCGACCGTGGCGGCCGCAACCTGCATTTCGGCATTCGCGAGCACAGCATGGCAGCCATCTGCAACGGTTTGGCCCTGTCCGGCCTGCGACCCTACGGCGGCACGTTCTTTGTCTTTACCGATTACATGCGGCCCCCGATGCGTCTCAGTTCGATGATGCACCAGCCGGTGCTGTACGTGCTGACCCACGATTCCATCGGCTTGGGCGAGGACGGGCCGACGCACCAGCCCGTCGAGCATTTGGCGGCCTGCCGCGGAATCCCCGGACTGCTCGTCTTTCGGCCGGGCGACGCGAACGAAGTCGCCGCAGCGTACCGCACGATCCTGGCGACCCCGAACCGGCCCGCCGCCCTGGTGCTGACTCGGCAGAACATTCCCACCCTGGATCGGTCAATCTGCGAATCGGCGGCGGGCGTGGCCCGGGGTGGTTATGTCGTCCTGGACGCCCCGGGCGGGACCCCCGACGTGATCCTGATCGGGACCGGCAGCGAACTGTCGCTGTGCCTCGACGCCCGGGAGAAGTTGGCCGCCGAAGGGATCGGCGCGCGGGTCGTCAGCTTGCCCTGCTGGGCCTTGTTTGATGAACAGGACCAGGCTTACCGCGACCGGGTACTGCCCCCGCAGGTTACGGCGCGCGTGGCAGTCGAGGCCGGCATCCGCCAAGGCTGGGACCGCTACATCGGTTCGCGCGGCCGGTTTGTGGGCATGACGAGCTTCGGCGCCTCGGGCCCGGTCAAGCAACTGTACGAGCGGTTCGGCATCACCGCCGCCCAAGTGGCCGCCCAGGCGAAGGCAGCCCTGGCCGACCAACCGTAGGAGCTGGTTGAGGAAGAAACGGATCGTTGCTTCTGCATAGGATGCATTTATGACGACTCCCGCCGAGGCGTTGGCGCAGGGATGGCAGCTGCATCAGGCGGGCCAATGGGCGGCGGCCGAGGCGGTCTATCGACAGGTCCTGAAGGCCAATCCGGCGGATCCCAACGCCTGGTGCTATCTGGGAATCGCCTGCCACGACCAGGACCGGTTCGACGAGGCGGTCGCCGCGTATCGCCGGGCAATCCAACTGCAGCCGAACTTTCCGATCGCTTTCAATAACCTGGGCAATACGCTGCGGATGCAGCGGAAGCTGGGCGAAGCGATCACGTGTTTCGACCAGGCGTTGAAGCTGAAGCCCGACTACGTCAACGCCTACAAGAACAAGGGCACGGCGTACGTCTGGGAAGGCTGTCTCACGGAAGCGATGGCCTGTTACGACCGGGCCATGGAACTCGCGCCGAACGATGCCGAGACGCACAAGAACCGCGGCGTCATTCTGTTGCTCTTGGGCCAATTCGACCAGGGCTGGCCGGAATACGCGTGGCGCTGGAAAACCGACGACTTGACGCGGCCCCAGTACGCCCAGCCACTGTGGGACGGCGCGCCGCTGGATGGCAAAACGATCCTCTTGACGCCGGAGCAAGGACTGGGCGACACCGTCCATTTCGTCCGCTACGCCGCGGTCCTGAAAGACAAGTACAACTGCCGGACGATCATGCTGTGTCCCAAGCCGCTGTTGCGGCTGCTGGCCAGCTGTCCGGGAATCGACGTGCTGGCGCCGCAGGACCAGCCGCTGCCGGATTTCGCTTGCCATGTCCCCCTGGTCGACATTCCCGGCATACTCCACGACAACTTGGACACGTTCCCGCGTCCGATTCCTTACTTGACGGCCGATCCGGAACTGGTGCGCCGCTGGCAGACGACGCTGCAATCGTACGGAGGGTGCAAAATCGGTTTGGCGTGGCAAGGCAGTCCCCAGTATCAGGCCGATCGGATGCGCAGCATCCCGCTGGCGGAATTCGCGCCGCTGGGAAAGCTGCGGGGGTTGCATCTGTTCAGCTTGCAGAAAGGGTTCGGCAGCGAGCAGATCGACCGGCTGGCCGGCGCCTTCGACGTGATTCCCCTGGGCGACCAATTGGACGAAGCGTCCGGTCCGTTCATGGATACGGCTGCCGTGCTGCGGAACCTGGACCTCGTGATCACTGCGGATACCTCGATCGCGCACCTGGCCGGCGCCTTGGGTGTGCCCACGTGGCTGGCACTGGCCAAGGTCCCTCATTGGCCGTGGCTGCTCGACCGCGAGGACTCGCCGTGGTACCCGACGATTCGCCTGTTTCGGCAAACCGCGCCCGGAGACTGGGCCGGCGTGGTCCGGCAGATGGTCGACGAGTTGCTGCAGTTGTCGCCCCAGGTCCAACGCCGTCAGCGGGAGGACTATCGCCTGGCGACCGCCGGCTCGAACCGGCTGGTCCGCGCCAAACACGGGCTGCTGCTGTTCAACCGCCACGACGTGTACGTCGGCCGCTCGCTGGATCAGTACGGCGAGTATTCCGAAGCGGAATGCGACCTGTTCGAGCAGATCGTGCGGCCGGGTGCCGTCGTCGTGGAAGCCGGCGCGAACATCGGCGTGCATACCCTGTTGCTGTCCCAGCGGGCTGGCGACCAGGGATGTGTTCACGCCTTTGAGCCGCAGCGAACGCTGTACGAGATCCTGTGCGCCAACATGGCGTTGAACGGGCGCAACAACGTGCGTTGCCGCTGCGAGGCGTTGGGCGAGACGGCGGGCGAAATCTGCGTGCCGCCGCTGAACTACGAGGCCGAAGCCAACTTCTCCGGCTTGGGGCTGGGCAGCTACCAGCAGGGAGAAAAGGTGCCCCTGGCCACGATCGATCGCTTGCAGTTGCCCCGTTGTGACCTGGTGAAAGTCGATGTCGAGGGCATGGAATTGGCCGTGCTGCGCGGGGCGGCGGCGACCATCCAGAAGTTCCGCCCGATCCTGTACGTCGAAAACGATCGGCTGGAGACTTCGCCGGCCTTGATCGGCTACATCCTGTCGTTGGGCTACAAGGCGTATTGGCATCTGCCGCCGCTGTATCAGCCGGGCAACTACTACGAGAATCCGGCCAATGTGTTCGAGAACCTTGTGTCGTCGAACATGCTGTGCATCCATTCTTCGGTCAAGTCGGCAATCAGCGGGTTAACGCCGATCGAGCGGCCGGAAGAACACTGGTTAAAGAAAGTTTGAGGGACCGAACGTGCAAGCCAAGCCGATCCTGGTGGACATTGCGCCCGGCGAATTGATCGACAAGATCACGATCCTGGAGATCAAGACCGAGCGGATCACCGATGCGGGAAAACTGAAGAATGTCCGCGTCGAGTTGGACGTGCTGGTCGCGGCTCGGGATGCCGCCATCGCGGCCTCGCCCGAGTTGGACGAACTGACAGCCCAGTTGAAACGGGTCAACGAAGCCCTGTGGGACATTGAAGACGGAATCCGCGACTGCGAACGCGGCCGGGATTTCGGCTCCCAATTCATCGAGCTGGCGCGGGCGGTTTACCACAGCAACGACCGGCGGGCGGCCCTGAAACGGCAGATCAACGAATTACTGGGCTCGAAATTGATCGAAGAAAAGTCCTACGCCGCCTATTAACACAGGTTCCGTATGGCCCCAAAACCTGTCGCCGGTGGTGTTTCCCTCGGCCCAGCGACGGATTATCATGGGCGTAACTCGTTAATTGTCCCCCACCGTTTCCTGCCTTGAGTTTTATCCAGGAGTTCAAACATGCTTTGTTCGCGATTGGCATTACTTCGATCCTGCGCCCTGTTTTTGCTGGCTGGCGGGGCCGCTCTGTGGCTGGCGAGCCCGGCGCAGACCCGGGCGGCTGACGCGCCCAACCCCAGCGTGACCCCGCCGGTCACTTGGCTGCTGAAGCCGGCCGAGACGCCGGATGCCGAGGCGGCTGCGGAAGCCGAGATGAAGCCCTATACACAGAAAATCATCGGCACCGACGTCAAGTTCGACCTGGTGCCGATCCGCGGCGGCAAGTTCACGATGGGCAGTCCGGCCGGCGAAGCGGACCGCAAGGACGACGAAGGCCCCCAGTTCGAGGCGGAAGTCGAGCCGTTCTGGATGGGCAAGTGCGAGGTCACGTGGGAAGAGTACGAGCTGTGGGGCATGGGCCTGGACAAGCAGTTCCGCAAGGTCACCGGCGCCAAGTCGACCGAGTGGGACACCCTGGCCGATGCGATTACGATGCCCACCAAGCCGTACGCCGACATGTCTTTCGGGATGGGCAAGGAACGGACGCCGGCGATCTCGATGACGCAGCTGGCCGCCAAGATGTACTGCAAGTGGTTGTCCGCGAAGACGGGTTACTACTATCGCCTGCCGACGGAAGCAGAGTGGGAGTACGCGTGCCGCGCGGGGACCAAGACCGCGTTCAGCTTTGGCGACGATCCGGCCGACCTCGATGACTACGGCTGGCATTACGGCAACAGCGACGACAAGTACCAGAAAGTCGGCCAGAAGAAGCCCAACCCCTGGGGCCTGTACGACATGCACGGGAACGTCGCCGAGTGGGTGCTGGACCAGTACACCGCCACCGGCTACGCCCAGTTTTCCGGCAAGTCGGTCAAGAATCCGCTCATCCTGCCCACGAAGATCGACCCGCGGACCGTGCGCGGCGGCTCGTGGTTCGACGATGCGGACCGGGCGCGCAGCGCCGCGCGGACGGGTTCGAGCCTGGACTGGAAGGCCCAGGATCCGCAGATTCCGCAGAGCGTCTGGTATCTGACCGACGCCGAGTGGGTCGGTTTCCGCGTCGTCCGCCCGCTCCGCAAACCCACGGCGGAAGAAGCGTTGAAGTACGATATCGACGAGGTCCAGAAGACCGACATGTTGGATTACCAGCAGATGCGCGGCGCTGTCGAATAGGCCAGCGTCCAGCCTGAAACCCGGGTGGCTGGGGGCGAGCGCAGCAAGCCCCCAGAGCAGAATCCCTGGGGGCCCGCCACTGTTCCTCGTGGCTCGACCCCAGCCACCCTCCATTCCCCCGATTTCCCCCTCACGCCCTGACGAAAGGAACGATCCATGAACGCTCCCACCCCTGCGGCTTCGGCCTCCCGCCGAGACTTCCTGAAGCAGACGTCGTCCGCGCTGGCCGGCTTGTCCCTGGCCAGCGGATTGGCGGCGCGCAGCTACGCGGCCGAGGAGAACACGATCAAAGTCGCCCTGATCGGTTGCGGCGGGCGCGGGACCGGTGCCGCCGCCAATGCGCTGGCGACCGCCGGGCCGACCCAGTTGGTCGCCATGGCCGACGCCTTTGACTATCGCCTGGCGGGCAGCTTGAAGAACTTGTCGGCGAACTTTGCCGGCAAGGTGGACGTGCCGCCGGACCGGCAGTTCCTCGGCTTGGACGGCTACAAGAAAGCGATCGACCTGATCGCTCCCGGCGGGGTCGCCATTCTGGCCACGCCTCCCGGCTTTCGGCCCGTTCATTTGGAATACGCGGTGGCCAAAGGCTGCAACGTGTTCATGGAAAAGTCCTTTGCCGTGGATGCGCCCGGGATCCGGCGCGTGCTGAAAGCGGGTGAAGAGGCCCAGAAGAAGAACCTCAAGATCGCCGGCGGATTGATGAGCCGCCACTACCAACCGCTCGAGGACGCCGTGGCCCGCATCCACGACGGGCTGATCGGCGAGGTGATCACGGCTTGGGCGTATCGCGTGCACGGCCCCGTCGGCTACGGCGCCCGACCCGAGGGCGTCAGTGAACTGGCCCACCAGATCCGCAACTATTCGAACTTTACGTGGCTCAACGGCAGCTTTCTGTTGGACTGGCTGATTCACAATCTGGACGTCTGCTGCTGGGTCAAGAACGCCTGGCCGGTCTCGGCGCAAGGCCAGGGAGGGCGTCAAGTCCGCAGCGAGCCCGATCAGCTGTTCGATCACTACGCCGTCGAGTACAGCTTTGCGGACGGGACGCGGCTGTTCGCCCAGGGCCGGCACCAGGCCAACACCTGGGGCTTCTTTGGCGACATCATCCACGGCGCCAAGGGCTCGGCAGTCCTGGGCGAAGGCATCACGGATCCGAAGATCTACAAGGGCCACCGGCAGACGGCGGAGAACCAAGTCTGGACGTACCAGGGCGCGCCCTGCAATCACTATCAGAAGGAGCACGACCTGCTGTTCGCGGCGATCCGCGAGGACAAGCCGTACAACGAGACCGAGCGCTGCGCGTACGCCGCGATGACCGGGATCCTGGGCCGCATGGCCGCGGAATCCGGCCAGGAGATCACCTGGGATCAGGCGCTGGCGTCCGACCTGGAACTGGCTCCGGGCCTGGACCAGTACACCCTGGATTCCGCTCCGCCGGTCAAGGCCGACGAGCAGGGCCGCTATGCGGTCGCCATGCCGGGAATCACCAAGGTCCTGTAGGCGGCAATCTCACCACGCCCGGCGCTTGTCGGCGCTGGGCGCCAGGCAGTCCTGGCTGCGCGGGACTGTCAGTAACACGCGAGTCCCCTGGCGGGAACTCTCGATTTTCGCCCGGGCGCCGATCAGTCGCGCCCGGTCGCGAATACCGACCAGTCCGTAGTGGTCGGGGCCGACCGAATCCGGATCGAAACCGCGGCCCCAGTCCTGCACGACGACTTGCAGTTCCTCGGCGCCGTCCAGCAGGTCCACGCGGGCGCGCTCGGACTTGCTGTGCCGCTGGATGTTGGTCAGGCACTCTTGCACAATCCGATAGATCGCCAACTCGCATTCCGGAGCCATTCGCGGGAAGTGCGGATCGATCGACAGTTCGACCGCCAATTCGCCCGACCGCGAGGCCCGCTGGGTCAAAGTCCGCAGGGCTCCGATCAAACCGGCCGTGGACAAATCCGGGGGCCGCACGTGCTCGATCAACTGGCGGGCCTCCGCCGCTCCCTCCCGCAGAGCCTCGGCGGCAAAATCCAGCTTCTGTTCGGCGTTCGGTTTCTGATGCTCCAGGCTCCAGCGGTAGGCGTCCAGTTGCATCAAAGCGCTCAGCATCTGCTGAACAAAACCGTCGTGGATCTCGTAGGCGATCAACTGCCGCTCGCGATCATTCAGCTTGAGGACCTGTTCGAGCGCCGCCAGTTTCTCGTCCTTGGCTTGCTCGGCCGCATGCCGTTCCGTGGCGTCCTCCAGGACGGTCAGAATGCACGCCGTGCCCTCGCAGACCAGCGGCCTCTGCCAGACCGACAGCCACAATGGTGTCTCGTCGCGGCGCTGGCTTTCCATCACTTCGCCGCGGACCTGCCCATCGCGTTTCAGCAACTCCTTCAGGCGGCGGCGATCGCGCAGCTTGGGAAAGAGGAAATCACCGTTTCGGTTCCAGAGCTTGGCCGCGTCTCGGCCCACCAGCGAGTCCAACGCGGAATTAGTGTACAGGATAGCACCATCCGATTGGCGGATCAGCGCCAGGGGAATTGGAAGTTGCTCGACGATCTTGCGGAACCCTTCCGCCGTCCCGTGCAGTTGCTTCGGGAGGGGCGGTGGTCGCTTGGCCGAAGATTCGGCCGGATCGGACTTGCGTTCTTCGGGAGTCGTCATTGCCCGTTTCCTCCCTCGCCTCTATTCCCAAGAATTGGGTAACCGTCAAGTGCCCCTAGAATATCGTATCATGGTGCACCCGTCGAGTACACCAGTCGAGCGTTTCTTGTCCACAATAGACATATTGCGATTCGTTGATGGGTATGGTTTCTTGGCCCGCGCTACCCGATTCATCTTGACGCACAGCGGCAAAATCGAACACTCTACTCCATCGCGCATCCGGAATCTGCATCATTCCCGGTCGCGAGTGCTCGCCAGCCGAACGAATCCTCAGCCAGGAGAAACTCCCATGTCGATATCCGCTGTTGGCTTCTGCGTGATCCTGCTTGTCCAGACGGGGCCACTCGACGGCGAGTCGCAGTTACAGTTCAATCCGCTGCAATCTCCGGCGGTGTCCGAACCCCAAGAGCCGCAAGGGGTTGGGCTGGCGTCGCCGCAGGCAACGCCCAGTCCCGAATCGGCCGTGCGCCCGGAATCCGCTGCCAATCCCGAGCCGGCCGGCCTCCAGCCGCCCGATTCGTCCGCGCTTCGTTCCGTCTACGGCGGCCCCGTGGCCGACGCGGCGGACTCGCCCCCGGCACTCAACCAGCCGCCGGCGCTTCGTCAGTCTCCGGCACCAACGGTCAGTCAGCCTCCGGCGACGTTGGTCGAGTCTGCCCCGGCCGTACTCGCGACGTCCTCGCCGGCCGAATTGCTCTTGCGGCAATCACTTCAGGCCCCGGACGAAAATCCGATTCCAGGCCGGCCTGTCGCTTTGCGAACGCTGCTCGGCCACGCGGCGGGTGAGTCGCGACAAGTGGAGACCGTGCGCGCGTATTGGCGGCTGACGCGGGCCGTGGCCGACTACCATTTCGCCGTGGCTGAGCACCAATTCCTGGCTGCGGTGCCCGCGGGGCGCGAGGATCAGTTGTCGCTTGCGGCCGCCCAGGCGTCGGCCAAAGCCGAACAGGCTGAAGCGAGGCTGACAGCGGTGCGCGCCCAACAGGCACTGGTCAAGGTTTCGCCACAGGCCGACGGTGGTCAACTACCGCTGCCAGCGGATCTACCGCTGGTCGGCGCCTATCGCACGCATTTCCAGGAACTGAATCAACACGGGGTCGCCCGGGACGAACTGGGAGCAATCGACCAGAGTCTGCCCGTGATCCGTGACGTGATTGACGCCCAGGCGGGAGCGGTCGAGGCGGCCGCCGCCGCCCTGGCTCCGGCACTCCAGGCGTATCAGCAGGGGCAGGCTTCGCTCGCCCAAGTCCTGGACGCGCACGAACGGTTGCGCCGCCATCGCCGGGCGTTCTTGACGGCGGTCGAGCAGTACAACGCCGAAATCGCCGGCTATGCCCTGGCCGTGTCGCTGCCGACCGTCACCGGCGAGCGGATCGCCGCCCTGTTGATCCACGACCAGCCGCTGGGGAAATCCGTGCTAGCCGGCAAGAAGATTGGCGGCGATATCCAGCGCGTCTCGAACGAAGAGCCGGTCGCGGAGGAGGCCGGCGGCGTGCAATTCCGCACGCCGAGGATGGGCAATCCGTAGACCGTGTGCCCTGCCGCCACTTGTTCACTGCAGCCACTTGCCCGCCAGGAACCCGAGGTAGCTGACTGCGGTGGCGAGCGCGCCGCCCCAGAGCAGATCCACGATCGTGATGATCAACGGCCAGTCCCTGACGGTGGCCAGATTGGTCAGGTCGTAGGTGGCGTACGTGACCAGTCCGAACAGGGCTCCCAGTACTAGAACCTTTTTCATCGACCCGGCCTGCAGACTGGGAACGATGACGAAGATCAGCAGTCCCGCAATGAACAGCAGATAGAACACAATGGCCGCCGTCCAGTTCGGATCGGGGCGAAGCAGGAAGCCCAAGTGCGTCTTGTAGAAACTCTTCGCGACCAGCCCCAGCCAGACCATGTCGATCGCGAAGAAAGCAAGGAGCGTGCAGAGGTACAGTTTCAGATAATAGGTCAGCATCTTGGCCTCGGATGTTTGCCGCTCACGGGGAAGTCCGTCAGTGTTCCGCCGTGAAGATGATAGTGCTCGGTCAAGGCGGAATGAAGCTCGGCGGCCCTTGACCGCCCAAGCGATCCCCATGCCTCCGAGCTGAGGCGGCTACCGGAGCGGGGTTGCGAGAGCTTCCCTTTCGCCGTTCACCCGCCACCGATATAATCAACTTGGCGGTCGAGGCCGTGAGCAACCGTGCGGTTAGGCGGCAGCCAGGAGTCGTTCGAATGTCTTCGGTGATCCACGTCAGCCAGGTCTACTATCCGGAATCGGACGGCAAACCCATGGGCGAAACAGACGACCATCGCCAGGAAATCGTCCGGCACATCGAGATCCTGGAGAACTACTACCGCGGGCAGAAGGTCTGTGTTTCCGGCAACTTGCTGATCTACTACGTGCAAGGCGATCCACGGACCTACGTCGTGCCCGATGCGTTTGTGGTCAAGGGCATCCCGCCCAAGAATCGGCGCACTTACAAGCTCTGGGTCGAGGGCAAATCACCCGAGGTGGTGATCGAGACGACGTCGCGCAAGACGCGGCGCAAGGACACGAAGGAAAAGCCGGAACTGTACGCCCGGCTGGGAATCAAAGAGTACTTCTTGTTCGATCCGCACCTGGAGTACCTGGATCCGCCGTTGCGGGGCTACCGGTTGGCTGGCGACGATTACGAGCGGATCGAACCGGACGCCCACGGCCAGTTGGAAAGCCGCGAGCTGGGTCTGCGATTGAGGATTGGCGAGGGCCACCTGGAATTTGTGCGCCGGGACACGGGGGAGCGGCTGCTGACGGCGAACGAACGGGCCGAACGCGATGCGGAACGTGCCGAACGCGAAGCAGAACGGGCCGAACGCGAAGGCGAGGCCCGGCAACGCGAGACACAAGCCCGCTTGGCCGCCGAAGCCGAGATCGTCCGACTCCGCGCCGAGTTGGCTCGCCGGCCCCCGTTGGCGGAGTAATCGCGACGTGGTCGGGCGGCGCAAATTCAAGCCGTCAAAAAACCGAGGGGAGATTCGCAGAGCACGAGGGCACCTCCCACCGCCGGTCAAAGCCCCGCAACCTTGGGGACATCGCCATGCGTGAGCAGCCGCCTGCGCGGCAACTGGATGAACGCGACCGCCGGGCCGAAACGCTGCGGAACGACGCGACTCGCCGCGATTTCCTGCGGCGTTCCGCTGTGGCGGCGATGGCCGCCGGGCTGGGCCCGTCGGCCTGGGCCGCGGAGCCGGAACCGCTGAAGATCGGCATCCGCGCGGCCAGCCTGAAGCTGGCCGGCACACCGGACGTGTTTCAGGTGGCCGCCCGCATCCCGGGTATCCGGGGCGTGGAGGTGCAGGCAACGGCTGGCCAGCCCAACCTGCGTGATCCAGACACCGTCCGGCAGTACAAACGGGAAGCCGATCGCTGGGGACTGCAAGTGCCGTCCCTGGCCGGCATTTGGGATCGCGGCGTCACGATCCACAGCCCGAACGCGGCCGACAGCGTGCTCGCTTCGATCCGTGCCGCCGAGATGCTCGGCGCCGGCGTGCTGCTCGCCGCTTTCTTTCAACAGGATGCACCCGTGATGACCGACGAGTCCTCCTACGGCCCGATTGTCTCGCTGCTGCAACGAGTCGCCGGCCGGGCGGCGGACGCCGGCATCGTAATCGGCCTGGAGAACTCGCTCAGTCCCGCCGACAACAAGAAGCTGGTTGACCTCGTCAATCACCCGGCCATCGCCGTGTACTATGATCCTCACAACATGCAAACGTGTTCCTGAAAAGACACTGCTCCCCCTAACGTCACAAGGAGACGAACGCGTGAACGAAACCAGGACCGGCACGGCAGAGGCATCCCGGCGTCAGTTTCTGCAGGCTTCGACGGCGGCGGCCGTCGGCGCGGGACTGCTGGTCAGCGACCCCCTGGCACGCACCGTGCACAGCGCCGCAAGCGGGGACGGGATCCTGCGTGTCGGCCTGGTGGGCTGCGGTGGCCGCGGCCGAGGCGCCGCGGTCCACGCACTGACGGCGGATCCGCAGGCCCGGCTCGTGGCCTTGGCCGATGCTTTTATGGACTATGTGGACCAGTCGGTTGACGTCCTGAAGAAGACCGAGGTGGGAGACCGCGTGACCGTCGATCCCGAGCATCGCTTCGCTGGGTTCGATGCCTACCAGAAGCTGATCCAGGCCGACGTGGACGTGGTCCTGCTGGCCACGCCGCCGCACTTCCGGCCGCTGCACTTGCAGGCCTGCGTCGACGCGGGCAAGCACGTGTTTGCCGAAAAGCCGGTCGCCGTCGATGCCCCGGGAATCCGCGCGGTGCTGGCGGCCTGCGAACAGGCCCGCGAGAAAAAACTCTCGATCGTCTCCGGCTTGATGTTCCGCTACGACCGGGGCATGCAGGAGACCATGAAACGCATTCATGACGGGGCGATCGGCGAGATCGTGGCCATCCAGACCACCTACAACGTCGGCCCGCCCTGGTTCCGCAACAAGGAACGCCAGCCGGGCTGGACCGAGATGGAGTACCAGATGCGGAACTGGTATCCGTTCACCTGGTTGTCCGGCGATCACAACGTCGAGCAGCACGTGCACAGCCTGGACCGGTCCGCCTGGGCCTTGCGAGACCAGCCGCCGCAGCAGGCCTGGGGCTCCGGCGGCCGCCAGCTCCGCTCCGAACCGGCGATCGGGAACATCTACGACCATCACTGTGTCACCTACGAGTACGACAACGGCGTGCGCGTCTATTCCCACTGCCGGCGGCAAGCCGGCTGTACGAACGACATCTCGGACCACGTCCTGGGCACCAAGGGACGCTGCAACTTGATGAAGTTCCGCATCGAGGGCGAAACGAACTGGCGGTACGAGGGGCCGAACCCCAACAACTTTGTTGCCGAGCACGAGGCCCTGTTCGCTTCGATCCGCACCGGCCAGCCGCTCAATAACGGCCGGTACATGGCTCACAGCACCCTGTGGGCGATTCTGGGACGGATGGCCACGTACACCGGCAAGACGATCACCTGGGAACAGGCTATGAACTCGCAAGAAAACCTCTCGCCCGAGCGTTACGCCTGGGATGCCCAGCCGCCGATCCTGCCCGACGAGGACGGCAACTACCCGCTCGCCATGCCGGGGGTGACGAAGTTCGTGTGAGCGCAGCCCTCAATTAGCGGGCGCCAGGCCCGGCGTGCCCCAGGGCGCCGTCGTCTCGACATGCAGCCCCGTCACCTGGCCCTGCAGGGGATTGGGAGCTTCGTAGTCGCCGGCCGCCGACAGGTCGTCCCGGCCGACGCTCTGGCCGTCCTTGGGCTGGACGGGGATCAGCCCCGGCGATGCCCCCCGCGCGACCTCGCGGCCGTCGACGCTCAGGATCATCTGCGTCTCGTTCAACTCGGCCTGGAAACGGAACGAGGCGGGCACGGGGTTTTCGCTGATCACTCGCGTCACGTGGCCATCGCGGCGGACATCCAGGGCCAATCTCCCGTTCAGCAGGTGGACGGCATACCCCTGCTCGCGCCCGCCTTGAGCGACGATCACGCCCGCCGGAGACTGTGCTGCGATGTGGGCGCTGACCGCCAGGATCCGGCCGGCGATCTGCGGCGTCCCGGAATCGCCGGCGGTCTTGGCGTCCGCTTTCACCGCGGGGCTGTCGTACCGCACGTACACCCGCCGCGCCCACCGCTCCCAATCCGCCACCATCGCCTGGACCCGTTCCGGGTGCACCGCCGCCAGGTCCTGCGTCTCGCAACGATCCTCGGCCAGATTGTACAATTCCCAGCGGATTTCGTGCGGCATGCGTTTGGACCAGACCAGTTTCCAGTCGCCCTGGCGATAGGCGTGGGCGCCTTGGTGATCGAAGCCGATGCCGCGTTCCGGCAGCCGCTCGCCGCGCATCGCAGGCAGCAGGCTGGTGCCTTCCGGCGGCGGGATAGAATGGCCTCCGAACGTCGCTGGATAGCTCGCCTGGGCCGCCTCGATCAACGTCGGCATCACGTCCATGACGTGCGCCGGCTGGCGAACCCAACGGTCCGGCGTGCCGATCCCCTGCGGCCAATGCGCGATGCACGGCGTACTGATGCCGCCTTCGTGGGTAAAGTGCTTGTACAGGCGGAACGGCGTGTTTCCCAAATTGGCCCACGCGCTGCCGTACGACTGGTGCGTTCCGCGTCCGCCGATCTGCCGCACGTCGTCGCCGGTCCGCAGCGTCGTCGTCCCCCGCCGCGACTCGCCGTCGAACCCGAACGGCCCCCACTCGTAGCAGGCGCCGTTGTCGCTCAGGAACAGGATCAGCGTCTTGTCCAACTCGCCCGTCGATTTCAAGTGCTGGACAATCTGCCCGACGCCCCGGTCCACGCTCTCGACCATCGCGGCGAACACGGCCATCCGTCGCGCCAGATCGCGCTGGCGATCCTGGTCCAGCGAGTCCCAGGCCGGATTCTCCTGGCCGGCAAAGCCGTTGGCGATGTCGTCGCGGTCCACCGGCACCAGCGAGCGTGGCGTCAGCTGCCAGCGTTCGCCGTCCACCAAGCCGAGCTTCTTCATCCGCTCGAACCGTTCTGCGCGGAGCACATCCCAGCCGCGGAGATAGGTCTGGTCGTACTTGTCCGCCCGCTCGGCCGGCGCCTGGACTGGGAAATGCGGCGACGAGTGGCCCAGGAACAGGAACCAGGGCCGGCCGCGGGCCTGCCCCTGACGCAGGAACTCGAGGGCATACGCATTGAACACGTCCGTCGCGTAGAACTCGCCGGCCGGCGGATCGATCTCCTTGGGCCGCCCCTCCGGCAAGCGGATGTAGTACGCCGCGTCATACTGGTCGTGCGAGTGGTCGCGAGTATAGCCGTAGAATTCCTCGAAGCCGCGCTGGATCGGCCCCGTCTGTTCGTGCAGGTGCCACTTGCCGACGTAGTAACAGCTGTACCCCGCCGGTTTCAGCACGTCGGCCAGCGTTACGCAGTGGTCGGTCAGCCGCCCGAGATACCCCGGCCCGCGGTCAGGGCTGGGCTGGGCGGACGTAAAGTCGCCGATGCCCGCTTGCGACGGATACAGCCCGGTCATCAGCGATGCCCGGCTCGGGCAGCACCGAGCCGAGTTGTACAGTTGCGTGAACCGCACGCCCCGTGCCGCCAAGGCATCGATGTTCGGCGTCTGAATCTCGCCGCCGTAGCAGCCCAAGTCCGAGTATCCCAGATCGTCGGCCAGGATGACCAGGATATTGGGACGAGCCTCCGCAACGGCCTCGTCTGTGAGAATCGCACCGACAGCCACCGCAACCAGCAACCAACCAACAAGTCTCATGGCCGAACCTCAGCCGGCGGTGAATCGAAGGGAGGGCTAACGCCCGACGCCCATGAAGAAGGTGAAGACCCGCGTGTCGTCGGTGTCGGCTTTGGCCACGGGGAAGGCAAAGTCGAAGGCCAGCGGCGCGGGGCCCAGGGCGGGGACGTTGATCCGGACGCCGAAGCCCGGCGCCACGCGATAGGTGTCGGCGGACAGCCGCACTTCTTCCTCGACAGTGCCGAAATCGCAGAACAGGGCCCCTTTCAGCATGTCGTCGGCGGTGAGCGGAAAGACGTATTCCGCTGCGCCCAGGAACATGAACGTGCCGCCGACGCGAACCGTGTTGTACACGGGCGACGCGCCGCGAAAATCGAAGCCGCGCAAGGTCGAGTAGCCGCCGGCGAAGTAGTTCTCGAAGATCGGCGTATCCGAGCCGCTGAAGCCCAGGCGGAACAGGAAGCCCAAGGTGTGCCGGCCCGAACCGTCCGGCCGCTCACGGACCAGGAAGTACTTGCGGACGTCCAGGTCGGCCCGCGGAAAGTCAAAACTGCCGAACGCCTGTTCGACTCCCAATTCGATCAAGTGGCCTTCGGTCGGAGCAAACGGAATGTCCCGCGTGTCGTTGGTCAGCGTCAGCCGCCCGCTGAACAGGTCATTGTTGCCCAGCACTTCGCTCAATTGCGGAATCAGCAGCCGCGGATCGGTGATATCGACGTTCTCCGCCCGCAACGAAGCGGCCACGGACAAATCGGGGGTCAGCCGGTAGCCCAACGACATCCGGCCGCCCAGCCGCTGTTCGCTCCAATCGTAGAACCGGCGGTCGTACAGAAAGCCGCTCAGATTGAAGCTGATGGGCGTGTCGAACAGATAGGGTTCCGTAAAGCTGACCAGGTAGCGTTGCACTTGCGTCCCCGGCATGGCCTCGATCCGGAACCCCTGGCCGGCGCCGCGAAACGCGGTGCCCTCGACAAAGTCCCGCCAACTCGTGGGGAACCTGGCAATGTCAAAATTCCGCTCGTCGATCACGATCTGGCCGGTGACGCCAGCGTCCGAGTTGATCCCGGCCCCGAACATGAAGCGGCCGGTTTGCGTTTCTTCCACGAACACATCCACAGGCGTGGACATGGCCGGGTCGATGTCCGTGTACGGTTCGTTGGGCGTGGCAAAGGGCTGGCCCAACACGCCGGTCCCGGGCAACAGCGGCTCGACCGTCTCACCGGCGGGAGCGCCAATGCCCGTGCCGAGAGCGGAACCGGCCGCAGGTGCCCCAGCACCGCTTGCAGTTCCAGGAGCCGCGGGCGGCGGGCCGACGGGGAAGGCCGAGTTGCCCGGCGGCACGGGCGCGGTGTACTGGGCGAGCTTCACGCCGCTGCGGAATAAACCGTCGGAGGCATCGGAGGCTGGCGGATTCTGGCCGCGAACGACGGCCGTCGATGTTGCTGTGCCGGCGGGCGGCGATGTCGTCGAAGCAGCCGGTGTGCCGACCGCCGGCAGTCCGGCGGGCGAGTAGAAGAGCGACTGCGGGGCACGCGAGGACGCGCAACCGCCCAGGGCGGTCAACCCGGTGACCGCAGACAGGACAACGACGATTGCGCGGCGGTGGTTCAAGATGCCGTCCTTAACACATGACTTGGTCAAATCGTCCGCTCGTCCCCGCTGAACTCAGTCATTGCCGCCCGGACTCTGCCCGCGATACGAACCGCGCGGGCTCGGGCCTTCGGCGACCATCGTGTCCTGCAACTCCGGCGGCCGCACGACCACCTGCGGCGTCGTGCCGGTCATGGGGTCGTTCTGGAACAGTTGCGACGCTTTGATGCGCCGCTCGCTGGCGCGCAGTTCGCGCGTATCCAGAATGTCTCCCGGCCGAATGGACAAGCGATTCAATACGACGCTTTCCCGCGTGTGGGGATGCTCGCCTTCGATATTCACGTTGATGCGGCCAGCCCGCCAGACGCCGCCTTCCTTGACGTTGTAGACCAGGTCCAGCTCGCCGGGCTCCTCCAGGAAACGCGGATCGGCTTGGACGTCGGCAAAGATGTGCCCCTGGCTGCCGTAGACGTCCCGCAGCGAACTCACGTCGCGCTGCATCTTGGCGAGATTGAAGTATTCGCCGGGCTTCAGCTCCGTTTCGGTCAACAGCGAATCGGTCGAGAACTTGTCGTTCCCCGCCACGGTCACACTCCGCACGACGTACCGCGGACCTTCGTCGATCACGAACGTCAGCGTCAGCCACTCGCCGGATTCGCCGAATTCCAACTCGCGGCCGATGCGGGCATTGAAAAAGCCCAGGCCGCGATAATAGGCGGTCAGCCGTTCGATGTCCTCGTCGATTTTCTTGCGGTCGACCTGGCCGCGGAAGAAGTACCAGAGAAAGCCGGGCTTGGACTGGATCTGCGTCTTCAGCCGCTCGTCCGTCGCGATCGTGTTGCCGACGAACTCGACCGAAGCAATCCGCTCCAATTGGCCTTCGTTGATCACAAACACCGCCCCGCTGTCCTGGGGCTGATCGCCTTCCAGGATGGAGACTTGCGTCTTGCCAAAGCCTTTCGAGTGGTAGTATTCCTCGATCTTGCGGCGGGCCTCCTCGATCGCGTAGCGGCTGATCGAATCGCCGACTTCGATGCCGTCCTGCTTGCCCAGCGCCTTGTCGGCGATGTTGCGGTTGCCCAGGTACTTGATGTAACGGATCGTGGGGCTTTCGACGAACTCGAAGGTCACGATCACGCCGTCCGGGGTCTGCTGAGTGAAGGTGCGGACATCATGGAACCGGCCGGTCGAAGCCAGGCGTCGCACGTCTGCTTGCACCACGTCCGGATCGAATTCGCGGTCCTTGCGGGTCTTCAGTTGCGCCTGGATGAACTGTTCTTTCACCGTGGAATGGCCGACTAAGCGGACGCCGGCCACCAGCACGCGCGGCTCGAACGGCAGCGGCGCCGCTGCCGTCGCGGGCGTCGCCGACGGTGCCGGCGCCGCCGGTGCCTGGGCTGCCAGCGTACCGGGCCACAGGACGAGACCGACCAGGGACAGGCTGAGGAAGCCGCGAGCGACGGAATCTGCACGAGGCCGATGGATGCGCTGCATATGTCGATTGCGTCCTTGCATGACGAGTAGGTTGTGACCAGACGCCGACCAGACAAGAGGGCAAAACGATCCACTCCGCCAGCCGAACCCCGGCCCGCGGCGGACAGGCCGCCAGCCCGGTTTCGACTTGGGGGCGTACAAATACAGGAAGTCGCGATAGGGGGCAAGGCGAATTGGCGGCCCAGGAGGCAATTTTTACCGGGATGGGGCAAAGACACCGAGGCGATGTTGGCTACGGAGGATGCTCGCCGATGGTCGATAGCACGCCGCGCAAGTTGAGCAATTCTATGCGGTTGAGATGCAGGGAGTCCACGGTGGCCCTGCCAGTGCTGGTGCGGCCGATCACGAACAACCCGTCTTCGCTCCAGCAGAAATGGCGAGCCCAGTCTTGAGTCCGAGGATTGAATAGGGAAGCAAGGCGACCTGTACTCGGATCTCGATCGGACGTCGTGTCGCACTTGTGGGCGTTGCACGCAGGACAGGACCACGCAAGGTCGTCCGGGGAATCGCCCGCACCTTGCGAGCGTGGAACGACGTGCTCACAGGCGAACGGAGCACAGGAGAATTGGTCCGGATGCTGGCAGTACTCGCAACGATTGCAGGCGCGCTGTCGAACCTGCCGCCGCACTGCTCGCGGAATTGGCTTACGCCCCGTGGACATCGTCGTTTCCGCCGATTTCGTCCATGACTAAGCGGAGGGGTTTTCCCCGCCGACGTACCAGTTCCGCAATTGCTTGGACTCGCTGGACGTTGATTCGTTCCGCCAGCCGAGCAAGCTCTTGATACTCGGTTTGCTCCTGGCTCGCCAACTGCCCCAGTTCGCTTTTTCGCAACAACTCGCGAAGTCTCAACTCGTCTGTGGATTTCAGACGGCGACGAGCCGCACGGACAAGCGATTGCTCGTTCGTCGTCTCCTGACGCCAGTCGGCAAAGCGGCCGGCAAAGTCATCTAATTCGTCCGGGGGCAGCCGGCCCACCGCATCCAGTAACGAGTCTACCGTAGGCACTGTCATGCAAACGCCCTCCACCACCCGAATTCTACCCCGTGGAAGTCCGATCCGTCGAGGCGGAGAACTCTACACGGAACGGGGCGATCTCTCACTACCCCCGTCTACCGCGTTCCCAACGTCCCGGCCACCCGGTCCCGCAGCTGCCGCAGCAGGTCCTCTTGTTCCGGGCTGAACGAGCCGCGGCGTTGGCCGTAGGTGTCCATCCAGGTGGCCAGCCGCGACCAGGCGTCCGCATCCAGCTGGACGTCATGATGGCCGTTCCTCAAGAGGGCTGCTAGCGGACTGGTCTGCGCCGCCCCCTGGCCGGCCACGGAACGGCCTTGGCGATAGCGCTCCGACACGTGCGTCCGCAGACTGGGCTGACCGTAGTCGACCAAGGCATCGTAGGCCCGCGGGGCGGTCAAGTCCACGATCGACGCATCCGCATCGGGCTGATGGCACCGCACGCAGTGCTGCTCCAGCACCGGCCCGACCAAGGAATCGAAGTGCAGCGGCCACGAACCGCCCGGTCCCGGTTCGATCCGCGAGGGGGCACGCATCGCTGCTAGCGGCGGCCGGCTCGGCGGCGCCGTGTTTCGCGGCTCGTGACAGCCAATGCAGGTCATCGTCTGGCCGGGCTGGACATAGGTGGCGCTGCGCATCGTCTGGACGGCCACGCCCTGCTCGTCCAACGCCTGGACAAAAAACGTGACGCCGGCCGGCACGCGGAAATGGGCCGAACCGTCGGGCTCGACAGGCACCGTGCCCAGCACGAACTTGCCCGGATCGTCATGCGTCAGGCCCATCGGCGGAAAGTTCATCGTGGGATGCGTCTTGACCGGCACGCCGACCAATCGCAACTGGCGGATCGTTCCCCGCGCGACGCCGCCCAGTCCCTGGTAGACGTCCGCCACGATCATGGCTCCCTCGGGATCGGCCTGATTCGCCGCCGGCTGGTGGACCAATCGCTCCGGGACGCGGCGCCGGATCGGCAAGGGCGTTTCGCTGCCGATTTCCGGATCGCGGTAGAGCAGGTTCAAATTGCCGAAGGCGTCGAACAGGTACAGCCCCAGATCGTTGGCCGGACCGGGCATGCCCCAGGCGGGCCGCGGCGTGCCGGGCGGCAACTCTTGCGAACTCCAAC
>CAIYOB010001395.1 GCA_903927685.1 uncultured Planctomycetaceae bacterium
GGATGGAATGGGAAGGCGATCTGACGGGCGTGCATTGGGTCGGCGCGGGGATGAATTCGGGCTGGCTGCACATCGCCGGCAGCGTGGGACGGCATTTGGGCAGCGAGATGAGCGGCGGCGAGATCCACGTCGACGGGGATGCCGGCGACTGGGTTGGCGGCGAAATGCATGGCGGGTTGATCCACGTCCACGGGCGAGCCGGGCACTTGATCGGGGCCGCCTATCGCGGCAGCGCGCGCGGGATGACCGGGGGCACGATCCTGGTGCACGGCGAGGTGGGCAACGAAATCGGTCATACCATGCGCCGGGGCCTGCTGGCCGTCGGCGCGGCGGGCGATCTGGCGGGGTTCAACATGCTGGCCGGGACGATCCTGGTGTTCGGGGCCGCGGGGATTCGGCACGGAGCGGGCATGAAACGCGGCACGATTGCGTTCTTCGGCCGCGAGTCGGTTCCCATCCTGCCCAGCTTCCGCTTGGCCTGCCAATATCGTCCGGAGGCCCTTACGCTGCTGTTGCGGCACTTACGGAGCCTGGGGTTTCCGCTGCCGGAGGACACGCTGGCCGCCAGCTATGACCTGTACAACGGCGACCTGATCGAGGGCGGCCGCGGGGAACTGCTCGTCCGGCGCTGAAGGAAAGGCGAAACGAAAGGCGATCAGCACTTCTCAAAGCCGCCGCGATCCGCCATATTGTAAGGTCCGAAAAAACGACTTAGCCTGTCCTCTCTCCCGCCGCAGGGGGCAGAGCGGCCTGAGCGCAAGGAGTGCCGATCCGTGGCCTTAACTCGATCCTGTTCCAGCTCGTTCGACAGTGCCACTCGCACCCGGGGAGCGGCCTACTACTACGGCCGTTGCGTCGAGATCACCAATCGGCGCCGCTTCGGAGTGACCGCTCTGGTCACCGGTAGCGGGCCGGAGCCCTACGAGGTGGACCTCGACTGGACGCGGGTCGTGGACGGAGCGGTGGACGCGTTCTGCACGTGCCCGCGGTACACGGATGGGGCCCTGTGCAAGCATGTGTGGGCGACAATTCTGGCGGCGGATGCCGCCGGGCTGGCGCCGCATATCGTCGGCGGCCCCCAGCTGGTCGTGTATCACGAGCAGGAGGCGGAGGACGCGCCGGGAGTGGGGCACCAGTCGCCGGGCAAGTCGCCGCCGAGTTATTTGGCACCGCCGAGCCGGCCGGAACCGAGCCGGCCGGTCGCCAAGCCGGCGCAGCCACCGTCGTGGAAGCAGTTGCTGTCGCCCGCCCGCGGCAGCGAAACGCCGGCCCTGGGATACGCCTCGCCCAGTGCCCCGCGCGGGGAGATCCTCGATGCCAACGGCCGGCGGAGCGAAGCCTGGTACCTGTTGAACGTCGCTGCAAGCCTGGAACGGGGACAGCTGGTCGTCGACTTCTATCACCGGGAGACCAAGAAGACCGGGGATTTCGGCAAGATCAAGCGGTTGAGCGTCCGCCGCACCGATCGCCTGGCAGGGTACAGTACCGAGGACCGCCAGTTGCTCCTGCTGCTGCTGGGCAACTCGCCGCAGAACGACTCGTATTACGGTTCGTACTACGGGGGCTCGTTCGCCGACTCGCAAGCCTTCAATCGCTGTGTCGCCTCGCCGGCGCTGTACGACAGCCTGCTGCCGCGGCTGTGCGCGACCGGGCGCTTCGTCTGGCTGCTGAACAACGCCGTTCCGTTGGAAGAGGGGCGAGCCGTGGCCTGGGACGACGGAGCCCCCTGGCGGTTCCGGCTGGCCATTCAGCCCGACGACGCCCGGCAGCGTTGGTCGGTCCTGGGGCAACTGTATCGCGGCGAGCAGACGCACCCGCTGAGCGACGCCGTGTTGCTGTTGTCCAATGGCTTGGTACTGTTCCCGCACTCCCTGGGCCGGCT
Organism: uncultured Planctomycetaceae bacterium; assembly: GCA_903927685.1. Next base: position 1,883 of record CAIYOB010001395.1, read on the forward strand.
GGCGGCCAGCGACGATTTCGGCTGGATCTCGACGCTGCGCAAACATCCGACCGTCGAGGTCCCCTACGCGGATCGCGGCGAACTGCTGGAGTATCTGTGCGCGTCCCCGCGTCTGCCGGCGGTCGCGCTGCCGACCAACCTGCAGCTGGAACAGGTCCGTCTGGAACCGCTGGGCAAAATCTCGATTCGCTCGCCGCAGCGCTACAGCGGGAACCGGTACCTGTTCGCCAACGTGGCGTTCCGGTACGGCGAGCGCACGGTGCCACTGCGGGAGCGCCAGTCGGCGTGGTTCGAGGCCGAGCAGAATCGGCTGCTGCTGCGTTCGCCGGACAAGGAGCAGGAGTTGCTGGGCCAGTTGGCCGGGCTCGGACTGGAACCGTTTACGACCACGTACTATCGCGGCGACGAGCCGGATCTGCGGTTTCTCCACAAGCAGTTGCCCCACATCGTCGAACAGCTGACGGCCAGCGGCTGGCTGGTCGAATCCGATGGCCGGCTGATCCGCCGGCCGGGCCGCGTCCAGTTGAGCGTCGCGACGGGCATCGACTGGTTCGAGCTGGACGGCAAGGTGGATTTTGACGGCGTGTCCGCATCGCTGCCCAGTCTGCTGAAAGCCTTGCGGAACAACGAGAAATACGTGCGTCTGGACGACGGCACGCACGGGATGCTGCCGGAAGAGTGGTTGAAGAAATACGGCAGCCTGGCCGACTTGGGCCAGCAGCAGGACGGCAAGCTGAAATTCGGCTCGTCTCAAGCCCTGTTGCTGGACGCCCTGCTCGCGGCCCAGGACGATGTCCAGGTCGACGAACGGTTCGACGAGTATCGCCGCAAGCTGCGTTCGTTCGAGGGCGTGCGGGCGTTCCCCGCGCCGGAGTCATTCGTCGGCGCCCTGCGGCGTTACCAGGAGGAGGGCCTGGGCTGGCTGAACTTTCTCCGCGAGTTCCGCTTCGGCGGCTGCCTGGCCGACGACATGGGGCTGGGGAAGACGATTCAGGTGCTGGCGCTGCTGGAATCCCGCCGCACGGAACTGTTGCCGGAGGGCCAAGCGCGCAAGCCCTCGCTGGTTGTGGTCCCCAAGAGCCTGGTGTTCAACTGGCAGGACGAAGCGGCTCGCTTTACGCCGCACTTGCGCGTGCTGGACTATTCGGGGCTGGACCGGGCCACGTTGCGCGAGCAGTTTGCCAACTATGACGTGATCGTGATCACTTACGGGATCCTCCGCCGGGATATCGTCGAACTCCGCAAGATCCCATTCGACTATGCGATCCTGGACGAATCCCAGGCCATCAAGAACTCCAACGCCCAGGCGGCCAAAGCGTCCCGCTTGTTGCAGGCCGATCACCGTCTGGCCATGACCGGCACGCCCGTGGAAAACCACTTGGGCGAGCTGTGGTCGCTGTTCGAGTTCCTGAACCCCGGCATGCTCGGCCGCTCCGGCGCGTTTGCCGCGTTGACCAAGAACAGCCGCAATCGCGAGGAGGGCGACACCAGTCTGCCGCTGTTGGCCCAGGCCCTGCGGCCGTTCATGCTCCGCCGGACCAAGGAGCAAGTCCTGACCGAGCTGCCGGAAAAGACCGAGCAGACGCTGTTCTGCGAGATGCCGCCCAAGCAACGCAAGCTGTACGACGAGTTGCGGAACTACTATCGCTTGAGCCTGAACCAGCGGGTCGCCGAAGTCGGGTTCAACAAGGCCAAGATCCATGTCCTGGAAGCCCTGCTGCGGCTGCGCCAGGCCGCTTGCCATCCGGGCCTGGTCGATCCCAAGCGGTCGGCCGAAGCCAGCGCCAAGCTGGACCTGCTGCTGGAGCAGATCTCCGAGATCGTCGCCGAAGGCCACAAGGCCCTGATCTTTTCGCAGTTCACCAGCCTGCTGGCCATCGTCCGCCAGCACTTCGACCAGCAGGGCATCGTGTACGAGTACCTGGACGGCCAA
>CAIYOB010001396.1 GCA_903927685.1 uncultured Planctomycetaceae bacterium
CTTGGCTGTTGCCGCCGCGACGATGGCCCGCGTTATAGTCTTCCCCGGCGCTCAAGTTGACACGGCCCGCATTGGCCGCCGAGACCAACCCCGCGTCGCAGAAGATGTCGTCGCCCGCGTACAGGAAGATGTTGCCGCCGCCGGTGGCGGTGACGTTCGCGTTGATCGTCAGATCGTCGCCGTCCTGGTTGCCTTGGGCGGCTTCGATGATATCGCCCACCCCGGCGTTGGTGATTGGCGAGTTGATGGTCTGGGGACTGCCGGCCGTGATCACGATATGGTCCCCGGCCCCTCCGCCGATCCCTTGCAGCAGCACTCCGACCTGGCCGTCGACCGTCCCGATGAACAGCGCACCCGTATTGTGCACTTGGACGTCGCCGCGGCCGGTCACGGCGGCCAGCGTGAATGCGGCGCCATTGGATTGCGTCTCCAGCCGGCCTAGCGGATCGCCCGCATCGCCGATCCCGGTTGCCGCCCGCAACACGGCGCGCGCGGCCGAGATTTCCGGACCGCTGTCGCCACCGTCCCGAATGGATCCGTCCAGCGACGTGACTTGCACCTCGCCCGTGGTCACCACACTGCCGAGCGTGACATCGCCGCTGGCTGACAAGACAACCAGGCCGCTACCCGCGTCGATCAGTGCTCCATCCGCCATCGTGAGGGAGCCGGCCGCTGCGCCACCCGTCCCGTCGCTGTCTGCCCGCACCGTAACGTCGCCGGTCGTGCTGAATATCGCGCCGTCGGCCCCGAACGTCACGCTTCGCTCGGACAGGATGTGCACCTCGCCCGAGGACGTCATCAAGTCTCCCTGCACGTCCACCAGGGCCGCCGGCCCGCGGGAATCCAAGGTGACTGATCCTTCCTGGGCGGTGACGCCGGTCCGGTTCGCGGCGACGGTGAGCGGCCCCTCGGCCAGGACCGTCACACTGCCCGAGCGCGACTCCTGCCGGATCATGTTCAGAGTCAAGCCGTCCACCTCCTGGATGCCGACGTCCCCGCTGGTCGAGTTGGCCAGATCCAACGCCGCGATCTGCGTGTCGATGGCGTTGTCCGCTCCGACGCCGGCCGCTGCGCGAATGACAACCACCGCCGTCGGATTGGTCGTCACGATGTCCGGGCCCCCGCTGTCGCCGCCATCCGTGACGGGGCCCGAGGTGGTCTCGATGTTGATCGCCAGCGAACTGCCGTTGGCCGTGGTCAGACGGCCCAGGCGGATTTCGCCGTCCGCCTCGAAGCTGATCCGGCCCGTGCCGGCAGCGACCGTCGCGCCGTTGGCCATCAGGATCGCGCCGCCCTGGGCGCCGCCTTGAGCGTCCGCGATGACCGACACGCTGCCGCTGACCGAAGTCAGCCGGCCGCCCGCGCCGAAGAGCACGTCGTCCTGAGCCGTGACGACCGTCGGGCCGCTGCCGCCCGCGACCGTGCCGTTGATCGTGACGTCCGAGCCCGGGCCGCCGGCCTCGAGCGCCACGCCGCCCGTGGCGTTTAGCGTGCCGTTGACCGTCACGCCGCTGCCGGTGCTGGTCAGGTCGATTCCGTCCGCGCCGGACACCGTGCCGCTGACGAGCAGCGCGCCGCCCGCGATCACCGTCGCGTCGCCGCCGTTGAGCGATCCGGAGCCGATGGTCAAACCGTCCGCTTCCAGGATGTCGATGCCGTTGCCGGCGCCGGTCACCTGGAAATTGAGCGTGTCGACGTTCGTGTTCAGCGGCAAGGCGGAGCTGCGGGCCGTCACGTTCAGCGTGCCCGCGCCGATCTGGCCGGCTGCGGTCAGCGTCCCGCCGGCCGACAGCGTGACCGAGGCGGGGGCGACGTTCAAGTCGGGCAGCACGGTCAAGTCCGCACCGGCCGACAGGCTGACAGGGCTGCCGGGCTGGGTGGGCAAGGCCACGACCACCAACGTGCCCGTGACGCTGATCGACAGCGGGCCGGAGTGATTCGGGGCCACTAGCACATAGTCGCCGTTGACGGATGCCGGAATGCTGCTGCCGGTCAGTGTGGTGCCAGCGTCGGTCAAGCCCTGCGTCCCGGCGGTGTAGATGATTTCCAACTCGTCGCCTGTGCCGCGGTCGCCGTCGCTGGTAATCAGCTTGGGCGTCGGCATCGGCTGGCCATGCAAGAGGCTGATCTTCCAGGCGAAGACATCGACCATGGTGGCGCCGTCGGCCGGCGCGTTGTCGTGCGGCGTCGCTTCGCGGATCGTGCCGAAGGCATCCAGTAGGACTTGGCTGCCGGACCGCTGCATGCCGGCGGCTTGTCCGGCGTCCACGTGATCCGCGTAGATGTTGCCGTTGGCTTTCAGCGTGATGTCCTTGCCGGCCCCGTCGGTCACGGCCACGACTTCCCGCGCGGTCAGGTGGCCGCCGGTGGTGACCAGGATCGCGCCGTTGGCGGTCTCGACACGTTCCAGGACCACGTCATCGGCCTCGTACAGGGTGATGTTGCCGGCGCTGGTGGACGCGGCGACAATGACGGCCGAGGCGCTGCTGAGCGTGATGCTGCCGGTGGCGGTGACCTCCAGGCGGTCGGCGAGCACCACCGACGCCGACGTCGAGTCGACCTGGGCCGCCTGGATCCGGGCTTCTTCGGCCGACACGATGCCGCCGCGCAGGGTCAATGTGCCGGGCGTCTTGAGCGTCACGTCGTCCGTCGGCCCAAAGCCGGTCAGCCCGCCGATGAAGCCGCGCACGGTATAGCTGTTGCTCAATTCCAGGAAGACCTCCCGCTCGGCGCGGAAGTCCCAGCGGTCGCCGGCGATCTGGGCGGCCTGGATATCGAGGATGCCGCTCGGCTGATCCACCCATTGCATCTGTCCCGTGGTTTCATTGTAGACCTGGGCACGGACCGTCCGCAGGCCGCGGGCGGCGATGGCCAGTTCGCCGATCGAGCCAAGGATGTTGGCCGTCACGAACACGTTGGCGTCGGACAGCAACTCGAACCGCTGGGCGTTGACCGTCAGCGGCTGGTCGATCTCGATCCCCGCCAGCCGTTCCAGAATCACCGTCTGCGACGTGATCGTAGCGGGGATGCCCAGCGACGAGCTGCTCGTGTCGAAGTCGTAGTCGTCTCCCGCGCGGTACTCGATCCGCTCGGGAGCCTGGAAGAACGTGTACGATTCCAGCTTGTGGGCCGCGTCAAGCACGATGCCGCGGGCCACGCTGATTGCCGAGCTGCTGGTCGGCTTGATCACCGTCAGGCTGCCGTCGGTGCTGGTCAAGCGGGCCGTGCCGCTGTCCACACCGGTGGCGACGACCCGTTGCACCTCCAGGTAGTTCTGGGCCGTCACGGTCACGGAACCGGCGGGAGCCTGGGCCGAGACGATGACCAGGCCCGGACGCGTCTCTCCAGCGCCGTCCAGGTCCTGGAACTCGATCGATCCGTCCGCCGTTTGGATGTCGACTTCATGCACGGCCACTTCCAGCCCGCTGCAGCCGCCCGGAGCTGTCACCGTCAGCCGGTGGGCCACAAGATCCACGCCCGCGTCCGTCCCCCGCTCCCGGACTTCGCCGCCGGCAGTGAGGATCACATCGCCCAGTGACGTGACGCCCGCCGCGGCGCCGGGTCCCGGCGCAGGCACCGAGGCCGAGTTGGTGAAGTACATTCCCGCGCTGGCCCAGCCGACGACGATGTCGCCGCCTGCGGTCACGGTCAGGTCGTTCGTCGGCCGGTTGCTGGCCAGCGTGGCGTCCGCCAGGATCACCGTGCCGCGCGGATGGCTGATGCTCAACGCCCCGTCCATGACCGTTGTCCCGGTGACCGTCAGGGTTCGAGTGCCCTGCTGCGTAATGCTGACATTTCCAGCCACGCGGCTGCGGACGGCGATCTGGTACACGTTGGTGACCAGGCTGACGGCTTCGTCCGAGTCGATGGTCAGCGAGCCGGCCGTGATCAGGCCGGGAGCCATGAACACCTGGCCTGCGACCAGCAGGGTGATGTCGCCGACGCTGGAGACCGAGACGTCGCCCATCGTCAGATCCGACGGCACGCCGCCGCTGGCGAAGGTCTGCAAGGTGATGTCGTTCGCATCGGTGGTCCCGCCCGCGTGAACTTCGGCAGCGTCGATCGGTCCGAACGCTCGCACGCGAATGGCGCCGTCGGCGGTGACAACGTTGCTGAGCGTCACCTCGCTCCGGCTGACCAAATCGATGTCGCCGCTGCCGCTGAGCACGAGATCCGCGGCGTTCCCCGTCACCACGCCCGCCAAGCCCGTCGCCGCACGAGCGACGAGCAACGGCGCGTCGAACACGCTGGATTGCGCCGCAATCCGCCCCGCCGCGGCTGTCAACTCGATGCGGCCCGCGGCGTCCAGTTGCGACAGGTCCAGCGCCACGTCCCCGCCCGCGGTCCCAGCGGTCAGCCGCACGATGCCGCCGGCTGCGGTGGCGTTCAAGTCGGCGTACGCTCCGCCGGTGATGTCGCCTTGCCGAGTTGCCGCCTGCCCGGCCAGCACCTCGATCAACTCGCCGGCTGTCCACGGGCCGTTTAGGGCCGCGTCGCCGCCGGCGCTGACTGTGATCTGCCGCCCAGCCGCGATCTCGCCGCTGAGCGCCGCCGTGCCGCCGGCCGTCAGCTGGATCTCGCCCGTGGCCCCAGCCACCGTCACGCCTGCGGCATCGCCAATGGTCAGCGAGCCGCCGGCGTCGATCTGCACGAGCCCCGGCGCACGCAATTCGGCCGCCGCAGGCAGCGTCTGCGGATCCGTTGCGCCGCTGGGCACCAGCCCGTCGACCAGGACGTCCGCGCCGGCCTCGATGGTCAACGCGCCGTCGGTCGCTTCCGCGACGGCCCGCACCGTAATGTCGTTCGCGGCCCGGATCTCGACCGTAGCCGCCGTGATCGTCGCCTGGTCGAATCCGCCGTACGGCAGCATGGCCCCGGCATCCGACGACCGCTGGCCGGCGATCACCGACTGCTGCTCGACGACCGGCGTCGCGGCCCACAGCGTAATGTTCTTCTGCTGGACGACCTTGACCTGTGTGTCGTGCGTCTCGTACCGCGGCCGCTTGCCGTACAGGTCGTGCGAGTTGCTGACCCACTGATAACGCAGTTTGATGCGCTGATCGTAGACGTTGTGGGAGTGAGATGTCCAAGCGTACCGGTAGTCGTGGAAGTCCTCTTGGATGTCAGCGTCTGGCTCCGACCAAGGCTCAAACTGCACGACGGCGTGATTGTTGTTGTCGAAACTCTCGTCATTCCACACCGTGCTGCTGTTGTATGTCTCCACAGCCTGCCCATTGTTCGACCCCGAAGGTTCGCCGCTCTTCCACTTGGCGTTGAACTCGGCGGTCAGCGTCGCATCGCCGTGCAGATAGTGATAGTCGCTCAACGTCTTGGTCCCACCGGCATCGTCCTGGACGCCGATCCAGGATTCTTCGCTCGGATGGTTGACGCGCAGGACCTCCGTCACTTGCTCGGCCGTGCGAGGCGTCGCCAGGAACGACTCGCCTACCCAGCCGATCTTGGCCGCCATGCCCTGGGCTGCGGTCTTCGCGGCGGAGAAGGTGTCGAAGTCGGGGCCGCGATCGCTGGCCGTGCGATCGACGATGTTGCTGTTTGCGTCGATCATGGCAAAGAAGCGTGCGTGGTAGGCCCCCTTCTGTGTACCGACCGTCTCCGTGCTGCTGCCCGCCGCCACCAGGTTCGTGAGCGTGGCCGTTTGAGCCGTATAGCCCGCGGGGACGTAGACATTCGTGCCGTTGAGATCCGCTACCCGCTCGGCCCCCTGCGTGCCATCGCCGCCGAGGTACTCGACGTTGTCCCAGGCCCAGGAGGGCAAACGGTCCAACGTTCCCGTCCAGTCCAGGCTGGTGTAGTTTCGCTTGCCATTGCTGTCATAATTCACCTGCCAACGAGCCGGACTTCCATCCAGATCGGTCGTGCCGACCTGCGGGGTCTCTTCGCCGGGATCGAGAAACAGCGAAACCTCGATCCGATCGCGGCCCCGGACGCTCAGATGGTAATCATCCCGTTCGAAAATCCCGGTGTCTGCGACCCACGTGTGAATCTGAATCTGATCATGAGCAGCCACCATGGCATCGAAGTCCGCCTGGGTAATCGGGGTTCCTCCCCAGTCGTCCGCGCCCGGCCAGTCTGGACCGAAATGACTGGAAAGGTATGCGCCCAGCGCGGGCGTGTAGTCGGTCCAGTCGTACACCGCGCCGTCATCGTAATAATTCCGCTGCACATGCCACAATTCCGTCCAATCGCCGTACGCGTAAGCCGTAGCGGGGCCGCTTTCATTGGTGTCGAAGGCCGATTTGTCCTGCTCGTACAAGGCCGTGGCGGTGTCCCAGTAGGTCGCGACCCACTCGCCGGAGCCTGTGACGCCCCAACTGCCGCCGGCGTTGCTGCCGTCCCGCGCCGGATCGCCGCCCAGGTACTGCGGCTCGCCTTGCGAGACGACCCGGAGCACGTCCTCCTGAGCGCCCTGCGGCATGCGGATGTACTTGTCAGCCCAACCCGCGATGTCGAGGAAGTAAACCGTCGGCGCGTTGCCCGCCCAGGCCGGCGTCCAGGTCTGGACCGTGGGATTGCCATCGATCGTGCGGTGGACCTGGGGATTGCTGTACGAGAAGTCGAACAACGGCAGATACCCCAGGGAGTACAGCACGACCTGTCGCTGGTCGCTGTTCAGCTGATCGAACGTCCGGTAGCCGACATCCCGGTAATCACCCGA
>CAIYOB010001397.1 GCA_903927685.1 uncultured Planctomycetaceae bacterium
CTGGGGACGGTGCAGCCACCGCGGCCGACGTGCTGGGTGTCGTCAACAAGATCAACTCGTTGGCTGCCAGCGGCGAGGGCGAATCCGCGGTGTTGGCGGTTCCGGACAACGACGTGGCGGGCGACGCGGACGCCGCCGCCACACAGGTCGTCTGGTCGCCAGTCGCGTCCAATGCGGTTGCCGACGGCGCGTCATCCGGCCAGCCGAGCGCAAGTCCGGTCGCGGACGGCGATTTGGACCGCACGGACCTCTCGGCCTGGACCGCCGGCAGCAAGCCGACGTCGGCTCCGCAGCGTTCGGTGTTCGACGGGTGGGATGCGGAAGCGGCCGACCTGGAAGACACGCTGGCGGCGATCTCCGCCGACGGTGCCGGAAGGGAAGCCGCGACCGATGCCCTGTTGGGCGCGCTGTTCGGCTAGGAGGTACTTCACATCGTCCACTGCAGCTGCAGGGTCAACTCACCGGATGTCACTGGGACGGTCATCCGGGCGGGGGTCGGCGCGTCGCGAGTCAGGAACTTGGGGATCGCCCGCAGGCACCCTTCCAGCAGTTCCAACTCCCAGGCCAGCGGCGGTCGGACCGCCATCCCGGGGTTGATACGCAGGACCAACGGATAGGCTTCCGGGCCGGCCACGGGCCAGCCCTCGCGCTCGGCGGCATCCAGGTCGCGGGTCGAGATCTCGAACGCTTCGCTGTAGATGATGGACAGGCCGGAACTGCGGCGATCCGCTCCCGGTTCCTGCCGCAGGATCGCCTCCAAGACCTTCCGATCCTCGTACAGGGCCAGTCCGTAAGTCATTCCGGACTGGCCCATGACGACCGCGTGCCAGCGATCGGCTTGGAACTTGTCGCACCGGATTTCAATCGCCGCATCGCTGGGCGCGTCGCGCCACGGCCGCTGCCGGTAGAACTCGGCCGCTGCGGCAAACAAGCCGCCGACCTGAGCTGGCGCGACGGCTGGCGTATCAATCATGGCTGCCATCTGGTGGCCGCCATTCAGACTGTCCGACAGGCTGTCCAAAAGCGCGTCCATTTCCGGCAAGTGCCGTCGCGCCGTGCAGGCTACACCCAGGGGTTCGAGTTGGGGCCGCACGGCGTCGCACTGGGCCGGCGAACCGAAATCGATCGCGGCCGGCAAGTGCGGCTCGCCGACAGCCGGCGAGATCACGGCATTGAGGATGGTCTCCCACACCTGGCTGTCACTCGGTGGCTCCAGACCAAGGCTCTGCCCCAGGATCGCCTCCGCCTCGGGGCAGGCGACCAGGGTCACCCAGGGACGCCGGGGCTCGCCCTCGCCCGTAATCCAAGCCGCCAGTTTGCGCGATGCGACCTGCCAGACTTCGCCGCCGACTTGCGGCAAGTCGGCGATCCCTGCCGCCCGCTGTAGCCGCTCTTCTTCGGACAACGGGACCGCAGCGCCCATCTCCTCCATGCGCTCCATCAGGGCGTCAAGGAACTCGGAGCGATCGATCGATTCGCAGTGGACCGAGAGTTCCTCCAGTTTAGGGGTCCAGGACTTGCAGTACGCTTTGCGCAACACCTGGATCACCGCGGGCCGCCGCGGCTGGTCATCCAGCGGCATGCGCATCGCCTCCAAAACCTCGATCAGCACTTCGCGCGGCTTCGGACGTTCGGCGGCATCCCACGGCTGCAGGAGCAGAATCTGCTCCTGCTCGGCGTTGACCACCGCCACCGTCCAGACCGCCGGAGTGTCCGCTGCGGGGTTTCGCTGGCCCGTCTGGCGGACGTCCACTTGCCAAGTCTCGCCCTCGGACAGCGGCAGATCGCCGACACTGCCCTTCAAGAAGTTCCACGACGGGCGGCGCTGAGGTCGTTCGCTGCCAGACGGGGCGATCTGCAGCGTTTTCCGCACCCAAGCCGCTGCACCCGGCGTACCCCGCCAGCCCGGCAGGAATGCGCCGACGTAGCTGTGCGCCTCACTGGCCTCGCCCAATTGCACGTAGCGGGGCGGCACGTCCGGCAGGACTTCGTTGCCCACCAGATAACCGGCGACGTGCGGATTGGCCGCATGGGCCGCGCCCAGCAGCGCACGGGACTCGTCGGTGTCGCCGGCGCGGCGATACGCCAACAGGGCCCGGCCAAAATGCCATTCTGCGCTCGCGTCGTCGGGGTACAGGCTGACCAGTTGCTGCCACTCGTCGTCCCGATTCAGTTCGCACAGGTAGCAGCTCAGGACATACCGCACTCCTTGGTTGTCGTCGGGGTTCAGCCGCAACAATTCCCGGCAATGGTCCACCGCCTCGTCGCGGCGGCGGAGCGACCACAAGCATTGCGCCAGGCCCAGCCTCGCCCGCATATACGGACGCGTGTCCAGGACACCCCAAAAGCGGCCGGAGTAGGAATCCAGTGCATCTTCTCCGCCCAGCGCCCGCGCGCCCGCTGCCACGCCCTGCTCCCAGTGCGTCAGGGCCTCCTTCGCCGTCGGGGCCAATTCGGCCAGGCAGGTATGGGCGTCGGCACAATCCGGACTGATCTCCAGGGCCCGCCGGGCCAGTTCGGAACGGGAGCCCTCATCGTCCGCCTGGAAAGCCTGTTCCACCAACGCGTGGGCCTGGCGCAGCGTCGGATCAGCCGAGTCCTCTCCCGAAATCTCCTGGATATGTTGGCGCAACAGCCCTTCGAGCACCGGCGGATCGAACACGGCGCCGGTGTCCGGCAAGAATCCATCTGAGCCGTGCACGTCTCCCTTGCGGCGGTCGGAGTCATCCTCCGGGTGGCGTTTTTTCTTCGTCATCGAGCGGCTCCCTCCACGGTATCCTGGCGGAACAAAGGACAAACAGCATGAGGCGAGTATTCTGACGTGCCAGGGCATCACTGGCAAGTATTGGCCGTCACGCCAGTCTTTGAAGTCGCGAGTTTGGCAGTCCGCAGGTGCTTGGCCGAAGGCCTGCTCCCACCGTAGCCTGGGGCAACGCCCCAGGACCACGGTGTCGTCCGGCCTCTTTTGGCCGAAGGCCATACTCACACTGTCCGGTGCACGACGGTGAATATGGCCTTCGGCCAAACAGTCAATGGTCGCTCGTGTTCCTGGGGCGTTGCCCCAGGCTATGGTGAATATGGCCTTCGGCCAAAACCTAAGGGGCGAAAACTCGCAGGTTCGAAGAGTCCAGTCCCGCACGCGAGCCCCCGGACATTCCGCAACGGCCTGGGCGACGTGCTAGAATCCCGCCGCCGCCGCGAGAATCCGCCCCAG
>CAIYOB010001398.1 GCA_903927685.1 uncultured Planctomycetaceae bacterium
CCAGGTGGGCTCGCAGCAGGGCCGCCAGGTAGCGGCTATGTGGATACACACTGAGCATTGCGAATCGTCCTTTCGAAGATACGTTCATGGTCACCGCCCGGCTTGCCGCCCGCCCTGTGGACAACGACGGCGTCGGCGGGCATCTTGCACGCTGGATCACAGATCGCGTTGTAGCGGCGGTCCAGAAACACGACGGGCACGTTCAGCCGCTGGATGGCCACATTGAGTGCCGTCTGTTCGTAACGAAAACCCGTGCGGTAGTCGGGGGCGTGGCAGATCTGGTCGGCCAGGGCGAACGCCTCGGCGTGACGGCCGTTGGCGATCCAGATTCCGCTGTTGAAGTAATTCTGTGGATCGATGCCGTATTGCCGGCAGTCCTTGTTGCGTGCGTCTGACGGCATGTCGAGCACGGCTGTGAATGCCCGCATGTCGTCGAGGCCGCGCACGTCCCAGGGCTGCACGAACCGCGTATCGGCGTCGAAATACAGGACGGTCTGGCCGGGAAACAACCGCAGCAACTGCAGCTTGTAGCGGGCAGGCATCGACTCGCCCGGCGCCTCCCGAATGTCGCGCCCGTTCGCTCAGGTCGCCTTCCGCCAGGGCCTGCATCCGCCAGGCGATCCTGCGGATCAGGTACGCCTTGTGGAGTGATCGGGCCGTAGACCTCGGCGTAACGTCTGGCCAGTTCCCCTGTGGACATCGCCTGGAGCGTGGCGACCTCGGCATCAATGTCGAGTTGCATGGTACACCTCTCTGGTTTGGGATTGCGTTAACCACCCGAACAACGAGCCACACTGAGCCTCGTTTCGCCCGGAAGCTCAAGGCCCTGGGCGGCGGATTCCGGAGATTTCTCGTCGGGGCGGCAACCGGCCTGTCGGAGGACGCGGAGCACCCCGCGGGCAAGAATCGCGGCAAGCTGCTGCCGGCGCTGTTCGGGGGTCAGATCAGACGACGCGGACGTGGTTGATTTCGGCATGGTTTGGTGGCACCAGAACGGTCCCGGATCTGCGACGCCGCAGTGGCATCGCCTATTAGGTTATCTATGCCGGCCAGAGAGCGAGGTGTCCGGGAAGTCCACGAAATCCAAAGCCAAAGGCTGAGCTGATTTCGTTTCGAACATCGGCACCGAGCGATGCCTGCGGGTGTTGCGGAGTTGTTCTGCGGAGTCGAAAATGAATCAGGCGAGGCTTCCTGACCTTACGTTCTGTCACGCAGAAGACGCCGGCCTGCAAGGCGCTGCGCAAGTGAAAGCTGGCGAAGGGGCTAACCGATGTTCGAAATAGCAGAACTAGATTTCGGGGCCATAGACACGCGAATGGGCGAATTGGTTGATTGGCTTTCGGCTGAGCTTGACGCCCCGCGCGGTTGCTGTGGCGAATTGGACGAACTGACGGCGAATGCCGCTCAATTGACAGGCGAGGAGAAGCTGTTCTACATCCTTCTCTCGACCCACTTCGCTTCGCCGCAGACGGCCCGCGAGTTCCATGAACGGCTTGACTGGACGGGCCTTCTGCAGAGCGACACGTCACGCGTTCGGGCCGTTGCTGCGGATTTCTTCCAGGAAAGACGTCTCATCGTAAGCGTCCGAGTTAGGCAAGGCGGACAGGACGGGCGGACAGCGGCCGGGGCGGGGGGGGGGCGAGAATCCGAGTCCGGGGGCCGGTCCGTCCGCGAGACGGGCTAGCCGAGGGAGCTGGTGGGGAACCCGCTTTCTTCGCAGCCTTGCGCTCGGA
>CAIYOB010001399.1 GCA_903927685.1 uncultured Planctomycetaceae bacterium
CTCAGCGGCGGCGTGCCATCGTCCGCGGCCGTGAAGGTCACGACGTACTGTCCCTGCTGGGCTTCACTGGGTGTCCAAGCGAACACCCCTGTGCTCTCGTTGATCGCCATTCCCGCCGCTAGTGAGATCGCGTCCAGGCTGAAAGCAAGAGTCTGGCTTGGGCGGTCCGGGTCCGTGGCGGTAACTACGAACGTCAGCGGTGTCTGTTCGTCCACGATCCGGTCGCCGATTTTACCGAGCGACGGTGCCTCGTTAACGTCGGTCACCGCGATCGACAGCGATTCTTCATGCCACAGCCCACTTTGGTCCGTACTCCGGACTCTGATCGTGCGCGAGCGATGCCCCTCGTAATCGAACACGGCTGCGGTCACGAGTTGGTCCCCGACGATCGCGAAGGCCCCGTTGTCGGCATCTCCCGCGCCGGCGACAAGCGAGTAGGTGAAAGAGTCCCCGGTGTCGGGGTCAGCGGAAGTGAGAGCGCCGACCCGGGTTCCGGCCGGTTGGTTTTCGGCCACCGCGGCGGGCGAGAGCGTCACTGCGACCGGCGGGGACGGCATCAGGAATCTCGCCACCGCAGCCTGGTTGTTGCCCTTGCCGGCGAGGACTACTTTGCCGTCCGTTTGCACGCTGACCGTGTTGGCTACACTCGTGGCGCCGAAACTGGTAGTCCGCCAGCCAGCCGCGCCGAACAGCGCGTCCGGCGTACCGTCGGGGCGATAGCACGCCACGGCAAAACTCCCACCGTTGGCCATCCCGCCGACCATGATGTGCCCGTTGGTCAGGATCCGCACGTCATAGGCTCGGTCGGTGATGTACCAGAAGTCGGTGGTCACGATCCCGCCGGTGCCGAAACTGGTATCGAGGTTGCCGTCCGCGTTGTACCGGACCAGCGCGAAATCTACGTTCGAACTGCCGAAATTGCGATTGGTTTCCCCCGCGACCACGATCTTGCCATCGGGCTGGATCGCCACCGCACGGGGGATATCGATCGTTCCACCGATGCTGGTCGTCACCAGGCCGTCACCGCCAAACGATGTGTCCAGCGTGCCGTTGCTGAGCAACCGGGCCACGGCAAACTGCCGGTTCCTGCTGGTCCCCGTTTCGCCCACGACCACCAGCCTGCCGTCGGCCTGAATTGCCAGGTCCCAGGCGCGATCGTCCTGGGCGGATCCGAATTCGAACAGCGCGTAGCCATCCTGGGCGAACGTTGTGTCCAGGCTGCCGTCGGACCGATAGCGGGCGATGGCGAAATCCGGGGTGCCCATCGCATTGCTGGCCCCCGCGACCACGAGTTGGCCGTCCGCTTGCACGACCACCGCCCGGGCCTCCTCGTCGCTCCCGCCGAAGTCGCTGTTGGACACGCCGTCACCGCTCCAGGTGGCGTCGCGTGTGCCGGCCGATGTGTAGCGGGCCAAGGCGAAATCGGTATTGGTTTCCGACTGCTGGGTGCGGCCCGCGACGACGATCCGGCCATCGGCCTGCAGGGCCACGGCATGGGGGATCTCATCGCCCGACCAGGTCCCCGACTGGTACCAGAAATCGGTCCGCGCGAAGCCTTCGAAGCCGAAGTCCGTGTCGGTCGAGCCGTCCGGGAGAAGGCGCGTCAGGCCCAGGGCGGTCCCCACCAGGTCGGTCGCTTGCCCGGCCTGTCCCACCACGACGAGCTTGCCGTCGGGTTGGAACACGGCCGCTTCCCCCGTAGCGGAACTCATGACCGGAAAGCCGATCACCCTCAGGCTGCCGGTTCCGCCGAAACTGGGGTCCTCATCCAGCTCGGGATTCAGCCGCCACACCACCATGTCGCTCTCGGTCTCGCCCATGTTCGCGGAAGTCCCCACCAGCACGATCTTGCCATCGGCCTGCAGGGCCAGGGCGTTGAACCACTCGCTGTTGGCGGTGTAGAAGCGAACGCTGCCGTCCGACCCTCCGTCGGCCCGGAGTCGGACGATGGCATAGTCTGAGCTTCCTTCGACAGCGACCCGCCCGCCGAAGAGGATCTTCCCGTCGGACTGCAGGGCCAGGCTGTAGGCTTCGTTGCTCGTGGTGTCCGGGATGTGCCCGGCCCACATGCCTCCGCTGCCGAAGGTACTGTCCAGTGTCCCGTTAGGCAGAAAACGCGTCACTTCGAAATCGGAACCGGCAGTGGTGGGGCTGCAATAACCGGCCACGAGGAGCTTGCCGTCAGGCTGCACCGCCAACGCGCGGACCTGATCGTGCACGCCCCAACTGTACAGATCGGCCGTCGCCAGGCCCCCGTCGCCAAACGTGTCGTCCAACGTCCCGTCGTTGTTGTAACGGGCGATCGCCATGTCGATGGACGTGCCGCCTCCGGTCGTCCCCGCGACCACGATCTTCCCGTCGGACTGGAGCGCCACGTCGTAGGCATCGTCGACGCCGTTGCCGGGGAACGGCGTGATCACGATGCCACCCGTCCCGAAGGTCGTGTCGAGCGTCCCGTCGGGATGCAGTCGGGCCAGGCCGAAATCGCCGGTGTTTGTCCCGCCCAACTCCGCCGTGCCGGCCAGGACGATCTTGCCGTCGGCCAGCAGAACCACCCCGCGCGCCCCGTAGATCGCCCCGCCGGCGGCCGTGAATCCGAACTTGACCGTCCCCCCCGTGCCGAAGCTGCTGTCCAGCTTGCCATCGGCCAGATAGCGAACGACGCCGATGTAACCGACGTCCGTCTCCCCCGCGGCCACGATCTTGCCGTCAGCCTGGATGGCCAAGTCGTGAATCTGTTCAGGGTCGACGTCGGTGCCGCGCAGGTCGGTCGCCACCCGACCGTCGATCCCGAAGGACGGGTCTGGTTGGCCGTCGGCCAAGAAGCGAGCCAGGGCGAAATCGTTCTCGGCCTTGCCGGCCGCCAGGATCTTCCCATCGGCCTGCACCGCCACGGCGTGTCCCCATTCTCGGTTCGACCAGCTCGGCAACATCGTGCTGGCGCGGCCGTCGAAGTCGAAGGTGGGGTCCAGGTCGCCGTAGCCGGGCAGCGGCGAACCGTCGCCCCGGAAGCGGGCCATAGCAAAATCCCTGCCCGTGGCGTTCATAGTCGCAGTCCCCGCGACCACGATCTTGCCGTTGGCTTCCAGCGCCACACCGACGCCCCAATCGCTGCCGCCGTTGAAATCCGCCGTGAGGTACCCCTGATTGCCCAGCGACGTGTCGAGGTTTCCGTTGGCACCGCAGCGGAGGAGAAGGAAATCCCCCTTCCCACCCGCCCCAGCGGCACCGAGACCGCCGGCGACGACGATCTTGCCGTCCGGCTGCAGGCTCATGCCGCCCACCGACACGCTGGCATTGTTGGGTGGCACAAGACTGCTGATGCCGCCCACCCCGAAACTGGGGTCGACCGTGCCATCGTCCCGCCAGCGTGCCAGGACCAACCCGGAAGGGATGCGGCCGCCCGCGACCAGGATCCGGCCGGCGGAATCCAGCGCCAGACGCTGCGCGGCCGACGAGGCGGAGGCCGGCAGGACGGCGATTCCATCACCGCTGAAAGCGGAGTCCAGCGTACCGTCGCTGCGGTAGCGGACAACCACCAGGCTGTTCGCGTTCGGCGCCAGTAGATAAGCATAGACCGCCAGCACGATCCGACCTGCAGCATCGATCATCACGTCGTTGGCCTGCTCTGTGTACCCTGGCGAAACGTCGGTAACGACGACCCCGCTGCTGCCGAAGCCGGGGTCGAGCGAACCGTTGGAATTGAACCGAACCGCGGCCAGTCTTTCCTGGCCCCAGCCGCTGGTTGGCTTGGTGAAGCCCACCGCCACAATCTTGCCATCGCCCTGAATGGCAATTGCATAGCAGTAGTTGGCTTCGCCGGAATTGATATCCAGAAGCACCTTGCCGCCCACGCCAAAACTCGCGTCGAGCGTGCCGTCCACGTGGTATCGCGCTAGAGCGAAATCAGAGTTGGAGGCCGCAGATGGCGAGATTCCCGCCACCACGATCTTGCCGTCGCCTTGGACCGCAACGTCATAGGCGTGTGCCTGTGTAAAAGGCGTGCTTACGCGACCGCCCGCACCGAACGAGACGTCCAGCTGCCCGTCACTCAGATAGCGGGCTACGCCGAAGCTGCTGTTGTTGCTTCCCACCACCAACAACTTTCCGTCGGATTGCCGGACCATGGCTCGGGCGTCATCCTGGCCGGAACCGGCCACATTGCTCGCCACCATGCCGCCGCTGCCGAAACCGGTGTCCAGACTGCCGTTGCCGAGGTAACGGACCAAGGCCAAGTCGTTGCCGGCGTCGTCGGACGGCACATAGCCGGCGGCCACCAACTCGCCCGTGGCCCCGTCCCAGATCATGGCGGCGGCGCTGCTGCCGGGGCGAGATGCGAACGCCGTGGTCACCTTGCCGTCGCCATCGAAGCCGGTGTCAAGTGCTCCGTTGGAAAGATATCGGGCCAGCGCGAAACCGACGGGCGTCCCACTGCCGCTGTTCGCAGCGCCCGCCGCCACGATCTTGCCGTCGCCCTGCACCAGCACCGCTTGGAAGGCACAGTAGCTGCCGATACTGGCGGTCACGGCGCCCAAGCTGCCATCGATCGCCCCTCCCTCCGTGAGTCGAGTTATTGCTCCAGAAATGGTGTTCGTCGACGAGTCGTACGTGTTCCCGGCGAGCACAATGCGACCGTCAGACTGAACCGCCACGGACGCGACACTCCCGGAACCTGACAAAGCAACTGCCGACAGCCCGCCGCTTCCGAAGGTTGTATCCAGGGCGCCGTTAGCCAGATAGCGATAAGCCGCCATGCCGCTCACACCGGCCGTGACGACGATCCGTCCAGCGCTGTCGAGTGCCGCGGCATTCGTCGAACTGACAGTTGCCGTGATCGACAAGCCGCCCGTTCCGAAGGACGAGTCCAGCGATCCGTCGGGCAAGAGGCGAGCCAGGGCGATGTATTTCGTGGGATTCGTCCCCGTGGTGCCGGCCAACACAATCTTGCCATCGCTCTGCAGGGCAAGGCCGCAGAGCCGATCGTCAGCCCCGAAATTGACGATCGCCAGGCCGCCCGCGCCGAACGAGGTGTCGATCTTGCCGTCGGCGTGGTAGCGCATGACGCCCATGTCCCACTGGCCGCCATTCAGCGCCCCGCCCACCAGGATCCGGCCGTCGGCTTGCAGGGCCACCTGCTTGCCCTCATCCAGCCAGGTCCGCACGACGCCGCCATCGCCGAAACCGAGGTCGGGGACCCCGTTGGCCTGATAGCGCGTCAGGATCGCCTCGCTGGTCGACGTGCCCACGGCCACAAGCTTGCCGTCGGGTTGCTGCACCAGCGCGTACAGCGCGTCTTGGCCAGCCCCGGTAAAATCCGTGGCCAGCCGGCCCTCCAGTCCAAAGCTGCGATCGAGGTCCCCCGCCGCCAGCAGCGTCCGCTCCTCCAATCGCTCCGATATGAGCTGACGAAAGTAGCGGACCTTTCTCGATTTTCGGAGACGAACAGAACGAACCACCGACTGGGGTTGCGAATGCAGCCCTTTGATTTCGCCTAAGCGCATGGCTCACACTCCCTACCCGACCCACGGTCCCAACCGCATGTGCCCCAATTACATGGCCCCGCAACCGGAAGAGATGGCGTCACAGAATCTCCCGAACAGCCCACAGCCCTGGCCCGGCACTCACAAAGCCACGCATCGCTGAACGTACGGCTTGGTTTCGTAGGCCCAGATGGCGTTCATGGTAAAGGCATCCCAAGAGCTTGCTCGACTCTGTAGTCCGCCCTAGCCAAGTGTGGACAGCGAAGCCGCGAAAACTCCTATGTCTCCTCCTATGTCTTGCTATGGAGCGGCGAGACGGGCGGTGGAGTGTTGTGCTCTCGCGTCGCGACTACCTCAGATCGCCAGCCTCACACCGGAGAAAACCACCAAGTTGTATGATAAACATACTTGATCCCCTTGTCAATCTCCGCAACGAGGACGGGGCGCCAAAGTTGTCCGGCTGCGATACGGTGTGGCGACACCATCTCCTCCAGCGTCCATACCTCGACCATTCTGGTCGACTTGAGCTTCCTTGTTGCCCCAGGTTTTGCGTAGACTGATCGCGGCGGTCCGTGCGGCATTCCTGCCCCAACACCAAAGTGATCTGACTCAAGTCTCGCGTGCGGAGGTCCGACACGCCGACGCAGGTTCGCGAGACTTGCGTCGAGCGACGTGAGGCCGTGCAAGAAACACCCTTCTGCGTAATTTGACTTCAGTCATTAGCGTGGTGTCGAGCAGCCGATTTGTCAGTCTTCGGAGAATTAGCCAGCGCGCACAGGTCAGACCTCGGGCACTTCCGTCAGCGCTCGAACGCGCTCAGTTGGCGCCCCCGGCCTTAGTTTGGCCGACTGTCGTTCGCACTCAGGTCAAATTCACCCCAAGCTCGCAACGGCGTGTGCCTACCGTGCTCAGGTCGCGCCCACCCAAGCGACAAACCGTGGCCAACTGCCCCATGTCACATCTGCATTCAGCACTTCGGCCCACAGACACGACTCTTCGTGACGTGTCTGGCAAGAGTTGGGGACTTGATCCCCTGCTCGCCAATCTTCCGCCGCCGTGGGCACCGCGTCTGCTGCCACGCCAGCCGCACAGCGTGACTACTTGCCATACTGATCGCGGTCGGACCCCGGACGCCTCGCGGGCAACACGGGCCCCTATCCCGATCTTTGTGCCCTGCTTGGATCGGGCCTCCAGATTGTCTCCATGAAGTTGTGGTGACCAATGCGACTGACACCACGTGCGATCGCACCCATGACGGACCACCAGTCGCGCTGCTTAAAGGCAACCGCAGGAATCCGCAGGCCTGGCAGGGCAGTGCTTATGATGTACTCGTTGTCCGCAGTTTCGATCTCGGTGAACTTCCCAGCCACCAATCGATTCCAAATCCACGAAACGGGATCGGTGTGCCTTACAGCAACATATTCAAGCACCTTGGCGCGTTCAAAAGCGGTCCGTCGGTTTTCGTAGTCAAGCAGATCGTCCCCTGGAAAAACATCGAGCACGAAATTCGGTGGCCCGGTGAAGCAATCGTAGTTGGGTCCTGGATCGCATTGTTTGAGTTCGCCATGATTGATCATGACGATGATGCCGGGCTGCCAACGGGTTCCATCATCGAGTTGGAGCGGGGCATGAACGCAGCAATCCAGCCCGGGCGAAAACAGCCGGTAATAGTTGACGCACATGGCGATGTCGGTCAAGAGTGCCGATTCGCTGACACCGATTTTCGGGCTCATGGACGTGCCCTTGGAACATAAGGAACGGCGGTAACCGGACCTCCGCCATTGCCTCTGATTTCACCCCCCCCGTTGTCGTCGGCTCCGGTTCTCCGCTTGGGCTCTTCCAACAGGAACGAAACGCCGGGTTTTGGCTCGCGATGGCAGGACACACAGGAAAGCGGAGTAGCCGAACGTGGGGGGCGAGAATTTGACAAAGCGGCCATCGATGATCAGCTTCTCCCGCAAGCTCGGAACGAAGGAGCCACTGAGCTGGCAATTCGGTGCGCGTCAACGACCCGACACGAGCACGGGACTTGATCCCCTGCTCGCCAAACCCACACGACCCGGTCAACCCAGATTCTGCGACGCTGGCCAAGCGTCTGCAAACCGAGCACATCGCTCGCTTAACGAGCACGCCAGTGGGGGCCAGACGTGACGGAACCTCGCCTCAAAAGGTGCCGACAGTGGTGCCGCGAGGTGCCGATATTGGTGCCATACAATCAGCTTCGAGGATGTACAGATTGCATCGATTTGCAGCGCAACCCATCCGTTTGACGATCGCGGCAAGTCCGCGTGCCGTTTGGGCTTAGCGACGCTTGTCGTTGCGGGGCAGGGACTTAGAACTAGTAGGCCCGGAGGGATTCGAACCCCCGACCAAGGGATTATGAGGCAACGGCCGGGGTGTTGTAAAGAGGAACGGGTCCGGGGGATACGCGAACATGATATGCGTGCGGTGCCGTCAGTGGTGCCGAGCTTCGGGGAACCCGTTTTCTGCCACTGGAATCTGCCCCATTCAGCCTCCGGTTGCGCCCGCTTGGTCGCAAGTCTCCGAACCGATCAGGACCGGCATCCGAGCGATGGTCAATGCGGCCGGTTCGACGCCGCGGTGAGCGGGGACATGCGGCCGAGACAGCGGGGACATTTGCAGGGACACGAGCGGGGACATCAACAACCGCGGCAGCCAAAGTCGCAGGGACAACTGCGGGGACATTAACAACCGCGGCGGCCAAGGTTGCGGGGACAACTGCGGGGAATCCAGCCAGTCGGGAGGGATGTGAGCGCACACACCAGGAGACACAGCGCCGACCGAAGCGAGGTCGGCAGCATCTTGGCCGCGCCGTGGCCGATTTCCCCTGGCTGCCTCGAGGGGGAACCGACGTGTCTTGCCGATGCGAGCTTGGTCCATTCGGTCGATGTGACCGAAGCAGGTAAGCAGCGTTGCGAAGCGCGCAGAGGTGTCGCGGACCACCGATCAAAGAGGAAGGTCTGCAAACTGGGGATGCAGTCACGTCATCTCTTTGCGTTCTTGTTCGGTGAACGCGTTGCACACCGTCGCGCCGTCGCTGCGTTGTTTGCGCATCCGCGACACCTTGGCCCCGGTCAGTCGTTGCCTTCCTGCTCTTCGCCGTCCGTCTCGGTCTGGCCACATCGGCCAGCTTCCGCACACCGGATGGCGTCCTTGGGCAGTTCGTTCCCGTAGATCACGGACAGCAAAGCCGGCACGTACATGTCGAGCATGGCCATCGTCGTGCCGATCAGCCGGTCGATCACGCCTTCGCCCACCGCTTCGCCGGTCAGGGCCTGGGACGCCTGGAACCGAAGGTCGCCCTCGTCGACGTTGAATTCGAACTTGCCGACCCGCAGCCCGTAGTTGGCCCGCGCCACGGCTTCGGCGATGGCCGGACGGGAGCCTTCGGGAACGCGAATGGGCGAGTAGCCGAAGACCTGGAACAGGTCGGCCTCCTCGTCCACGTGCGCAACGATTCGGTACGTGGCAACTTCCCCCCGGAGATCGGTACAAATCGACTGCCGGTCATCATCGTTGCTGTAGTGGACTTCGCGTTCGTCGAGCAGGTGGATCAGTTCCTCGTAGGCGGCGTTCATGGCAGGGGTCCTTTCGCTTGCTGCGGTTGCCGGTGCTGATGTCTCCCCCGGACACGGCTCCATGCCCTGCTGCAGGTCGGTCGTCGGGCCGAGCGCTGCGCCTTCCTTCCTACCCATATAGTCGCCAGCAGCGTGACACGGTTGGTTAAACAGGGCCAGAATTCTCGTGAGAAACCTGAACATATTTCGATAGAGCCGACTTTCGTTCGGGGGGCGGCCAGTAGCCCGCGGGGGCCGAAAGCGAGTTCCGGGCCGGCGTTCGGCCTTCGCCCGCCACAGCCGGCCCACAAGAGAAACGCCCTTGGCCTCGATGACTCGAACCCAAGGGCGTTCTTGGAGTTACAATTCAACCGCTTCGACGTCGGCCACGAAGCGGCCGGCGTCGCCACTCAGGAACGCAGCCACAACGCTGAACACGGCGTCACTGAAGCCGCCAACGTTCAGGATGTCTTCCCGCTCCGGAGCCTGCGTGGTCGTGTACGCCTGCAGGTCGATGCAGACCAGCTTCGGTCGGTCGTTACCCAGCCGCTGCTGGTTGGCGACGAACTTCTGCCACTC
>CAIYOB010001400.1 GCA_903927685.1 uncultured Planctomycetaceae bacterium
CAGCCCCATGTGCCCCGCCGCGCCGCAACTGATCGCCGGCTGCAAGCACGTGCTGTCCGGACTGCCGGACGTCAACGAAGTCGACGTCAAGGTCGTCCTGGATCCGCCTTGGTCGCCCGAGAGAATGACCGACGAGGGCCGCGACCAGTTGGGGATTTTTTAGACGGTCACTCACCTCCAAAGTGTTTCATCTTGCACGTCGTCCTGAACCGCTTGTGGTGGCATCCTGCGGACCAGCTGCTCGAACCGGACAGGCAAAGGACGGAAAGCGGATCAGCTTGGAACGAGCCCGAGCGATCGTGCGAGTGCGCGATCGACTTCGGCCATTCGCGGTATCGATAATTGCCCTGCCAGCTGAACTAAACGCGTCTTGTCCACCGTGTAAATATGCCCACAGTGGATGACACTGTCTCGCTTTAGGCCGCCCTCGCCAGCCTTGAGCAGCACGCCTACTGGCAACGCAGCGACTCGAAGATTGCTCGTAATCGCGACGACGACCGTCAGCCCGCTGTGCTGATTGCCGACATCGTTTTGAACGACAACGCAGGGATGCATTCCGGTCATTTCTTGCCCCGTTGCCGGCGCAAAGTCGAGCCAATACACCTCGCCGCGCCGGACAGCGGAAGTGGAAGAAGGGCTCACGGACTGTCCTCCCACGCGGGCCATGTCGCCCGGACGGATGAAGACATCATGCCCGCGAGGCGGCGATCGTCCTCGGCGATTTCGTGGTAGATTTCCGCAACGTTGTCCGGCCAGTCGCCGCCTTGATCGGGTAGTTCAACAACCACCGTCACCTGTTGCCGTGCGGTCAGCGGCAGTGGGCGATCAGGACGAAGCACGCCGTCCTCAAACGTTGCCGTGATGGTCAGGCTCACAGTCGACATGAACCGGTCTCCCTGGTCTCAGGTGCGCCCAAACGTGTCCAGCGTTGAGTTTACGCTCGCAATCCTCCCCGGACAAGCGGTGCGGGGCGCCCGACAGGTTCCGGGGCGTCTTCTTCTGCCTCGCCGCGGACGGTAGAATGACCGCATCCCACGATCACGAGCGGTACTGCAATGCGGCATCCCGTCCAAGAGCAAGTGCGAGCGATCCAACGCCGGGCGTGGCGGCTGCGCGCGGTCTGCGCGTGCGGGCTGTGGCTGAGCGGCTTCCTGGGCGCGGTTTCGCTGGCCGCGCTGGCGGATTACTGCCTGCGACTGGACGATGTGGGGGTTCGCGTGCTGAGTTCTGTCGCGGTGCTGGCCGTCGCCGGATGGGGCTTCCGGCAGTTCCTGCTGCCACTGTTCCTGCGGCGGACATCGGAACTCGAGGTCGCTCAGCGGATCGAGCAACGTTTCCCTCAGTTGCGAGATCGGCTGTCCAGTGCGGTCGCGTTCTTGGGCCAGGCGGAGCAGGAGCCGGCGGCCGGATCCGCGGAGTTGCGGCGAGCCGTTATCGCAATTGCGGGGGCGGATCTGGACCGCTGGGATTTCAACGCCTGCCTGGACACTCGACGGCCGCGGCGGATCGCCATCGGCGCGGCTCTCGTCTGCGCCGCAGCGACGGCGATCGCCGCCTGGGATGCTCCCTCCGCCGTGCTGGCTCTGCGGCGGCTCGCCCTGCCCTGGAATGTGGAACCGTGGCCGCGCAGGAACCAACTGGATTTTGTCAACTCACCAGGGCGATTGGCCTTCGGCTCCGATTTCGAGGCCGAGGTCGTTGATCGTCGGGGCCGCTTGCCGGAATCGGTGCAGATTCAACTCTGGTTCGACGGCGACGAGGCCCGGCAGGTTCAGACGAAAGACATGAAATTCCTCCGGGATCGGATGGTGTATCGCGTGGACAACGTGCAGCGTCCGTTCCGCTACCGGGCTGTCGGCGGCGATGACGACACGATGCCGTGGCGCACGCTGGAACTGGTCGCTCCGCCGGAAGTCCTGGGCCTGCAGATCCGCCTGCAGCCCCCCGCGTACACCGGCTGGAGCAGTGTCGCTTCGGGCGAGAACATCCGCGCCCTGGAAGGCACGCGGATCGAACTCCGCGGGCGCGTCAGCCGTCCGGCGGCGGTAATTCAGTTGCGGACCGACAAGGACAAGCCGGATTCGCTCACGGTTGCACCGGCGCGGCTGGACGAGGATCGCTTGCGATTCACGAT
Source organism: uncultured Planctomycetaceae bacterium (assembly GCA_903927685.1). The sequence continues at coordinate 2,135 of CAIYOB010001400.1, forward strand.
CGGTGCTGACGCACAGCACCCATGGACGGTGGCCCAGTCGGTGACGTATTGGCTGGAAGTCACCGACGCGGAAGGCCTGCGAGGCGGCGAAGACCAGCGCTGGAACCTGCGGGCAGTCCCCGACACGCCCCCCTCCGTGCTTTTGGAGCAGCCGGCGGCCAATACGTTCGTCACCGCCGATGCCGCCGTGCCCTTGGTCGGCCTGGTCAAGGATGACCTGGCGATCCGCTCGATCGCCGTGCGGTTCACGCGCAGCGACAGCGCCGCGCCCGAGAGTGGCGAGACGACGCCCATCTACCGCGGTCCCGACTCGCCTGCCCCTTCCTCCCCGGCAGTCGCCGACGCCGCCCCCGACAGCGGCGAGACGCAGCGGGTCGATTTCGCTTGGGATCTTACCCAGGTGCGCGGCCTCAAGCCGGGCGCGTGGATCGACTTTGCGTTGAAGGCGGAGGACTACAAGCCGCAGGCGGCGGAGACCACGACCCGGCGACTGACGATCATTTCGGTGAACGAGTTGGAAGAGCGAATTGCTTCGCGCCAGGCGTCGGTCCTGGGGCAATTGGCCGAAGTCCTGCGGATCCAGCGCGAAGCGCGCGCGCCGGTCAAGTCGTTGGAGATCGGCTGGGCCGACACGGGCCGGCTGGCTGCGGACGAGGTCGACCAGTTGCAGGCCGCCGAGTTGAAGCAGCGGCAAGTCAGCCGGTTGCTGGCGGATCCCCAGGACGGCGTGGCCGCCCTGGTCGCCGGCCTGCTGCACGAACTGCGCAGCAATCGCATCGAAAACCCGGACGTCGTCGGGCGGATGAACGAGCTGCTGGCCGCCGTCCGCGAGATCAGCGGCCAGCAGTTGCCTCCGCTTCAGACCCGCCTGATCGACGCCCTGAAGACCGCGCGCGAAACGCTCCGCGCGGCGGCGGACAAGGGCGAGACGGCTGCGGTTGCCTCCGGCGAACTGGTCGGTTCCGTGCAAGCCGCCGGCAGCCAGCAGGACGAAGTGATCGCGCGGCTGGAAAGCCTGGTCGGCGATTTTTCGCAGTGGGATAGCTACCGGCGTTTCTCCCGCGAATTGGGACATGTGCGGCAGGCGCAGGACGAGTTGCGTCAGGACACCGAGCGGACGCGGTTGGACTCGTTGGCCGGCGACGAGCAGGCCCGGGACGCCAACCAGCGGGTCCTGCTCCGTCGCCTGGCCGAGCGGCAGACGGAGTTGAGCCGTCAGTTCGACAAGATCCAGGCGCGGATGGACCAGATGCGAACGCAGCTGGGCAGCGACGATCCGGCGGCCCAGACCTTGGCGGACGCGCTGGATGTGGCGCGCCGCACGGCCGTTGGCGGCCAGATGCGCGAGACCGGGCGGCGGATCGAAGACAACCGGCTGGGCGACGCGAACCAAAGCCAGCAGGCGATCCTTCGCCAGCTGCAGGAATTGCTGGACACGCTCGCCAACCGGCGTGTGCACGAGTTGGAAACGCGCGCCACTCAACTGCGGAATGTCCTGGACGAACTTCGGGAGCTGCAGGCCCGGCGGGACGAGATCCAGGGTCGAGCCGAGCGGGCGGCAGCCGCGGCGGATCCCACCCGACGGCAGGGCGAACTCGAACGGCTGCCAGCTGCGGCCCGCGAATTGGCCGAGCAGATCCAGCGGCTGTCCCGCCGCCTGGAACGGCTGTTGGCCGAGCAGGCGGCCCAGTCCCTGGCCGATGCCGCTCAGGCGTTGGAGCAGACGGAGGCTGCGGCTCAGCAAGCCGATGCCTCGCAGGCGTTGAACGCAACCCGCGAAGCGGAGCGACTGTTGGACCAGGCCGAACAACAATTGGAGGAGACCCAGCGCACGGCCGAGCGGGAATTGCTGCACGAACAACTGGAGCGGCTGGAACAGGGGATCGCCGGTTTGACCAGCCGTCAGCAGGCCGCGTTGAATACGACGGTGGAACTCGAAGCCCTGCGCCGCCAGCAGCCGGACGGCTGGAGCCGAGCCCAATTGTCCAGCTTGGGGACGCTGGCTCGCGAGCAGCGGGCGGTGGCCACCGAGACGGTGTCCCTGGCGGAAAAGCTGCCGAACGCCTCAGCCTTCGGCTTGGCGCTGCGGGGGGCACATCGCGAAATGGACCGCGCCGCTCGCGGCTTGGAGCGTCAGGACGCGGGGCCGGGTACGCAGCAGGCCGAGCACGGCGCGCTCGTGCGTTTGCAGCACATGCAGGAGGCGTTGAAGCGGGATGCGGCGCAGCCCCGGGACGGCCAGCAACCGCAGCCACAACCGCCCGAGCAGGAGAATCAGCAGCCCCCGGGCGACGGTGCCGGGAGACTCGCCGAGCTGAAACTGCTAAAATCGATGCAGCAGGAAGTCCGCCGCCGCACGGCAGAACTGGACAAGGCCAAATCCGCCACGGGCAGTTTGACGGAAGAACAACAAACAGCCGTGCGGCAGTTGGCCGAGGAACAAGGCCGCTTGGCGGCCTTGGCCTGGGAGTTGAGCGGCGTAGGCGGCGCGGACGATCGGAGTAAGGATTCGCCCTAACGCCTCGCGTTGTTGGAGTTCACGCTTCCGCGTGCGGTCTTCGCCGGGGCAGGTCCGACCGGACACGCTGAAGCGTGAACTCCAGCGCGGCGTCGGGCATGGGAAATGGTGATCGAGATGTTCACGAATCTGGCCTTGCGATTGCTTGGAGCATGCCTGCTATGCGTGCTGGCTTGGCTGAACGTACTCGCCACTCCCGCGGCGGCGGCTGACGACCCGCAGCCAGCCGCAGACCCGCCGGCGGCGGACGCGGGCCTGGACAGCCTGGACAGCGCCTTGTTGAAAGACCTGGAAGTCCCCGCGCGACCGCAGGCACCCGCTGCCAAGCCCCCGGTCGCGGCCCCGGACCAGCCGCTGCCGGAACAAGAGGGCGCCGGCGAGGACTTGGGCCAGCCATCGGCGGATCCCCTGGCCACCATCGGCCAGCGGATGCGGTCGGCCGAACGCTTGATCAGCCGCCAGGAAATCTCGCAGAAGACGCAGCAGCTCCAGGAGCAAGTCATCGCGGAGTTGGAGCGGCTGATCGAGGAGACGAAGAAGCAATGTCAAGGCGGCCAGGGCAGTCCCAAGGCGGCCTCGAAGCCGGGCGCCAAGCCGGGCGGCAAGGGCCGCGCGGGCAGCGGCGACAATGCGGCTGCGAACCGGCCCGCCAAGGAGAGTGCCGAGCGAACCGACGGCAAGGCACCCGGAAGTGAACAGCTGGCTCGGTTCGAGCAAATGCTGAAACAGGTTTGGGGCCACCTGCCGCCGAAGATCCGCGACCAGATGCAGAGCGGATCAATCGAGGAGTTCCTGCCCAAATACGAGCGGCTGATCGAGGAATACTACAGCCGCCTGGCCGAGGAAGGACGCAAGTAATGGCCCGCCACTGCCTGCTCGCCACGCTGCTGGTCGCTGCCGCCCAGACGGCATTCGCCGCCGAGCCGTCTCCGCCCCCGTCGGTGCGACCACAGGCGGAGAACCTGATGAAGCCGGAAACTCACAAGGCGATCGCGAGCGGCCTGGATTTCCTGAAAGCCCAGCAGAATCCGGACGGCTCGTTCGGCCGCGGCGGATACAGCCGCAATGTGGCGGTGTGCAGCCTGGCCGGTCTCGCCTTTATGGCCCGCGGCAGCACGCCGGGCCGCGGACCGCATGGGGAAGAGATCAACCGCTGCCTGTCCTTCATCCTGGATCATGTTCGCGAGAGCGGCTACATCATCGCGCCGGAGGCGGCCAGTCACGGTCCGATGTATGGGCACGGATTCGCGACCCTGTTTCTGGCCGAAGTGTACGGGATGTCCTCCGAGCCGACGTTGCGGGACAAGCTGGTGCGGGCCGTGGACTTGATCATCCGCACGCAGAACGACGAGGGCGGCTGGCGTTACGAGCCCCAACCGCAGGACGCGGACATCTCGGTGACGATCTGCCAGATCATGGCTCTGCGCGCCGCCCGCAATGCCGGGATCTTCGTGCCCAACGAGACGGTCGACCGCTGCATCGACTACGTCAAACGCAGCCAGAACCCGGATGGCGGCTTCATGTACCAGTTGACCGCCCCCGGCGACAGCCGCTTTCCGCGCAGCGCCGCCGGCGTGGTCGCCCTCTACAGCGCCGGCATCTACGAGGGGGAAGAGATCGACAAGGGGCTGGACTACTTGATGCAGCAACTGCCCGGGTCGAAAGCCGTGCAAATGGAGGCCTACTACTTCTACGGGCATTACTACGCCGTGCAAGCGATGTGGCAGGCGGGAGGCGAGCGCTGGCAGCGCTGGTATCCGGCGATCCACGACGCGCTGTTGGCTCGCCAGCGTCCTGACGGCGCCTGGTTCGACCAGATCTCGGCCGAGTACGGCACCGCGATGGCCTGCATCATCCTGCAGATGCCCAGTAACTACCTGCCTATCTTTCAACGCTAGCCGGCCCGGGACAATCCGCTGATGAACCGCTATCCATCCCGCCGCCGAACGCTCCCCGGCCCCGTTCTCAGCCTCGTGGCCGGATTGGCCGCCGCGCTGCTGGTCGCCCCTGCCACCTTGGCCCAACAGCCGCCCGCGCCGGCCACGGCCGTGCCTCTGGACGGCGAGCCGTTTCCGGCCCGCGTCGAGCGGATCGAGGACGATTGGACCGTCCGCTTTCAAACTGCGGACGCTCCGCGCGCCGTCGCCGCGCGCGACCTGCAGCGCTGGGGCGAGTACGCAGACACGTTTCGCCTGATGCAGTTTGTGTTGGCCGACGGCAGCCTGTTGGTCGCCCAACTCGCGCAGCTGGCCGACGACAAACTGGTTGCCGAGAGCGAGATCTGCGGCCGAGTAGAAATCCCGCTGAACCAGGCTCGAGGCGTGATCGTCGATCCGCCGCCGTCCGCCGCCGAGCGGGACCGGCTGCTGGACCGGATCCTCGCAGCCCAAGGCGTCGAGGACCAACTGTTGCTGAAAAACGGCGATACCCTGCGCGGCGTTTTGAAGTCGGTTCAAGTTCGCGGCGGGGCGGCGGAATCCGGGCCGCTGGTCGTGACGATAGCCGTCGGCGAACGGGATTTTCCGGTGCCCGAGGACAAGACGCTGGCGATCATCTTCAATCCCGCCTTGGCTGTGCCTGTGGCCCAAGCCGGCTTCACCTGCCTAGCGGGTTTTCGAGACGGCAGCCTGCTTCGGGTGGCCCGAATTTCCTCAAGCGGAGCCGGCCTGCAGTTGGCCTTGGCCGGCGCGGTCACGCTCGAACTGGATCCGGAATCCATCCGCAGCGACCTGGTCTTGCTGCAACCGCTCAGCGACCGCGTCGCATACCTTTCAGATCTGGCGCCGTTGGGCTATAAACACATCCCCTTCCTGGAGACGACGTGGCCGCTGGGCCAGGATCGCAGCGTGACCGGCGAGCGGCTCCGCCACGGCGGCCAGACGTGCGTCAAGGGACTGGGGATGCACAGCGCGTCGCGAGCGGCCTACCGCCTGGACGGCCGGTGGCAGCGGTTTCAAGCCGAATTGGCCTTGGACGACACGGCCGGGCTGCGCGGCAGCGTCGTGTTTCGCGTGTTCCTGGGAGATGAAGCCGATCGCTGGCAGCGGGCCTACGAGAGTCCCGTGGTACGCGGCGGCGATCCGGCCTTGCCGATTTCCGTGGAACTTGGCGCCGCCCAAGCCCTCGCTTTGATCGTGGATTTTGCCGGCGACGGCGACGTGCTGGACCGCGCCGCGTGGTTGAACGCCCGGTTGATCAAGTAACGTCACTACCATGACCCAAATCGTCAACGTCAGTTCGCGTCTGGCCGCCACTGCAGCTCGAGATCCCGACGGCGTCGCGATCGCCGAGCCTGCGGGCCGGGACGCGCGGGGCAAACGCCAATACCGCCAGATCCGCTTCGGGGAATTGGAGGCCGACAGCAATCTGTTGGCCGACGGCTTGCGGGCGATGGGAGTTGCGCCCGGCACGCGACTGGTGCTGCTGGTCCGGCCCAGCATCGACTTCATTTCGCTGGTGTTTGCTCTGTTCAAGGCCGGCGCGGTCACCGTGCTGATCGATCCGGGAATGGGCCGCAAGAACTTGCTCCGCTGTCTGGCTGAATCGCAGCCGGAGGGGTTTGTCGCCATTCCGCTGGTCCACGCCATTCGCAGCGTCCTGCGGCGGCGGTTTCCCCTGGCCCGCCATTTCGTGACCGTGGGCCGCCGCTGGTTCTGGGGCGGCACGACGCTCGCCGACCTGCGTGCCCGGACGCTGGATCCCGCCTTCCAGCCGGCGGCGACGGCTGCGGACGACCCCGCCGCGATCATCTTCACCACCGGCAGCACGGGGCCGCCCAAGGGCACGCTGTACCTGCATGGCAATTTTGACCGCCAGGTGGTGGAACTCCGCGATTTCTACGGTATCCAGCCCGGCGAACTGGATTTGCCCGGCTTTCCGCTGTTCGGGCTGTTCAACTGTGCGATGGGCGTGACCACGGTCATTCCGGACATGGACCCGACCCGGCCGGCTCGGGTCAACCCGGAATTGATCATCGAGGCGGTCCGGGACTGGAACATCACGCAGGCCTTCGGCTCGCCGGCCCTCTGGAACGTCGTCGGCCGCTACTGCGAGGACCAGCAAATCCAGTTGCCGACCCTGCGGCGCGTGCTGTCCGCCGGCGCGCCGGTGCCGCCGCACGTCTTGCAGCGGATGAAGCGGGCCATTCCGGCCGACGGCGACGTGCACACGCCCTACGGCGCTACGGAAGCGTTGCCGGTCGCGTCGATTTCGGCGACGGAAGTCCTGGGGGAGACAGCCGAGCGAACTCGACACGGCGCCGGCACGTGCGTGGGACGGCGATTTCCGGGGATCACGTGGCAGGTAATCCGCATCGACGATGGCCCGCTCGCGTCACTCGACCAGGCCGTGCTGCTGCCCCACGGCGAGATTGGCGAGTTGATTGTGCAGGGCCCCGTGGTGACCGGGCAATACGTGACGCGGTGCGAGGCGAATCCGTTGCACAAGATCCGCGACATCGCGGCTTTCTGGCACCGCATGGGCGACTTGGGCTACCTGGACGAGCAAGACCGATTCTGGTTCTGCGGCCGCAAATCGCATCGCGTGCGGACCGACCGGGGCGAGATGTACACCGAGCCCTGCGAAGCCGTGTTCAACCAACATCCGCAGGTGTACCGTTCCGCCTTGGTGGGCGTCGGCCCGCTCGGCCGGCAGCGGCCCGTGATCATCGTCGAGCCGTGGCCGGACCGACGGCCTCGGTCGGCGGCGGAACGGACAACGCTGCGGCACGAGCTGCGTGGCCTGGCCCAAGCCTACCCGCACACACAAGCGATCGAGGACTTTCTGATTCACCCGTCCATGCCGGTCGACATCCGGCACAACGCCAAGATCTTCCGCGAGCAGTTGGCGGTGTGGGCGGCGAGGTCGGGAGACCTGCGCCGAACCGGGGGCCCGTTGACGGCCAAGCAGTGACCCGCCTACCCGCGCGCCGCCCAGGCGATTTCGAACCCTTCCTGGTCTAGCCAGGCGGCGACTTCCGCCGGCGAGCGGTGATCCGAAATGGGGAACTGTTCGCCTGGGCCTGCCGCCGGCTCGTCAGCGCCGTACCCGCCGGGCGCCGTCGAGCTGCCGGCGCTCATCTGTGTGATGCAGATTTTGGCCAGCGTGTTGCGCAGTTCCGGCGGTTCACGCGTGGACAGGACCAGGATCGCGTGCGGGAACGCGATCCGCAGGGCACTGTAGAACCGAATCAGGTCCTGGTCCGACACGGCAAAGGGAATCTCGAACCCTTCGGGCGCTTCGTGAATCCGCGGCAAGCTGAAGGCCAGCTGGCGGTCCGGGAACCGCTCGGACAAGTAGGCCGCATGCCGCAGCAAGGCCAGGAAGTCTTCGCGCGGGTCGGCCAGGCCCAGCAGGATCCCCAAGCCCAACCGGCCGATTCCCGCTTCGGCCGCCCGATCGTGCGACTCCAGCCGCCAGTCATACGACGCCTTGGGCCCGCGGGTATGGTACTTCGTGTACAGCGTCCGGTCATACGTCTCCTGGTACAGGGTCAGCGAACACGCGCCGGCCTGGACCAGTTCGGCGTAAGCGGCGGTCGATTGGGGAGCGATCTCGATCCCCGGTTCAAAACCGTCGTCGGCAAACGCCTGAATGATCTGGCGATAGTAAGCCGGAGTCGTGTGACTGGGGAATTCACCGCCGACGATCAGGATGTTGCGAAAGCCGCGTTGCCGAAGGATCCGGGCCTGTTCCAAGCTCTCTTCCACCGTCAGATGCCGCCGCGGGATCTGGAGGGGATAGCGGAATCCGCAGTACGTGCAGTAGTTCACGCAATCGCTGGAGACGTAGACCGGTGCGTACAGCAGGATGCGGTGCCGGCGAACCTGAGGCGAATCGGTAACCGACGCAGGGAAATGCTGCTGAGTCAGACGGGCAGCCCGCTCGATCAATCGCGGCAAGGGATACGCAGGATCGAGCACCGTACAGGCATTCCGGATCCCATGCGTGTCCCGCTGTGGATCGCGGACGGCATGCCGAGTCCGCCGCGGCGGCAGATCGGCTCGCCCCGCCAGGCTCTTGGCAGCCCGGTCCAGCGAGTCGACCAAGGCCTCGCCTTCCGGCGTCAGCGTTCCGGCATGTTCGTTCAGGTGCTGGTATCGCCAACGCTCGGCTTTCTGCGCCAAACTGGCCCGTTCGGCCGACGACCCCGCGTCCGCCTCCAGGACCGCCTCGATGCGAGCCAGCAGAGCCAGATGGTGTTCGGCGTGCTCGTCGGTCGTCTGGAGCCAGGTGGCCAGGGATCGCAATTCGGGCAGCGTGCAAGTGCTCATGACGCCTCTGGGGTTAATCTGTTCCAGTTCTTTCTGCTCAGCCATCCCGCAGGATCTCCTCGGCCGCGTTCTTGCCGCAGGCCCCGATCACTCCGCCGCCGGGATGCGTGGCGGCGCCGCACAGGTACAGGCCCTGAATGGGCGTGCGATAGTCGGCCCAGCCCGCAATGGGGCGCATGGCAAACAGCTGGTGCAGGTGCATCGCACCTTGCATGATATTGCCGCCTGTCAGGCCATACGTCCGCTCCAGGTCCAGCGGGCTGAGCACTTGGCGATGCTCGACGGCGGCCGGCACGTTGGGCGCGTAGCGGGCCAGCAGCTCGAGACAGCGATCGGCAAAGTCTTCCTTGATTTCGTCCCAACTGCGGCCCGCCAGCCGGTAGGGCGCGTATTGCACGAAGATCGACATCACGTGCTTGCCGTCCGGCACGAGCGTCTGGTCCACGGCCGACGGCATGGTCAGTTCAAGCACCGGCTCGGTGCTGGGCCAGCCATACTTGGCGTCGTCGTACGCCCGTTCGAGGTAATCCAGGGTCGGACAGATGTGCATCGTGCCGTGGTGATGATCCGCCACGCCTTGCGACGGGTCGGCGCGGAAGTTGGGCGGTTCCGCCAAGGCCAGATTGATCTTGGCCGAAGCCGAGCTGTAATCGATCCGAGCCACCGCGTCGCGAAAGGCGGCGGGCAATTCGTCCGGGGCGCACAGCCGTTGGAAGGTCACGTGCGCGTCGGCGCTGGATGCCACCACTGGGGATTCGATCACCGAGTGGTCTGCCAGCGACACGCCCAACACCCGGCCGGCCGAACTCAAGATCCGGACCACCTCGGCCTCGCGATAGATGTCCACGTGCAGATCGCGACAAGCCGCTTCGAGGGCGTTGGCCAAGCCGCCCATGCCGCCGCGGACGTACCCCCAGATGCCGCGGGCCCCGCCCGCCGTGCCCATCACGTGATGCAACAGGACATAAGCGGTGCCAGGCGATGACGGCGCCGCGAACGCGCCGATGATCGCGTCCGTGCCAAGTGTCGCCCGCAGGACCTCGGACTCGAACCAACGTTCCAGGATCGGCCGTGCCGCGCCGGTGATCAACTCCAAGGCTTGCGGCAAGTCGCTGCCTAGGTCTGCCAGCGCCTGGTACATGTCCCACAACCGCGACGCGTCCCGCATCCGCTTCCGCACCCCGACCTTGCGCCATTCCTTGGACACCGGCAACACGTCCGGCGGCGTCCTGGACAGCACCGGCTCGATGGCCGCCGCAATCCGTTCCAGCAGAGCCTCGTAACGGGGATAAGCTTCCGCGTCCCGCCGACTGAACTTGGCGATTTCCCGCAGTGTCCGCTCGCGGTCCGGTCCCAGCAGCAGCGAGCGGCCGTCCAGCAACGGGGTGTACGAGGACGGGTTCCGCGGCATGATGGCAAAGCCGTACTGCTTCAACCGCAGATCGCGGATGATCTCCGGCAGCAGCAGACTGACCACATAGGCGGCCGTCGAGACCTTGTAGCCGGGCCAGAGTTCTTCCGTCGTGGCGCAGCCGCCCAAGACGTGCCGGCGCTCGAGTACACAGACCGATTTTCCGGCCTTGGCCAGATACGCCGCCGCGATCAGGCCGTTGTGCCCGCCGCCGATCACCACGCAATCGTAACGTTTTCGTTCCAACATCTTGCACCTTCCCAACTTGCGATCCGCGTTCCGCGGAGCCGTGCCTGCGATTGTAGTGCCTGCGAAGCCGGGCCGATAGGGCCGGGGCACAGCAGATTCCACCCTGACGAAAGGCAACGCAGAACATGCTCCCCGGCAGCAACACCGGTGCGGAGACGAAAGCCCGCCAACTCGTTCCGGCACACGAGCCGTCACGAGCGACGGAACAAGTCGCGGAACACAGTCGGAATGTCGCGCGAGCCGTGGATGACCAACAGAACGACGATGCCGTCTTCGATGGGGCGGTAGATGACGACATAGTTGCCGACGGAGAAACACCGCACCTGAGGCCCCAGATCCGGACGCAGAGCCCCCATGTGCGGGTGCGTCGCGTAAAGGCGGCATTTGTCGTCAATGCGAGTCATCAGACGGTCTGCCGCAGTTGGGCTATCCACGGCCACGTGCAACCAGATGTCAACCCGTGATTCCTCGGCATCAGCGGTTAGCAGCACGTGGGACATGAACGCCGCTCAGCGAGTTCCCGAGAAGCGCCGGCGAGCTTCCGCGACGGTCGCTTCGGTATCCAGCGGCCGGACTTCACCCCGCTCGTATTGGGAGAGGGATTCATGGACTCGCCCCTGCAATTCGTCATGCCGGACTTGGAGTTCGCGATATAATTCGACTGCCTTGGTCAAGAAGTCCGTTTCGTCCGCAGCCACACCACGCGCGATCTCGGCTTGAACGAATGCTTCCACTTCTTCCGTAAGCTGCAGTGTTACTGTCATCGAAGAGGCTCCCTTTCGCCGCTCCTTGGAGCGCACGGAAGATTATATCGCAGCGGTCGAGTGGGTCCAAGTCCGGTCGATTCCAATCACGCCGATTTTGCCGGGGGATGGTGGCGGGCGCCGGTGGCCCTCCCGAGTTTGCTCGACCGCGGTCCTTGGTGAGGGGTGCCCCAAGGATTACAATCTACACCCACACGCCCGTCAGTTCCCTCGTCACGGGTTCTGCTGCGGCGGCGGGGCAGGCGTAGGGCCCCGCGGTTCGCAAACGGTCTTCAGAGAAACGGTTGCTACAGGCTATGGACAAGACAAAGGTCGCCATCGTCGGTTTTGGTACGGTCGGGACGGGCGTGGCCCGGTTGCTGTTGGATCACGGGGATCGCACGGCGCGGCATGCGGGACGGACGCTGTGGCTGGAAGCGGTCGTCGACGTCGATGTGACGCGGCCTCGAGACGTGGAATTGCCGGCGGGCCTGTTGACCGACGATTTGGCGAAGATCACCGGGAACCCGGAGATCGCCGTTGTCGCGCATGTGGTGGGCGGCGTCGAGCCGGCCCGCACGATCATGCTCAAGCTGCTGGAGAGCGGCAAGGACGTGGTCACGTCGAACAAGGCGTTGCTGGCCGAGCACGGGCCGGAGTTGTTCGATCGCGCCCGCGAACTGGGTCGCTCGATCGCCTTCGAGGCGGCCGTGGCCGGTGGGATCCCGATCATCGCCAACATCAGCCAGTGCCTGTCGGCCAACCAGATCACGTCGCTGCGCGGGATCCTGAACGGGACCAGCAACTTTATCGTGTCCCAAATGGAAGAGCAGGGCACCGCTTATGCCACCGCGGTCAAAGAAGCCCAGCAACGAGGCTATGCGGAACTCGACCCAACCCTGGACGTGGACGGGACGGACGCCGCGCAAAAGCTGGCCATCCTGGCCCACCTGGCTTTCGGCGTTCGGGTCCACTGGAGCCAGATCCCGCGGGTCGGGATCGACAGGCTGGATCCGGCGGACCTGCGCTACGCCAAGGAACTGGGCTACCGCATCAAGCTGCTGGCGGTGGCCAAACTGGCGGACGAGGGGCTGGAACTTCACGTCTCGCCGACGCTGGTGCGGGTCGGCCGCCCGCTGGCCGAGGTGCGGCAGGCGTACAATGCGATCAGCGTGGTCGGGGACGCCGTCGGCCAGTTGTTCTATCACGGCCTGGGCGCCGGCCAGATGCCCACGGCCTCGGCGGTCGTGGCCGACATGATCGACACGGCCGTCGGCCGCACGCGGCTCACCTTTGAGACGCTCGAGCTGTGGTCCAATCGCGAATCGCCCTTTGCGATGCGCGACTTTTCCAAATTGCCGTCGCGCTACTACATGCGGTTCGCCGTCGAAGACCGGCCCGGCGTGCTGGCGCAGATCGCCGGAGTCCTGGGCACGCACCAGATCTCGATCGCCTCGGTGATCCAGCACGGCGCGGCCCCCGACGGCGTCGCGGACACGGTCCCGCTGGTCGTCATGACGCATGCCGCCGCCGAAGGCGACGCCGCCGCAGCCACCCGGGAAATCGACCGCCTGCCCTGCGTCCACGGGAACAGCGTGCGGATGCGGGTCCTGGACGATTAGACCGCGCATCGCGACGCCGGGCCTCACCGACAACAGCCGTTACCGTGGCGCGACTGCTGGTCCGCTTTACAGCTGGACCAACTCGATCAACAAGCCGTCGGGGTCTACCGCACAGGCGACTCCGGCGGCATCAGGTGCGGCGACCGGGTCCGCCAGGAACTGGACGCCGCCCGCCTTCAGCCGTTCGACGGTCTTGGCCAAGTCGTCCACAAAGAACGTCAGCCAGCGGACGCCGGCGGCAAAGTCGGCCGTGCGCTGCGGCGGGGCCTCGGCGATTTCCATCAGCTTGATCAGGTTCTGGCCCGCGCGCAGGCGAACCTGGCGAAAGCCACGCGGCGCCAAACCCGCGCCTTGCGCCACCGCTGCGGGGATCTGCAGGTCCTGTACGATCTCCAGTCCCAACTGGTCGTGATAGAACCGCAGCGACTGTTGAAAGTTGCTGCAGACCAAAGCGATATCCACTCGCGGGATCGTCAGGTTCAACTTGCCCGCCGGCGTAGTTGGGCCGCCTGCGGTCCCGCTCGGCTCCTCGCCCGCACGGACGGGCTGGCTCAGCGCCGGCTGGCAAGCCAGCAGCGAAGCGGCTGCGGCATACCCGGTAAACTCGCGTCGTTTCATTTCCGTTGCTCCATAATCTAGGGGCGTTGCCGTTTCTTCTGGGCCTTGGGAGCCGGCTGGTCCTGCATGCTGTCCAGGAACTGCCGGTCGAGTTCTGCCGGGCGGGCGTTCGCCAACTGCGTCAGCACCGCTTGCAGCTTTCGCGCCGCCGCGGCAGCGTCGCCGGACAACGAGTCGATTGGCCGAGGCGACTTCTCCTCGGGGTCGGCCGATAGGTCAAAGAAGCGCCCGTCGCGGTACAGCTTGTAGCGTTGGTCGAAGGCCCATTCGCGGACCGTCATATTCGCTTGCTGGCGCGGCGAATACCAGCTGTACAGCCACTGTCGCGGAGTCCCCGGCTCGCCGCGCAGCTGCGGCAGGAAGCTGACACCGTCCGTGCCGACGGGCACGCTGACGCCGGCCGCCTCGCAAATCGTGGGTAGAAAGTCGGTGCTGCTGATCAAGTCGCCATTGACACGGCCGGCGTCGATTACCGCCGGCCAACTGGCGATCAACGGCACGTGCGTGCCGTGGCTGGTCGAGTTGCCCTTGCCGCCGCGATAGTCCGCGTTCTGGAACCGGCTGGTCACGCTGCCGAGCGTACCGTTGTCGCCGAGGAACAACAGCAGGGTATTGTCGCGGATGCCCAGTTCGCCGAGTTTTGCATCGAGGCGGCCGAGCATCTTGTCCATCCACGCGGTCATGTCGGCAAAGTGTTTCACCTGATCGTTGACCTTTTCGCCCACGGCCTGCGGATCCCAGTCCGGACTGTCCGGCGTCGGCTGGAACGGATTGTGCGTCAGGATCATCGGGTAGTACAGAAAGAAGGGCCCGTCTTTGTGGCGGGTAATGAAATCCAGGGCGAAATCGTTGACCAGTTGCGGCCCGTATTCGCCTTGCGTAAAGTCTTTTTCGACGCCGTTGTACTCCAGCCCCGGGTTGGCGTAGCGCGGCGGGCGCCGCGTGTGCTGCCACAGGCAGGCTTCGTCAAAGCCGAAGTGCTGCGGCGAGTCCGCCTCGCGTCCCAGTTGCCACTTGCCGCAAATCCCGGTCGCGTAGCCAGCCGGCTTGAGCAGTTGGGCGAACGTGGTCTCCGCCCGCAGCAGCATGCCAAACTGCAGATAGTTCCGCACGTTGTAGCGGCCCGTCATCAGTTGGACGCGCGTCGGCGTGCACAGCGGCTGGACGTGACAACGCTCGAACCGCAGCCCGCCCGCTGCCAGCCGGTCCAGATGCGGCGTCTGATAGCTCTGCCCGCCGTTGGCCGTAACGCACTCGTAGCCGAAATCGTCGGCCATGATCAGGATGATATTCGGCCGCTTCGCCTCGGCGGCAGCGGCGGCCAGGGGAAGGAGCAGGCACAATCCGAGAATGCGAGGGGACTTGGTCATCTTCGTCCTTCCGTTGGGGACTTCGCTTCCACACCTGCCCGGGCGTTCACCTCGCCGGCGTTCGCGCGGGAGCGTGTGGTCTTCGACAGGCTTCGCCCACCGGTACGCCCTTGCGTGAACGCCAACGGGCGCACGCCCGCGGATCTTCCCGGATGCCACTGCGCGACAGGGAGTGATTCCGCGGGGCAGCGCTCGGGTGAGTCTAACATTTTCCGTGGCTGGCGGCAGCCCCGCTGCGAGAGAATCGTGTCGAGAGAATCGGCCCGGGAATCGGCCCGCCGGCTTCATTCCGTCAAGTCGGCTGTGGCGGTTCGTGCCACGTGCTGGCGGAGGACCCAGCCCTGGACGAGCGGCTCGAAGACCAGCTTGCCGCCGGTGTACTTGGCGACTTCCTGCCGGCCGGCCAGGATTTCGACTCGCTCCTGCTGGATGTCCTTAATCTTGGCGGTGATTCCCGGGGGCAAGGTCGCCACCACGCGATCCGCGACGGTGACCTCAAGCTCGGTGGCCGTGACGAGGGACTGGCCGATTCGGATTGGGCCCGCGTTGCCCCCGTCGGCCAGGGACTTGAGCGGGATCCAGCCGCACACGCTGCGCTCGCTGGCGATGACTCGGACCCATCCGTCCTGTTGCTCCTCGACCTCCAACAACTCGCCGAACGGCAGGCCGGCCAGGGTCAGCTCACCGGCGCGAAGCGGTGTCTCCGCGGAGCTCACCCGCACCTTGTCTCCGGGGCGCAGGATCTCGTCTGATTGCGGGCCCGCCGACGAATCGTCCGCTGTCGAGTCCGCCGGACGGCCCACCTTGCCTTGCGCGTTTTCCCGCAGTTCCTGCATGACTCGGGCCAGCCCCACCGGGCTCGGGGCGCGAGCCTCGCGGGACACGCGATACTGCCGCGCCAACGCCTGGATCCGCTGCCGGACGGGCGGATCAAGACTGGCGACGCCGCGCCGAAAGTCCAGGTTGCGGGCCGCCATGATCACTTCCCGCAACGGCGGCTCGAGTTCGAATTGGCCCTCGGCCAGGACCTCCGTGGGAACCCCGGAGTGAATGGGGTACATCAGCGAGCGGCGGTTGTCGACGTGGAACGCGCCGAACACGTGAGCCAATTCGTGCAGCAACACGACCTTGTCTCGATTCACGTGGAAATGGTCATCGCCCGAAACCATGACGTGTTGCCCGAACGGCATCCCCATTCCCAACAGGCCGGTGATGTAGGTCCGCTCACCGGCCGTGTAGAACTCGCCGAATCCGATGAAGCCGATCAGCAACTCGGCGTCTTCCGGCTCCATCGCCAGCAGGGCCTGCAAACGGCTTTCCGGATGCCGCGCCACTCCGCGATACTCCCAGGGGGCAATGTCGAGCAATTGAAACCGGATCCGGAAATTCGCTTCAAAGTAATCCGAGGCGGCGGTGACCACGGTCCGAATCCGTTGGCTCCAATCGTCCACGACTCGCCGATAGGTCGCGTCCGCCAACGCCCGCACGCGGACGATGCGCAGCGGGGGCTCGCCGCTCGGTGCGGCCGTCGCCGAGACCGGACTTCCTCGCTTGTCGGCTTGCCCCACGCTGGCGGGCGGCGGTGGCGCGGGCCCGGGCGTTGCCGCGGCCGGCGCCGGCCTGAGCACCAACGTCACCGGCTTCAACTCACCGCGGCGCACGTCCTGGATCCGATACGCCTGACCGGGCTGCAGGGGCATGAATCGTGGTTGGTCGGTCCAGTAGCTAATCACGATCGAGCGGGCCGCTGGCAGGGTGTGGGTCAGGCCGGGGGCCAAGTCGAACGTTTTGCTCCACGCGGTCTCCCCGTCCTGGCGGACCGAGTATCGAAAGACCTCGACGCCGGCGTTTTGAATCTGAATGCCCGCGGCATCCGCTTCGCCACGTCCGCCGGCGGCCAGCAGCGCCACGGTTGCCAGGCTTCGAGCACTCGCCTTCATTGCCCCGCCTCCCCGATCAGGCACTCCACGGCGGCCTTGCGGCCGGCGAGCAACAGCTACGGGCTCCACAGGTAGAGTATACCATGATGCGGCCGCCTTGGCACGCCATCCGGACCGCTGGACAGGGCCGCGCGTACCGAGTTCAATAGTCGCAAGCCGTACCGGGGGAGCGGCTGTTCCTGCTGCAGTCCCCCCGGAGCAGCAAGTCCGAGTCGCAGTGCGTTGAGCGGCAAGTAGCGGAGACCGGAATATGGCGCCACCCCAAGTCGATTTGGTTCTTGACGTTCGCGCCGCGTTGGGCGAAGGCCCGGTGTGGCATCCCCGCGAGCGGCGGCTGTATTGGGTCGATATCACGGCGGGACGGATTCACGTGCACGATCCGCAAGGCGAGCCCGATGTGGTCTACCAGGTGAATCAGATGGTGGGGGCCGCGGTCCCGCGGCGCTCGGGCGGTCTGGTGCTGGCGGCCCAGCACGGCCTGGGAGTCTTTGACCTGGACCGCCAAGAGCTGAAGCTGGTGGCCAGTCCCGAACAGCATTTGCCCGACAATCGGTTCAACGACGGCAAGTGCGATCCACGCGGGCGGTTCTGGGCGGGTACGATGAGCTTGATCCGCCAGCCGGCCGCGGCCAGCCTGTACTGCCTGGACACCCACGGCACGGTTCGCCACGTGCTGGGCGGTGTGACTACGTCGAACGGCTTGGACTGGACCGACGACCAGCGGACGATGTACTACATCGACACGCCCACCCTGCAAGTCGCCGCCTTTGACTACGACGCCGACAGCGGCGAGATCTCCAATCGCCGCGCGATCATCACGTTCCCTGCCGGCATCGGTCGTCCGGACGGGATGGCACTGGATGTGGAAGGCATGTTGTGGATTGCCCACTGGGAGGGCGGCCGCATCAGTCGCTGGGATCCCCGGGCCGGGCGTCGGCTGCAGGAAATTCCCCTGCCGGTCGCCCGCGTGACTTCCTGCGCCTTCGGCGGCCCGAACCTGGATCGGCTGTACATCACCACCGCGCGGCACGGCCTGACCGACCAGCAACTGGCGGACCAGCCGCACGCGGGCAGTCTGTTCGCCGTCACGCCCGGCGTCACGGGCCGCCCGGCGAACGAGTATCTGGGCTAGCCGGGGCTACCACCCGCAGACCTGCCGCACGAACTGGCGGCTCTGCTTCAGGCTCTCGCGCAACGGCCGCGTGGGCTGGAAGTCGCGTTCGTGGGCCAATTCGATGATCGCGTCGCCCGAGAAACCGACTTCGCGCAGGGCGGCGGCAATGGCGGCGTAGTCCATGTCGCCCTCGCCCAACGCCTCGGACCAACGGCCCGCGGACAGCTGGTCCCGCAGGTGCAAGAACACGATCTGCCGCTGGTGCTGGCGAATGAACGCAACCGGATCGACTCCGCCCCGGACCAGCCAGTTCAGATCGGGGCCGAGCGGAAAATCCGGGAGGCGCTCCAGGGTGCCGCGCAGATCGTGTTGGTCGTCGCGAACTTCGTACGTGTGGTTGTGCAGGTTGGCCACGACGCCGCGAGTCTGGCCGATCGCCCGAATCTTGCGCAACACCTCGGCCTGGCAATCGAATTCCCCCGGCGTTTTCTTGCGGCCGGGATCGCCCACCGAGATGCCCAGCGTGCGGCCGCCGACTTGAGCCAGGCGGTCGATGACCAATTCGGCGTCCTTTAGCACAGCACTCGTCTGCTGGCTATCCCACATCGCGGCGCCGTACGAGGTTCCGATCACGGGCAGCTGATGCTCCGCCGACAACGCCTTGATGCGTGCGACCGCGCCTTCCGGGTACAGCGCCGTGTGCATCAACTCGATGCCGTCCAGGCCCGCATAGCGCATGTCGGCAAAGATGCTGTCCAGGATCGGGTAGATGTCGTACTTGGGTTGCGTGGCGGCGTACACCCAGGGATGTGCGCCGACGAGGATCTTGGCCGGCGGCGACTTGGCGTCCCCGGCCCGTGCCGGCCCGATCCAGCCGGCGCTCGCCAGGGCCGCGGCGGTCGCCTGCAGAAACCGGCGCCGGTCGACCGGGGACGCGTGCGGCTGGACGTCAGGAACGGCAGTACGGAGGAAAGAAAGCGGCATCATCGGACGTTTCTCCTGGAATCAAAGTTGGCTCGCCACCGCGAGGACAGGCGGCGGCGCGGCCGACGCCCACGCTGTCTATTTCACTGGGCGTCGCAGCGAAAAACAAGCTCCCCTGCCCGCTGCGCCGTCAGCGCGGAACTCCGCCGGATTCCAATCCTCTCCATACGTGCAACGTTCAAACCTGGCACCCGAACTGCCGACGGGGCAGCTGACGGGGCAGCTGACGGGGCTTGCCCCCTTCCCCCGCCATCGGATATACAATAAAGATGGCGGCGGGGCTCGGTTCGCCCCGCGGTAAGCTTCCCGGAATCGGACGTGCAGGCCCATGACCGAGTATACTGACCGACTCAAATCCACTGTCGCCGAACTGGAAGACGAGTTGCGTTCGCTCGAGCACGTCGACAACGAGACGCGTGCCGTGCTCGAGCAAGCGGTGCTGGACATCCTGGCCGCGCTGCACGCGGCCGCGCCCGGCGAGCGCGCTCCGCAGTCGTTGCTGGATCGGTTGCATGACGCCGCGGAGGAGTTCGAGGAATCGCATCCCACGGTGACCGGCATCCTGGGCCGCCTGATCGACGGCTTGGGACGGATGGGAATCTGACCGCGGAAACTTCAACTTTTTTCGCGATTCTCCGCGATTCGGGGCGATTCGCTTTGGCGGTGCCTCCTGCTTACCCACCCATGTTAGGTGGCTCGCGTCCTTTTTCCGGCAAGCTAGGTTGACTGTACCGACGGCGCTTTTCGTCGGTCAAGCTGGCAAAACCGTCAGGCCGATGAACCTCTTCGTAATCGTATTCTGCGCGCGGCACGCAGAGGGACTGGCCAGCGTGGCCTGCCACTGTCGCCGGACGAGTGATGCGGTCCGACCCCATCCTTCATAGACACGAGTTCCGATGCAAAAAATGCGGACACGTCTACCGGCGGGGCTCTTGACAGTAGCATGGCTAGCTCTGGCCGGCGGCCTGTCCACGGTTGCCGCGCCGTTGCCAGCACACGCCTCGTCGTTGCGGCGGACGGCGATTGTGGAAGCCGTCGAACGCGTCCGCAACGCGGTGGTCAATATCCAGGGCCGCAAGCTCATTCGCGGTGACGCCTCGGACCCCGGCGGAGGCGAGCCGTTTCGGCAGGTGAACGGGATGGGCACCGGAGTGATTATCGATGCCCGGGGCTACATCCTGACCAACTATCACGTCGTCGAAAACGTCGAGACCATCCAGGTCACTCTCGCCGACCGCCGCGGCTTCGTCGCCCGCTTGGTGTCGAATGACGCGGTGATGGATCTCGCCGTCATCAAGATCGATGCCGACGCCCCGCTGTCGGTCATGCCGTGCGGCATCTCCAGCGATTTGATGCCGGGCGAGCCGGTGATCGCCCTGGGGAACGCCTTCGGTTACGAGCATACGGTCACGCGGGGGATCATCAGTGCGTTGCACCGCGAAGTCCAGGTCAGCGCAACCCAGAAGTACCACGATCTGATTCAGACGGACGCCAGCATCAATCCGGGCAATTCCGGAGGCCCGCTGCTGAACATCGACGGCGAAATGATTGGCATCAACGTCGCGGTCCGCGTCGGCGCCCAGGGAATCGGCTTCGCGATCCCCGTGGACGAGGTGTTGGAAATCGCCGCGCGACTGGTCAGCGTCGAGCAGGTCGAGCGTGTTGTGCACGGCGTCGTAGGCGAAACCCGCGCCGCCGACAGCGAACGGTGTTTTACCGTGGTTGGCGTGCGGGAAGGCAGCGGCGCGGCCCGCAGCGGACTGCAGCCCGGCGACGTGATCACGGCCGTCGATCAAGTGCCGGTGAAGCGGGCGATCGACTTTGAGCGGGCCCTGCTCGGGCGGCCGAGCGGCCAGTCGCTGTTGGTGAGCGTGCGACGGGGCGGCCAGGACCAGTCCTTGGAACTCGTCCTCCCCTCGTCCGCCGCCCCACTGGCGAGCGATGATTTTGCCCAGCGGACCTGGCGCACACTGGGGATGAAACTGACCCCGGCGTCCAAGGAGGATTGCCAACGCTCGACGTCGCGCTATCGTGGCGGAATGCGGGTCCTGGCCGTCCGGCCCGACAGCCCGGCGGGGAAACAAGGTATTCGCACAGGTGACATCCTGGTTGGGATGCACGTTTGGGAAACGGTGTCCGAGGACAATGTCGAGTACGTCCTGAACCACGGCGACTTCGAGACGTTCCAGCCACTCAAGTTCTTCATCCTGCGGGGCGGCGAGACCCTGTACGGTTTCATGCAGGTCCGCCAGGACTCCGTTGCCCAGGCGGGGCGGCGAGCGGAACGGAACTGAACTCTTGCAGAATCGTCGATGGCAGCCCAAGGGGTTCACGGAGTGGCCCATCAGGGGTCCGAGTTATTGGGGACTTAGTCCAGTCCGCTTGCCTTTCGATCGCCAGCGGATGATCTTGACACGCCGGCTGTGCCGTATATCATTTGGTATATCCAAGGGTTGGAGGTGCGAGCGGTGCAGACGGCCAAAGTATTCCAAACCGGACGCAGCCAGGCGATCCGTTTGCCGAAGGAATTCCGTGTGGAAACGGCCGAGGTCTACTTGAAGAAGACCCCGGAAGGTTTCCTGGTCATTCCCCGCGATCCCTGGGAGGTATTCTTCGAGGGGGTCGAGGAGCTGTCCGCTGATTTCATGGCCGGGGGCCGAAGCCAGCCGGCGCCCCAGTCGCGAAAGTGGCGACGATGATCTACTTGCTCGACACGGACTTGCTCATTTTCATGATCCGGGGGACGAAAGCCAGGGTGCGCCAGGCAGGTCAGCGACACCGCGCCGCGACGTTGGTGGCGCGGTGCCAGGCGGCCCAGGCGGCTGGCGATTCCGTGGGCCTGTCGGCACTGACTGTATCGGAGTTGGAGTTTGGGGCACGCAACAGCGGGGATTATGAACGGGAAATCGCCGCGGTACGAAAAATCCTGACGCCGTTTGACGTCTACGACTATGACGCGATTTCCTGCCCTGGACAGTATGGGCGAATTCGGCATGAACTCGAGGCGAGCGGCCAGACCATCGGCTCGATGGATCTGCTGATTGCGGCCCATGCCTTCGCCTTGGACGCCACGGTGGTGACCAACAATGAGGAACATTTCTCGCGCGTCCGAGGGTTGCACGTGGCGAACTGGCTGACCCCGATTTGCTGACCCCGGTTTAGAGTCGGCGAAATCACGCGGCAACAGGCCACGGCGAAGCGTCTGGGACTCGACCCCCGCGTTCCTTCACACGGCGTTCATCCAAGCATGGAAGCAGAATTCGTCTCTTGGCTGCGGCCCCTGTTGGCTCCCCATCCCCGCGTGTTGCTGGGGCCGGGGGACGACGCCGCCATCGTCCAACTGGCGGCGGATGCCCGCTGTGTGGTCACCAGTGACATGCTGAACGAGGGCGTCGACTTTGTCTGGGACCAGTGCGATGGGCGGCTGGTGGGCCGGAAATCGCTGGCGGTGAACCTCAGCGACTTGGCTGCCATGGCCGCTCGGCCGGTGGCGGCGATCGTGTCGTTGACGCTGCCGCGGCCGCGGGCACTGGAAATGGCTCAGCGATTGTACGAAGGCTTGCTGCCGCTGGCGGCCGAGTTCGACATCGCGATCGCCGGCGGGGACACCAACGCCTGGGACGGTCCGCTGGTGATCAGCATCACGGCTCTCGGCGAACCGACAGAGCGCGGGCCGTTGCTGCGCAGCGGGGCGCGACCCGGCGATGCCATTCTGGTGACCGGCAGCTTCGGCGGCAGCATCCTGGGCCGGCACTTCCACTTCACGCCGCGCGTCCGCGAAGCCCTGCTGCTGAACGACCGCTATCGCCTGCACGCCGGGATCGACGTCAGCGATGGGCTGTCCCTGGATTTGCTCCGCCTGACCCAGGAAAGCGGCTGCGGGGCCGTGTTGGACTTGTCGGCCGTCCCGATCGCGGCCGACGCGTACCGCTTGGCGGACCGCCGCGGAGGCGGGGCGACGCCCCTGGACCACGCGCTGGGCGACGGCGAGGATTTTGAGCTGCTCCTGGCGGTTCCCTCCGAGGAAGCCGAGCGGTTGGTGGCGGAACAGCCGCTGGAAGTGCCCCTGACCCGAATCGGGCATTTTATCGCCGGCGAGGGCCTGTGGACGAGTGACGAGACTGGGCGGCGCCGTCCGCTGACGCCGCGTGGATACCAGCACTGAATCAGACGATCACGCTGGTCAGTTCGCGAAATCCGGGGTGGCGGCGGATGGGATCGAAATCGCTTTCCTCTTCGGCCAACTCGCGGTATTTTGGATCGATCTTCAACGAAGTCGCCAGGTGATCGAGAGCGATTTCGGGACTGCCGGCCAGACTCCAGTAGCAGGCGAGATTGTAGTGCACGATAGCTTGGTCGTCGTCGACGGCCAGGGCTTCCTGCAGGGCCTGGATCGCCAGATTCAAGCGGCCGATCCGTTTGTAGCACCACGCCAACGCCAACAAGGCGTGCGCGTCTTCGGGGTCCGCGTCGGCGGATTCCCGCAACGGTGGAATGGCCTCGTGGTGACGCTCCATGGCTCGATAGGCCAAGCCCTGCAAGTACAGCACGTAGGCCGAATGCTGCTCGGAGGCGTCCAACTGCTCCAGGGCGTCCAGCGCCCGTTGCGCCACCGGATCGCGTACCGTGGCGTCCAGATCCCAGCGGGACGGGCACGCCATCAGCAACTCCAAATAACCCTCCGCTTCGCGAATGATCCGATCTCGAACGACGCGCCGATAAGTGGAAACGGCCATAGGAGTATTTCCATCTCAGAAACAGCGGATATCCTCATCGTCGTGCGCGGGACCGGGTTTCCTGCCCCGCCGTCACGGCTGCCATCATTCTAACTACTGCCTGCGCAAGTCCCAAACGTTTGGTCGTCAGATTGTGTTATAATCTTCCGTAGCATCCCTCACCAGTCGAGGTCCCATCGTGACACAAGCCGAGGACGGAAACCAACGGTGGACCAGTCGCTGGGCAGCCGCGCTGGAAGTTGCGCTGATCTTCCTGTTGTTCTTTCTGTACGCCGGCTGGCCGCCGCCGGACGTCAACGAAGCGCACTACCTGGCCAAGGCGAAGCACTACTGGCAGCCCGACTGGTGCCCCACGGACCACTTCCTGACGTCGGCGGACGCCCATCTCGTCTTCTATTGGACCTTCGGCTGGCTGACGCGACTGGCCCCGTTGGACTTGGTTGCTTGGGTGGGCCGTTTCCTGACTTGGAGCCTGCTGGCCTGGTCGTGGCGGCGTTTGAGCTGGGCGGTGGTTCCCCAGCCGTTTGCGTCACTGCTGACGGCCTGTGCGTTCCTCCTGTTCAATAACCGGTTTCACATGGCGGGCGAGTGGGTGGTGGGCGGCGTCGAAGCCAAGGGACTGGCGTATGCGCTGGTCTTTTTTGCACTCGGCTCGCTGCTCCGGCAGCGCTGGAATGCGGCCTGGATTCTGTTGGGCGTGGCGACGGCCTTTCATCCGTTGGTGGGCGGCTGGTCGCTGCTGGCCGCGGGCTGCAGTTGGCTGTCCTGTCAGCACAGTCGCCCGCCGTTCGTCAAGATGCTGCCGGCGCTGTGCGCCGGCCTCGTTTTGGCGTTGCCTGGCTTGATTCCCGCGCTGCTGTTGAACCGCGGCGTGGAGGCGGAGGTGATCCGCCAGGCGAACATGATTTACGTCTACGGACGGTTGCCTCACCACCTCGTCTTTCACCGCTTTCCCCACGCTTACATGGCTCGGCACGCCTTCCTGTTGCTCCTGTGGCTGGCGGCTTGCCGGGCCACGCCGTGCCAGTTGTCCGCCGGCGTCGTGGGGCAACGGCCGCTGCGCGGTTTCGTCGGCGGTGCAGTGCTGATCGCGATCCTGGGCATCGTGATCGACCAATCGCTGTTGTATCATTTGGATGTGGCTGCCGGGTTGTTGCGGTACTACTGGTACCGACTCAGCGACGCCATCCTGGCCGCGGGCGCAGCGTTGGCGGTCGTCGGCTGGGTACTGGCATTGCGGGCCACTCGCCCGGCGTGGGGCACCGCGGCATTGGTGGTCGCCGTCCTCGCCGCCGGAGGGCATCTGGCTTGGACGAACTACCAGCGGCGCAGCGACTTGCGGCCGCAGGCCGATGTCCAGGTCCTGCCGGCCTGGCCCGACGATCCGGCGCGAACCGACCGCACTTATGATGATTGGCGGCAAGCCTGCCGGTGGATCGCCGAGAACACGCCGACGGACGCCTGTTTCATCACGCCGAAAATGCAGCAGACGTTCAAATGGTACGCCGAACGCAGCGAGGTGTGTTGCGGGAAAGACGTTCCCCAAGACGCCGTGCGACTGGGCGAGTGGTGGCAGCGACAACGGGACCTGTACCCGCGCAAGGTCGCGGCTGGGGGACTCGTCGCACACGGCGAGTCGGGATTGCGCGAATTGGCCCAGAAGTACGGCGCCGATTACGTCGTGCTGGACCGCAGTGCCAGCGCCCGGCCCCTGCTGTTCCGGCGGGTTTATCCGCCGGCGCTTTCGATCACCCCCAGCGTCTACGAGGTGTATGTCGTTGACCATCCCTAGCGCCGACACTCCGCTGGCCGAAGAGACCGTGCAGGCACTTGCCAAGTTGCTCCGACAACGCTTGGCCGCCCCGGCGGCGAGACGCGTCTGTTATCGGCGTTTCTCGCCGGAACTGTGCTACGGCCGGCATCGCGGTCCCGCCGGCCCGGACGCCCGGCCGGCGGCTGTCGTCGCGTTGCTGTACCCGGCCCGCGGCCAGTGGCAGCTGCCGCTGATTCTGCGGCCGGGTTCGATGAGCGAGCATGCGGGCCAGATCAGTCTACCTGGCGGAGGCGGCGAACCGGGCGAGTTGCCTCAAGCCTGCGCGCTACGGGAGTTGCACGAGGAGTTGGGGGTCGATCCCGCAATCGTCCGGCTGCTCGGTGCGCTGCCCCCGATCCACGTCTACGCGAGCAACTTCCTGGTCCACCCGTTCGTCGCGATCACGCCACAGCGTCCAACGTTCCAACCGGATGCGCGCGAAGTCGCCGAGTTGCTCGAAGTGCCCATTGCCCATCTGCTGAACGAACAAAACCACGCAACGCACACGATCGTCCGCGGCCACTTGTCCTTCCGGGCCCCGTGCATCACGTTTCAAGGCCGGCACATCTGGGGCGCCACCGCATTGATCCTGGGCGAGTTGTTCGATGTCCTTGAGGGCCTTCAGCGCGACGGGCGTTGTGACAGAGCGTAAATTTGCCCTGTCGGGTCTTCGCTCGCGGCACGGCGCGAGGGATAATCCCGAAATGGGACAGGTTCGAGACGGGAGGATTGTGTTCGACGAGCCGCTGCACGTGCCTGATGGGACCGTGGCGCGAGTCGACTTTCTGCCCCCCGCTCCGACGACTGCAGCACCTCCGGAGCAACGACGAGGTGGACAGTGGAAGGGGCGGGTTGTGGTTGCGCCCGATTTCGATGTCCTGCCGGACGATCTCCGAGAAGCGTTGGGGATGAAAGACCTGCTGCATGACACCAGAGGCGAACGGCATAATGTCCAATAGCCTGCCGACGGCGTGTCGGGCGACGGCTGTCGGGCGCGGCGGCTACCACTGCACGGTCTCGGCCGCTAAGATCGAGAAGCACCGTACCCCCAACTATCGTCCAGATAGCGGCTGAAATTGACTCCGTTGCTTCGTAGGAGGAAACACATGGACACGAACGCTCCTGTGCCGAGCAGCAGCTTGCCCCCAGCACCCTCCGCCGGAGGCGTGCCTGAACGACTGGCCAGCCCGCCTGTCGTTTCGCCTGCCTCGAAGAGTGTTACCGTCGCACCGGTTGTGCCCGGCTTCGACCCGACCCTGGTGCGATGCGCCGTCGAGACGCACGTCCACGAGTTGATGTGGAAGGACGAAGACCTGCTCCGCCGCATCACGGCACTCGACGAGGAACGTAAGAAGGCCAGAACTCAGCAGCGAGTACGGCTGATGACCGACGGATACCGCGTCGATGAAGCCATTACGCCCAAGCTGCACAATCTGGGCCGGATGCTGACAAGAATCCTGCGTCTGGGGCACCCCCTTGACCTGTTTGTCCGGGCCGGTTACGAACACCAGGCATTCTGCCTGCCCTCGAAAAAGGGCAACCGACTGGTGATGTGCCTGCACTCTGGTCTGATCGCCTCGCTGAGTTCCCAGGAATTGCTGTTCGTCATGGGGCACGAGGTCGGCCATGCCCTGCTCACGCACGGTGAAACGCTCGGCATCGACTTCGACAAC
>CAIYOB010001401.1 GCA_903927685.1 uncultured Planctomycetaceae bacterium
GGCCCTTCCGCAGCAACCCAACCGTCCGATCCGTTTGAGAACCGCGTCGCGCACCGCAAGGCGGCCGGCGACCAGAACATCCTGCGGGCCGCCGCGTCCGAGGATGTCGTGCGGATCGGCGAATTCCTGCGAAACCGCGGAACGGACGGCCTTCAAGTAAGCCTGCTTCAGGTACGTCCCGTAGTTGACTTTGGCGACGCCGAGCCGAATCGCGGCTGGCAGCGATTGCGGGGCGATTCCCGTCCCGCCGTGCAGCACGAGCGGAACCGGCACGCGCGAGCCGAGCGCCGCCAGTCGCTCCAAGTCGAGGTCCGTTTCGCCGGTCGTCTGGACGTGGACGTTGCCGACGCTGACGGCCAGCAGATCCACGCCGGTCGCGTCCACGAATCGCGCGGCGGCATCCGGATCGGTCAACCGCCCCGGATGCGCGGCGGCTCCCGCCGGGCCCCAAGGCAGCTCGCCCAGTTCCGCCTCGACGGCCACCTGCCGAGCGTGAGCGTGAGCGACGATGCGTTTGACCCGCCGGGCATAGTCGTCATACGAACAGCTCGGATCCGCGGGCATGACCAGATTGAAACCGGACTCGACGGCTGCGAGTACCCAGGCGTCGTCGGGGCACTCATTGAAGATGAAGCCGCAGGGCACGGACGACGATTCCGCCGCGGCCTTTCCCAGCGCTCCGTACAACGCCAAGCGTTCGGGAGCCAGCCGGCCGCGGCCGCTGAGAAACTCGCCGTTGAAACCCACGATCACGGGGGACCGCGTCAGCTCGGCGGCATCGAGCACGCCCTGGAGCGACTCCAGGTTCCAGCTCTCAAAGTAGCCGACGGCATAGCCGCCCGCCCGGCAACCGGCCAGCAATCGCGGGATCGATTCCAAGGGCATGACGTTCCTCCCACCTAGCGAGACAGTGCCGCGTGAGTACCCAACCGCAGCTTGATGGTCTTGATTTCCCAGGCCCGCAAGTCGAACTGCAGCCCGTTGTCGGCCACGGCCAGCTTGTTGCCCGGGTCCTCCATGAGATTGACTTCTTCGGCTGCCTCGACCGTCGCAGAGAACCGGAGCGCGGCTTTCGTCGGCTGCCCTGCGGCCTCGTAGACCCGCAGGACCGCTATCCCGTCGGCACCCGGCTTCAAGGCGGAAACGACGACGTTCTGCGGGGCGATGTCCAGAAGCCCCCAGCGTTTCGGCAGCACGCCGGAATGCGTGCCCGCCGTACGGGCCAACAGCGGATGGTTGAATTCCATCCCATCACGATAGACGCCGGCTTGGCGCCAATCGCCGGCGTGCGGGACCAAGGCATAGTCGAAGGTCAGTTGCCGGCCAAGCTCGAATCCGCTGTCCGACGACATGCCCGGCTCGTAGCCGCCGCCGAATCCGTAGGCGACAATCGCCGTCGCCCGAGCCAGCGAGAGCAGCATCGTGCCGTCGGTGGTCAGGTTGCCCGGCAGGCCGCGGTTCAACACGGCGACGCCCTGTTTCCCGTCGCCGTAGTCGGCCCAATTCTGCGCCGGGAACTCGATGGCCGCGGGCCGCTCCACAGCCCCGAAAGGGATTTCGTGGACCGTGCGGCCGCCTTGGATCGACGTGGGGAACAAAGCCTGGTAACGGACGAATTTCTCGTTGTTGACGAGCTGCGTGCGGATGTCGATGCGGCGCAGCCCCGCATAGAGCCGGACGCGCGTGCTGAACGCGCCGTTGCCGAACGGGTGCGCGGCGCTGAACTCGGAGAACACGGGTCCGGCCTCGGCCGCGCCGGGTGCGGCGGTTCCAACGCCGCTAAAGATGGCCTGGCCGGGCTGCGGGACCGCCTGCCTGCCGGTCATGGCGATGCGGCTGCCGCCGTCCAGCGGGCGACCGATCTCCCAGAAATCGCCGCGATCTTCCGCGCGCGAAACGACTACCGGCCCGGCCAGCGCTTGCCACTGGCCGGCCTTGACCAGGATTCCGGTGATCGCACCGCCGGCTGGGTTGAACGTCACCCGATAGTACTCATTTTCGATCACGCCCGGCTCGTTCGGCGGGCCGGCCGCGGGGGACGCGGGCGGCTCGGACCCGAGCGGCGCGGCACATTCCGGCCGCACGTGATAAACCGCATGGCCCAGCGCCGGGACATCGCGGGCAAGGAAGGCGATCCGCGCCCGCAACAGCCCTCCGTCCGCGGAACGCTCGGCCGAGACGATTTGGTGCGGCACCGCTTGTCCCGCGCCGTCGGCGAGCCGCAGATGACGAACGCCGGCGGCGGCGATCTCGACATCCGCTTCCGCGACGTCGGACCGGGACCAGCCGAGCGTGTTCCAAACGACCAGGGGGATGCCGTCGCCCCGGGTGTCGATCTTCGCCGCCACACGTTCCACGCCGGTGTCGACCAACTCGACGGCCAGACGCCTGGAGAAGTCGTTGCCGGCGAGCGTGTCGCCGTACACGCGATCAGTCATCACGCCGGATGCGAGATCGTGGGCCTGGTTGAACAGCACCGGTTCCCAGGCACGCCAAACCGCCGGGTCGTCGGTTGGCACGCCGAGCCAGTTGCAGATCACCCCCAGCTTTTCCGCCGTCGTGAGCAGCCGCTCCAGCTCTCTGGTCTGTTGCTTCAACTCGATGCGGCTGCTGTACGTGCCTTGAAAAATGGGATTGAGTTCGCCCGTGACCACTGGCCGGTCCGACCGAGCGGCAACGACCTGCTCGTAATCGGCCGGCACGGCGATGCGAAGTTCGAGCGGCGCGACCTTCGGGCTTGGCGGCTTCGAGGCGTCCCCCTCGAGTCGGAATACGGTGATCGAATCCAGGGCCAGCGAAGCGTTCCCGGGCCAGCTGACGCGGAACTCCAGACGCCCATCGCGATGACGTTCGGTAACCTCGATCATCAGCGGCACGGATGCGAACTTGCCCGTGGGCAGGTCGCCGGCAGTCAGTGTGCGGGACCCCAGGAACAGCTTCCCATCGATCGAGGCGTCGACCGTGGCAATGTCCTTGTCGGTGGTTTCCAGGAGTTTCAATCGGTAAACCGTCAGGTACTTCCCCGGAGGCAATTCGTCGTAGGGGCCGAAGACGAGGAACGACGGTTGATCTTTGGTGGGTCGAGCCACCCACGTTCGTTGATTGCCCGCCTCGGCATCGGCTTCTTCCGATCCACCTTGATGTGGCATTGTCTCGGCTTCATATCCGCTCACCCTGGCAAAGTTCGCTTGGGGAACCTCGCCCGATGCCGTCAATTCTGCCGAGAGGGACTTGGGCAGCGGGGCGAATTTCAATTCGAGGGCGTCGGGCGTGCGGTTGTGCTGTTCGATGAGTACCGGCACGTGCTCCTCGGGCTCGCACACGTCGGCTCCGGCGAGTCCCACGCGTTCGTTGAAGGGGCACTGCGGCCCGAGCGAATCGAAGCGTCGTTTCATCCATCGAGAGA
>CAIYOB010001402.1 GCA_903927685.1 uncultured Planctomycetaceae bacterium
CGGCACCCGTTCCCAGGCGTCCGGCTCATTTAGAACGTTTCCGAGCGCCGGCAAACCGATCTCCAGCGCCCGGCGCAGGTCGACGTCCGGCTCGCCGGCCACTTGGTTCAGCACGGGCGGCCCGGCGGCGGCGAAACCGCCACTGGCGGTGAAGTACACTACGGGCGGACGGGTCATCCACTCGACAAAGTGCTCGGCCACCCGGGGCGTCAACTCGGGCTCGGCCTGGACGAACGGACCATCGGCGACAAAGACGATCTGGCACGGTTTCATCTGGCGGCCCCACAGCCGATCACAGCCCCGCTGCAGGACGCCGGACAGCCGATGCCGCAGAAAGCTGACCTGGTCGTCGAAAGGAATACCGACGTAGGGACTCAGATTGCCGACGTCCGACCGCAGCAGGGGCAGCGCCTCGCCGCGGAGATCGATTCCGGCGACGTACCACCGCAATTGGGACGTCTCGATCAAGACGGTCAGCAGCATCGGTTGCTTGTCGGTCATCTAAGTGCCTGCCGCAACGGTCGTGGGACGGGAGGCGGCGTGTTCGAGCCGCTGCAGCAATTCGCCGCCCTGCGCCGCGAACTCGTCCAGGGCCGGCGGCGCGGCTCCCGCGATCGGCGGCTGGCCGCACAGCTCCTGGGCCCACTGCTGTGCCTGCCGGATGTAGGCCTGAACGTCCGCCAGCAGCCGCTCGTGCTCGACGATCGCCTCGTACCGGTCGGCCGCCTGATGCAGCACCTGGATCAGTTCGTCCGGGTCCCACGGCTTGGTGATGTAACGATACAGGCCCACGTTGTTGATGGCTTCGACGACCGCCCGGATATCGGCATAGCCGGTGAACACGATCCGGATCGCTTCGGGATGTGCATCCTTGACGCGGTGCATCAGTTCGACGCCCGTCATTTCCGGCATCCGCTGGTCGGACATGATCACGTGGATCGGATGCTGTTGCAGGATCTCCAAGGCCCGGGCGCCGCTCTCGGCCGTGTACAACTCAAACTCGCGGCGGAGCAGTCCCTGCAACGAGAACAGGATCTCCGGCTCGTCATCGACCAGCAGGATCGGATGTTTCTTCTTGGCGGTCATGCTTGAGTTCCCTGTGCCGGTTCGGCGTGGAGAGGAAGGCGGACGCGAAACGTGCTGCCGCGTCCCGGTTGACTGTCGACTTCGATGGCCCCGCCGTGCTCGCGGACGATGCCGTAGCAGATGGCCAATCCCAAGCCGGCTCCCCGCCCCACGGCCTTGGTGGTAAAAAACGGCTCGAACAACCGCGGCAAATGCTCGGCCGCGATCCCGCAGCCATAGTCCTGGACTTCCACCAGGGCCTGGTCGCGCTCGACGGCGGTCCGCAATTCCAGGATGCCGTGGGGCTCGCTGGCCTGGATGGCGTTCAACAGAAGATTGTGGAACACCTGGTGGATCTTGCCGGGTCGGCAGACCACCGGGGGCAGCTGGCCGAAGTGGGTTTCCACGGCCAACTGCTTTTCCTGGACCTCGCGGGCGAGAACGCCCAGCGTCGAAGTCAGGGCGGCGTTCAAGTCCAATGCGTCCAGGTCCGCCGAGTCCAAGCGGGCGAACTCGCGCAAGTTCTGGACGATGTTTCGCACGCGGCCGAGTCCTTCCAACGACGAGGCGAACAGCCGCGGCAGATTCTCCTCGATCCACGCCAAGTCGCTGGCCGCTTCGAGTTCCGCCAGTTCGGCAGCCAGCGGCGGCGCCGCCCGGGCCAAGACCTCGGCCCCGCGCCGGTACGCCTGCAACACTTCGACCACCGCGCGGACATCGCGTTTCAGCACGGCCAGATTGTTCGTGACGTAGGCCACGGGATTGTTGATCTCGTGGGCCATGCCTGCCGCCAGCTGGCCCAGGCTGGCGAGCTTCTCGCTCTGCACCAGCGCCGCCTGGGTCATCCGCAGTTCCCGGTTCTGTTCGGCCAGCTTGCTTTCCAGTTCGATCATCCGCTTGCCCTCGCGCATGCGGACTCGCAGTTCGTCCGGATCGAACGGCTTGGCCAGGAAATCGTCGGCGCCGGCGTCCATGGCCGCCACCAAGTCCTCCTTCTCGGACTTGGCCGTCAGCAGGATGATGTAGACGTAACTGGGCAGTTCACTCGCCCGGATCCGACGCGTCAACTCCAGCCCGTCCAACTCGGGCATCAGCCAGTCGGTCAAGACCAAGGGAAAACGCTCGCGCTGAAACAGTTCCCAAGCCCGAGCGCCATCCTGGGCCTCGACGACCTCGTACTCCCACTTCTGCAGCGACGACCGCAGCAGCCGTCGCATCACCGCGCTGTCATCGACGATCAGGACTTTCATGGTCGCTGCCGGTGGGAGTGGGATGCAGGGACAGAGTACTCCTTGTCGCCGATTGGGTGGCTGCTGTCAAGATGGCAGGCGCGGCCCGGCAGGCGCGGCCCGGACGCTGGACGCGACATGGGTAGGATACTGGATCGCCGGTTTCTTCCATCGTTTCTCTCAAGTTTTCGAGCCTGGCGGCCGAACATTTAGCTCGGTACGGCCGCGACCCGGTCGTGTTGTAACGTAACTCCCGGGAGACAGAGAACGATTATGTCCTTTACCTTGAAGGTTGTGGATTGGCGTGACGGACGGGGAACCAGTCATCCGGAATATCTGCGAAAACAGGATTTCTGGAAACGCGTCGGCAGCCGCCGGGCTTGGAAGACCCAACGGGAAGCCGAGGCGGCCGCGGAACGCGCCTGGATCGAACCCGACTGCAACGGAGTCGCTCCGGTGTGCGTCGTCGTCACGGAGTGCTAGCCATCCGCTCCAGGACGCTGGCTTGCCACGTCACAACCAGCATCATTGTGGCGGCGGCCACCAGGTACGGCAAGCCAGCGGGGCCGCCCAGCCAGGCCGCCAGCTCATTCAATTGGCGCCATAGACAGAGTTGCCCGAACGCGGCCAGGCAGATGTAGCCCAGCAGGGGCGCGGGCTGCAGCCGCGACGAGACACCCAGCGCCAACGCCCCCATCAAGCGGGCCGCGGTCGCCAGGATTCCGACCGACACGGCCGCCGGCCAGCCGAGGCAAATGCCCACCAGCCCCAGGCCCGGGACGACGTCCGCGTCGACACGCCGTGGCTGTGCGACGTACGTTCCGACCTCGCTCTGTTCCGCCTGGCCGCTGTCGGACGGCGTGACGTGCGTCGGCCGATTTCGCCCCGCTAGCCGTCCTCCCACCTTCAGCAGCACTCCCACCAGAGCGCCGCCGAGTATCCCCAGTATGCCGCGGCTGCCATTTGCCCAGGCGGCGTGCCAGGCGGACCAGTCCCAGCTTCCCGGCTGCCAGCTGTCCGGGCGAAGCAGCGGGGCCACAACCAGCAGCAGCCAAGCCGCGACGAACGCCCCGACCGCGTAGCGGACAGGCACCGCGTGGCCATCGTAGCGAATCAGGGCCCAACTGAGCAGCACGCAGACCAGTCCGCAGTGCAGCACGCAGGCCCCGATCAGATCCCAGCGCGGATGGCCGACCAGCCAGCTGACGCTCAACCGCAACACTTCACGCTGGCCCGCCTCGGGCAGATTCAGGCCCGCGAGCAGGATTTCCAGCGTGGCCAGGACCAAGACCACCAGGCCGACGGTGAATTCGACCAGCGGATAGCGGGCGGAAATCGGCAGGTGGCAGGTGCGGCAGCGGGCGCGCAATTTGAGCCAACCGAAGACCGGGATGTTGTCCACCGCCGGGATCCTGACTCGGCAGCGCGGGCAGTGCGACGAACCCCACAGCGACATCCGCCGGGGCACGCGATAGACCACCACGTTCAGGAAACTGCCGATGCACGAGCCGAAAACGAACAGCCACGCCAAGATAAAGAACTCGAACAGCCGGATCGGAATCCGTTCGCCCCAGGCCGCCAGCACGGGCGCCGGACGGACCAGCAGCGTGCGCGGAGGCGTCAGCAGGGCCGAGATCAACGGCCCGACCACCGCATAGACCAGCAACAGGCCGGCCACGGCGAAGATTGCGATCAGGAACGGCCAGTTGCGGCGTTTTCGACGGGACATCCCGCTATTCTTAACGCCTGACGGCGTTCTGGCAAGCCGCGTTGGGCGCCCGGCTGTCGGGCCCCCGGCGGAAGCTGACCGAAACCGGAAGAATCTGCCTGCCGGGTGTTGTT
Organism: uncultured Planctomycetaceae bacterium; assembly: GCA_903927685.1. Next base: position 4,137 of record CAIYOB010001402.1, read on the forward strand.
TCTTTCCCGGGGGACTGGTTAAAATTTGCGAGTAGTGCGGAATGCGGTTCTGCCCTTTCGTGAGGAACGAGGAACGTCATGGGGAACAACCTAACGCCCTTGCTGGCAGTTGACCAAGTCACTTGGCTCGTGATCGCCGGCGTCTCCGTCGTCGCGCTTCTGGCCGGCTTCGTGCTGCTGATCGTGATCACGGCGTACGGCAAGCTGTGGTTTCAGGCGTACATGTCCCGGGCCGACGTCAGTATCTTGAGCCTGATCGGAATGGGGTTCCGCCAAGTCAAGGCGACGATGATCGTCACGGCCAAGGTCATGTGTGCCCAGGCGGGACTGCCCATCGACCGCCGCAGCGGGATCAGCACATCGCGGCTGGAAGCCCACTACCTGGCCGGCGGCGACGTGATGAAGGTCGTGCACGCGATCATCGCCGCGCACCGCGCCAACATCGACTTGGATTTCGACCGCGCCGCCGCAATCGACTTGGCCGGCCGCGACGTGCTGGACGCGGTGCGGACCAGTGTCTATCCCAAAGTGATCGATTGTCCCGACCCGCAGCGCAGCGGCAAGACGACGCTGAGCGCCATCGCCAAGAACGGGGTCGAACTGCGGGTGCGGGCTCGCGTGACGGTGCGGACGAACCTGGAACAATTGATCGGCGGGGCCACCGAAGAGACCGTCATCGCCCGGGTCGGCGAAGGGATCATCACCGCGATCGGCTCGGCCAACTCGCACAAGGAGGTCTTGGAGAACCCGGATCGGATCACCAAGGCCGTGCTGGCCCGCGGTTTGGACTCGCAGACCGCCTTTGAAATCGTCTCGATCGACATCGCCGATATCGACGTGGGCGAGAACATCGGCGCGCGGTTGCAGGCGGATCAGGCCGAGGCCGACATGCGGAAACGCCGCGCGGAAGCCGAACGCCACCGGGCCGAGGCCGTTGCGATGGAGCAAGAGAACCGCGCCAAGGTCACCGAGAACCGCGCACGCCTGGTGCTGGCCGAAGCCGAAGTCCCCCTGGCCATCGCCGACGCCTTTCGCGCCGGCAACTTCCACGGCCAAGCGCCCACCGGCGCGGCCTGACGAGCAGGGCCCCCGGCGTTGCCTGCCCGCCGCCTGTGCCACGCTCAGGCGGTCGACGACCGTGCCGATGGAAACGGTGCCACGGCGTTCAAGGCCGTTTGGCCAACGCGGGGTGCAAGGCATCTCACCCTCCCGCCTGCGGGAGCTGCTTACCCGTCCGGTTTGTGAACCCCTCGCGACGGCGCAACCCAGTTCACCCTTCCGACTGCGGGCACGTCGGACGCGGCAGCGGCCGGGGTAGGCCGAGAACGACAGGGCGTCCCTCGAACGCCAAACCGGCGTACTCCCGGTCCCACGCTCCTGGCCCGTCCCTCCTGGCCCCCGACACCCCTGGCGCGGCCCTGCTGACGCGGCCCGGCTCTTGCACGATTTTCGAAGAAGGGCTAACCTGAATTTGTAGGGGCCATCCTCGTCACCGCTGGGCGGTCGGCAGAAGCCCATGCCCTTCCGCTCGTCATCTCGCAGGGCTGGAAGGAGAGAATCGGGTATGCGTACGTATCTGTACCTCTCGATGACGCCGGAGTCGTTGGTCGCTTCCCAACTGCCGCCGGAAGAGTTCGGCATGTACATGGCGGTCGGGACGCGCAAGGCGGCGCACGGTCAAGTCCTGTTCTTCGATCTGGTGGAAGGGTACCAGAGCGAGGCATTTGACCAGCGATACCTGACGGAACATTGCATCGCCCACGACGATGGTCAGCCCAAGCACTCGCTGTACCTGGGCATCTACCGGGTGCTGGAACGTGTGCCGCTGGCGGCCATCAACAGCCTGTGGCTGACGTCGGCTCATGGCCAGTCGCTGGAACTGAAAGCGACGCGCCAGCTGCCGGAATTCACCGACCAGTATTACCTGTACCAGGAGCTGTGCCCAGTCCATCCGCTGATCGCCAGCAAGTTGACGCCGCAGGAGTTCGCCACGTTCATCACACGGCCGGACAAGCCGCTGTACGTGCCCCGGCTGTGCTTCCTCGATTTCGATCTGGGCGAGATGGGCACCGACCCGGAGAACGGCAAGCCTAACACGCTGTACTACCCGGATCCGTTCTGGCACCTGCGGGGGTGCCTGCTGGAATTGAAGGCCGACCAGCGGAAGCACACCAAAACCGTGGATCGGCTGCATTTGCAGAGCTTCCCGTACCACTGCATCAAGCACGGATTCTATTTGGGCGACCAGGATGGAATGCTGTTCTTCCGGTTTCCGACGCGCATCGAGTTGGAAGGCAAACACTATCTCTGGTGGCGGTCGACACGGTAAGTCGCCGCGGGAGGACTCGCCGTGACGCGGCCAGCGGAGGCGGAACTCGCGGACGAAGGCTCGCTGGATTTCCTGGTCCAGGCCGAGCAGCGGCTGGAGCGGCAGCTGAAGGCGGCTCGCGGCCGGGCTGACGAGCGCGTCCAGCAGGCGCGCGTGGCGGCCCAGCAGCGGCTGGCCCGCGAGCGGCAGTGGATCGCCGCCGACGCCGCGCAACGGCTGGCCGACAGACGGCAGGCGGTTGACGAGTTGCTGGCCCGCGAGACACAGGTCAAGGAGGAGGAAGTGACGCGAACATGGTCCGGTGGGGAAGCGATCCACGCGGCGTTGGCGGCGCGGATGCTGGCGGAGGTCTTGGGCCGATGATCGTCCCGATGTGCAAGCTCCAGGTGGTGACGTTAGACGAACCGTTCGACCGGCTCGTCCAGGGATTGCAGCAGCTGGGCTATCTGCACCTGGAGCCCGTCGCGGTCACTCCGCCGGCACTGACAGGCGCCCTGCAACGCATGCAGTTGAGCGAAGCCGATCGGCAGCGGCGGGAACTGCTGGCCGCGGCTCGGCACAGCTTGGACGAAGTGCGTGCGTCTCTGGGCCCGCTGCCCACACCGCAGGACGCGCCGGCCGGGCCGCCGCGAGAACCGGCCGAAATTCTCGCCCTGGCGGTCACGCTGCTGCACCGCGTCCGGGCGTTGCGGCGGCGGCGGCGAAACCTGGACCGGGACGGGCGGATCCTTCGCAGCTACCTGGGCACAGGGCCTCCGCTGCCCCCGCACGGACAGGCCCCACAGATCTTGTTGTTGACCGCCCCGAGCGCCGATCGCCTGGTCTTTCAGACGCTGCGGGCGCGGTTGCGGAAGCTCACCCCGCAGCCCCGCTGGCGCCTGTACCGCCTGGAAAGCGGGCCCCGCTTGGCGATCGTCGCCTGCTCGCCCTCCAATCTGCCGGCCGTGCGCCAGGCCGCGTGGCAAGCCGGGGCGCTCGAAGTCCAACGGGAGGCGGCGGCCTCCGGCGGTCCGGAAACCGCACGGCTGAACTGGCTGCAGGCCGAGGTCGACGCCCTGCCCCGGCGGCGGGACGAACAGGAGCGGGCCTGGGAGCGTCTCCGCAGGCAAGCCGCCCAGTCGACGGCGGCCTTGGAGCGTCAATGCCTTCAGGAGGCCCAGCGACTGGACGCCAAGAGCAGCTTTGCGGAAGGCGCCTTGCTGCGTGTCCTGCACGCTTTCGTGCCGGCTGACAAGAAGGATGAGGTGCTCCGCCGCGCGGCGGAGTTGACGGCCGGCCAAGTGGAAACGGCCGAACTGGAGCTCGGGCCGCGTCCGGAGGATGTGCCGGTCGTCCTGCACAATCCGGGCTTCGCCCGCCCCTTCGAACTGCTCCTGGGGATCTTTCCTCCGCCGACCTACGGCAGCCTGGACCCCACGATCGTGAACGCGGTGGGGGTGCCGTTGCTGTTCGGGCTGATCGTGGGCGACATCGCCTACGGAGCGATCCTCCTGGGCGCTGCGTGCTGGTTGCGGTGGCGGTACCGACACCAGCGGCTGGTCCACGCCGCCGGCACGATTGGCATGTATTGCGCCGCCAGTGCGATCTGCTTCGGCTTCTTGTACGGCGAGCTATTCGGATCGCTGGGGCACTGGCTGGGGCTGCCCCCGCTGGTCCGCCGGGATCGGCCGGAGGACCTGATCTGGCTGCTGAAGATGGCGGTCGCCGTGGGCGTAACCCACGTGGGCTTGGGGTTGTGTCTGGGGCTGAGGGCAGCGCGGCGGGTGGCGGATCGGCAGGTGTTTCACGAGCGTCTGGGGCAACTGCTGTGCCTGAGTGGCGCGGTGCTGCTGGCCTGCGGACTGTGGCTGGGCCAAGCCTGGTGGCTGGCCGGTGCGGCTCTGTGCCTGATCGTGGGCGGGGCCGTCTTGCTGTGCGGCGCAGGGGTTGCCGGACTGTTGGAGGTGTTCAGCCTGGCCGGCAACATCCTCTCCTACTCGCGTCTGATGGCCCTGGGCGCGGCGTCCGTGATCTTGGCCCTGGTCGCCAATCGACTGTTCGCCCGGTTGGACTACGGCCTGAGCGGCTTGCTGATGGCTGCGGCCTTGCACGGTTTGAACATCGTGATCGCCGCGTTCAGTCCCACGATTCATACCTTGCGTCTGCACTACGTCGAGTTCTTTACCAAGTTCTATCGGCCCGAAGGCCGCGACTACGTGCCGTTCGGAGTTCGATCCGGATTCCTGGAGCAAGGATAGGAGGCTCGTGCCATGTTCGCTTGGTCCCGCAAATGCATCTGGACGGTTCCGCTGTGCCTGGCCGCCGGCGGCATGACGCTGGCGGCGGTGGGCTTGGCCGTCCGGGCGGCTGACGATCCGGCCGCCGCCGCGGCACCCGCACCCACTCCGGCCAGGGGCGGCGAGACGACGGTCGCGCCGGAATCGGCCACGGTGAGCTGGCCGGCGGCCATGCAGCTGCTCGCGGCCGCTCTGGTGATCTGCTTCACGGCTTTTGCCACGGCCCTCACTCAGTGCCGGATCGGCACCGCCGGCGTCGGCGTCCTGGCAGAGAACCCGAAGCTGTTCGGCAGCGTGCTGGTGTTGTTGGTGGTCCCGGAGACGATGGTCATTCTGGGGTTCGTGGTCGCCGCGTTGATGTTGTTCTAGCGTTGCCCGGCGGAGCCTTGTCCGTGGAGGTAAAGGTCATGGCCGAACACCGCTTGCTGGCCGCCATGCAAGACGAAGTCGCTGCCAAGATCGCCGCCGTCGAACGCGAGGCCGAGGAAACGATCCGGGGCATCGACGCGGCCGTCGACCAGGCCCTGGCCGCCGAACGAGCCGAGGCCGAAACGCGGTTGCGGGATCTGGCGGACGAATACGAACGTCGCGCCCGACGGCAGCGAGAGCAAGACTGGCGGTCCCGGATTCGGGAACTGCAGTTCAAGTTCGTCGAGCAGGCATTCCACGCCTTGGCACTCGGCGCGGCCGAAATCCGCCGCCGCGATGACTATCCCGAGATCTGGGCGCACTGGTTTCAGGAAGCTCTGGCGGTGTACGGCCGCGAGCAAGCGGACGCGCCGATCCTCCGGACGGCTCCCGCCGATCGGCACGTGGCAGACCGGTACGCGACTGCGGTGGCGAGCGTCGAAGTGCGCGAGTCGCTCGCTGATGGTCTCGAATTGCTCAGTCCCGACGGCCGAGTCCGCGTCGTGAACACCTCGGCCTCGCGCGTTGACCGAGGCCGCGACGAATTTCTCAAGATGATCGCGGATACGTTCCAGGAGCGTGTGAGCACATGAAACCGCCGACGGCCGCCGTCAACACGGGCGGAACTCGGATGCACACGGACATGGGCTATGTTTGTGCGCGACTGCGAGCCCGCGCGCAGCGTCTGCTGGCCGCCCCGGCCCTGGAGGCCTTGCGCGGGTTGCCGACCCTCGCCGAGCTGTTCTCCGCGTTGCTGCCTACTGAGTATGGCCCGTCGCTGAAGACTCGCGTCTTGGATGTCAACGCTCTGGGCGAATGGGAGGCCGCGTTCACGGCCACGTTTGCGCGCCGCGTCAGCCAGGTGCGTGCCTGGATCGACGCGACGGTTCCGGCGTATGCCTATCTGGTCGACGGCGAGTGGGACGTGCATCACTTGCGGGCGCTGGTGCGACGGCTCGACCAGCCGGGAACGGAACGGGCCGTCGGCCCGGAATTCGTCCCCCTGGGGGCCATGACGCGCGAACGCTACGACACGGCCCTGGCGGCGCAGTCGCCCGCCGAACTCTGCACGTTGCTTCAGCCCTGGCTGCCCGCGTGGTCAGCGTGTCTGCGGTCGTTCCTCGAACCGCCACGCCAGCCGCCGCTCGGCTGGCGGGAAATCGAATTGCAGCTGGACGACGAGCATTTTCGGCGGCTGGCCCGCTGTGCCCGCCGGCTCGGCCGTTGGGACGACGCCGCGATCCTGCGGCGCTACGTTGCCCTGCTGATCGATCTGACGAACGTGCGCACGGCCTTGCGGTTCCTGGGCCGGCATCTGCCGCAGGACCAAGTCTTCAGGTTCTACGTGCCGGGCGGCACCTTGACCGGGGCGGAGTTTGTCGCCCTGCTGGCCGCGGACAGCAACGAGGGCATATGCCGTCGCCTGCCTCGGGGAGCCTTGCGAGCGGCGGTGGGGCAGGGGTTGGCGAGGGCCGCGAGCACAGGGCGCGTCTCGGCGTTCGAGCGGTGGGGCGACGAACGGCTGCTGCAACTGACCCAGCGTCTGGCCCGCCAGTGCCCCGTCTCGGTGGCGACGCCGCTATTCTATCTAACGCGGGCGAGGAACGAGTGGATCAATCTCAAGCTGATCGCCTGCGGGATTCGCTATCGGCTGGCGGCGGATCGACTTCGGGAGGGACTGGTGTATGTCTGAGATCGTCATGCTCGCTCCCAGCGAGATGGTGGCCGGATTGCGACTGGCCGGGATGCCCGTGCTGCCGGCGCGGAACTCGGCAGACGTGGCCGAGCAGCTTTGCGAAATCACGGATCGCGGCGACGTGGACCTCGTGCTGCTGCCGGAACACCTGCTGGCCGGCCTCGCGCCGGATGCCTATCGCCAGGCGCTGGACAGCGACCAGCCCTATGTCGTGCCGCTGCCGCTGGATTGGCAGGCGACGACCGATGCGCTGGCCGACTTTCAGACTCGATTGGGCCGGATCCTCGGCTGCCGGATCAACCTGGCGGCGGCCTTGCGCCGACGCCGCGGAGGAGGGCCGCAGCGATGAACGACATCCTGCCTGGACGCATCGTCAAGGTCGCCGGTCCGGCCGTCGTCGCCGACGGGCTGCCGTCCGCCAAGTTGGACGATATCGTCTGGGTCGGCGAGGACCGGCTGCGGGGTGAGGTGATTCGCGTCCAGCGCGAGCGGGCGGTGCTGCAGGTGTTTGAGGACACGACGGGGCTGCGGGTTGGCGAGCCCGTCGTCAACACGGGCGAACCGCTATCCGTGACGCTCGGGCCGGGCTTGCTGGGGCAGATCTACGACGGCATCCAGAGGCCCCTGGAGAGCTTGCTCGAAGCGCATGGTGCGTTTCTGTCCCGCGGCGTCACGGCGCCGGCCTTGCCGCCGGCGCAGCGTTGGGACTGGGAGCCACGTGTGCGGCCCGGCGAGCGCATCGCCGCCGGATCCGTGCTGGGCGAAATCGAAGAGCGGCCCGGGCGGACCCACCGGGTACTGGTTCCGCCGAATGTCGCCGGCGTGGTCGCTGAGGTGCGGGCTGGTCGGCACAGGGCCGACGAACCGGTGGTCCGGCTGGAGAGCGGGCGCGAGCTGACGCTGTCCCACCGCTGGCCGGTCAAACGCGGGCGCCCCTGCCGCGAGAAACTCGAGCCGGGCGAGCCGTTCCTGACCGGCCAGCGCGTGCTCGATACGCTGCTGCCCGTCTGCCTGGGCGGCACCGCGATCATTCCCGGCGGGTTCGGCACCGGCAAGACGGTGCTGGAACAAACGCTGGCCAAATGTTCCAGCGCCGAGATGATCGTCTATGTCGGCTGCGGCGAACGGGGCAACGAGATGACCGACGTGTTGAACGAGTTCCCGCAGTTGACCGATCCGCAGACCGGCCGGCCGCTGATGGAACGGACGATCCTGATCGCCAACACGTCGAACATGCCCGTCGCGGCTCGCGAGGCATCGGTGTACGTCGGCTTGACGATGGCCGAGTACTATCGCGACATGGGCTATCACGTGGCCTTACTGGCGGATTCGACGTCCCGGTGGGCAGAGGCCCTGCGCGAGATTTCGGCGCGGTTGGAGGAAATGCCGGGCGAGGAAGGCTATCCGACTTACCTGGCCTCGCGGCTGGCGGGCTTCTACGAGCGCAGCGGCCGCGTCCGCTGTCTGGGCGCGGACGACCGCATCGGCTCGGTGACCATCATCGGCGCCGTCTCGCCGCCCGGCGGTGACTATTCCGAGCCGGTGACCCAGAATTCGCAGCGGGTGAGCGGGGCTTTCTGGGCGCTGGATGCCCCCCTGGCCTATCGGCGGCACTTTCCGGCGATCAGCTGGTCGCGCAGCTACTCGCTGTACGTCCGCCAGTTGGAACCGTGGTTCGCACAGCATGTGTCGGGGGACTGGGCCGAGTCGGTCCGCGCCGTCCGGGAACTGCTGCAGCGCGACGCCGAAGTGCAGGAAGTCGTCCAGTTGGTCGGTCCGGAGGGCCTGCAGGACCAGGAGCGGATGGTGTTGGAGATCGGCCGCATGATCCGCGAGGACTATCTCCAGCAGAATGCCTTCTCGCCCGTCGACGCCCGCTGCTCGCTCCGCAAACAACGGGCGATGCTGCGCGCGATCCTGCACTTTCATCGCGCGGCCGACGCCGCCGTCCGCCGAGGGATGGGGGTCGAGCAGTTGACCGCGTTGCCGCAGCGCGAGGCACTGTCGCGGATGAAAGAGGTCGTGGAAGAGGACATCGAAGCGTTTGTCGACCGGTTCGAGCAGGAACTGGCGGCGGCGATTGACAAGTTGGAAGCATAGGGCTCACATGGACCTGGTCACCACCTACTACCGCGATGTCACGCGTGTTTCCGGCCCGCTGGTGTTCCTCGCAGGCGGCGGACGATTCGGCTACGGCGCGATGCTGGACCTGGTGCTGCCCGACGGCGAGGTGCGGACGGGCCAGGTGCTGGAAGCATCGGACGAATTGACGCTGGTGCAGGTCTTGGAGGGCACCTCGCAAATCGGGCCCGCCGGCACGGAGGTCTCGTTTCGCGAAGCGGCGGCCACGATCAAGTTGTCACCGTTCCTGTTGGGCCGCGTACTGAGCGGCAGCGGCCACCCTCGCGACGGCCGCCCGGAAGTCAGCTACCAGCAGCGGCGCTCGATTCACGGCGCGCCGCTGAATCCGGTTGCCCGGCAACAGCCGCGGATGTTCATCGAAACCGGCCTGTCCGCCATCGACGGCTTCAATACCTTGGTCCGCGGACAGAAGCTGCCGGTGTTCTCCGGGCCGGGGCTGCCAGCGAACGAGATCATCGGCTTTATCCTTGAACACGCCCGGATCGCGGGGGCGGGCGAAGAGCAGAATCTGGCCGTGATCTTCGCCGCGATGGGCATCACGCACCGCGAGGCCACAGCCTACTTGTCGCGGCTCCGGGACACGGAAGCCAGTCAGCGCGTGCTCACCTTTCTGAACTTGGCCGACGATCCGGTCATTGAGCGGCTGATCACCCCCCGGTACGCCCTGACCGCGGCCGAGTATTTCGCCTTTACGCTCGGCCTGCACGTGCTGGTGGTCCTGGCCGACATGACGAACTATTGCGAGGCCCTGCGGGAAGTCTCCGGGGCCCGCGAAGAGATTCCCGGCCGCCGCGGGTATCCGGGCATGATGTACACGGACTTGGCCTCGCTCTACGAGCGGGCCGGGGCGGTCACAGGCTCGTCCGGCTCGATCACCCAGATCCCTGTGGTCACCATGCCGGACGACGACATCACGCATCCCATCGTCGACTTGACAGGCTACATCACCGAAGGCCAACTCGTGCTCAGCCGGGCGCTGCACCAGAAAGGCGTCTTCCCGCCGGTCGACGTGCTGCCGAGCCTGTCCCGGTTGATGAACAACGGCATCGGAGCCGGCCACACCCGCGAGGACCACCGCGCGTGGGCGAACCAGTTGTACGCCTGCTATGCCAACGGCATCGAGGTGCGGCGGTTGGTCGCGATCATCGGCGAGGACGCGTTAGCCGAAGCCGACCGCCGCCACCTGGTGTTCGCCGAGCGGTTCGAACGTGAGTTGGTGCACCAGGGAACCGCCCGCCGCTCGATCGCCGAGACACTGGACAAGGGCTGGGAACTGCTGCGCATGCTGCCCCGATCCGAACTGACGCGGATCGATCGCCAACTCCTGGAACGGAACTATCCATGACTCAGTCCATCCTTCCCACACGTCTGAACCTGCTGGCTTGCCGCAACCAGCTGCGGTTGGCGCGGCAGGGCGCGGAGCTGTTGAAACGTAAGAAGGACGCTCTGCTGCACGAGTTTTTCGCGTCGGTTGCCGCGGTTTGCGAGCTGCGAGCCCGGCTGACGGAGACGCTCCGCCGCGAGCTGACGGCCGCCGTGCTGGCCGAAGCGATCCATGGCAGCCACGCGTTCGCGACGGCCGCGGACGCGACGACCGCGGAGCTGCACGTGGAACTGACGCCGCGCCGGATCTGGGGCGTGCCGATCATCGCGTGGCAACACACTTACCGGCCGCAGGGGCCGGCGGCCGGTTCGGCGTCGCCGCGGAGCACGCCGCTGGCGGTGGACGAAGTCGCCGCCGGGTTTGAACAAATTGTCCGCGATCTGCTGGAACTGGCCCCCCGCGATCTCCGCCTGCGACGGATCGGCGAAGAGATCCGCCGCACCAACCGGCGGATCAATGCCTTGGAGCAGCACGTCATCCCGCGTCTGGATTCGCACATCCGCCGGATTTCCCGAGTCCTGGAGGAGCGTGCCCGGGACGACGTCCTGCGGTTGAAGCGGCTGAAGCAGAAGCCAGGGATATCCGGACCGCCCGCGGCGTCGTAACCCGACGCGTCAGCGAGGACCGTTCTGGGGTTCGTAAGGAGCTTGGGAAGGATGGCCGGGGTCGAGTGCAGCGAGCCCCCGGAGTCCCCGCAGACGGTGCGCTCGC
>CAIYOB010001403.1 GCA_903927685.1 uncultured Planctomycetaceae bacterium
CCCAGTGGCAAGAACTGGGGGCTCGCCACTCGTACCTCGTGGCTCGACCCCAGCCACCCAACCCCAATTCTTAGCTTGGACAACGCACTGGTGGTTTTCGCGTGGCAGTTGTGGCGACGCTGGCCCCGCGGCGAAGTTTCACGCACCCGGCTGACACGCTGGATTGCTCGGCTGCTGATGCTGACGGGCACACTGGGGCTGGTCGCGGTCGTCGCGTTCGATTCGCCGGCGGGCGGTGCTGCCGCTGGCATCGTGAATTCTAGGCCGCCGGTCGGCCGAATTGGGCGACCAGGTTCGCGTTGGCAGTGATCTCGTCAAAGAACCGCGGGTACATGCCGACGATGACGGCATCGCCGGGCTTGATGTTCGCAAAGGCGAACCGGAACGCCTCCTGCACCGTCGCCGGACTGCCGCACAGCCGGCCGGCGCCCAGGATCTTGAACGCCAGGCAGGGCTGCTTGACCTGGCGGATGACGCATGCCATCACCTGGGGGTCATTCCGGTAGAACGGATAGACCATCTCCAAGGTCTCCGGTTCGCCCTGGCCGGGGAACAGCTTGCGGGTCAGGAAGTAGAAGCACGTCATCAAGAAATCGACTTCCCAGCCTTCGTCCGCAATCCGCTGGATGCAGTCCGGGTTATGCGCCGACACGCCGGCCAGCAAGCCCTGATCGTGCACCGCTTTGACATAGTCGTGCACCTGGCTGAACTTGCCCTCGCTCAACAGCCGATCGGTGACGCCGCCGTGGTGGGACATCGCCCAAGGCGCCGTCCGCTCGACCATGTCCCGGATGCCGTCGCGGCCGGAATGCAGGCAGATGAAGTTCATCTTCGAGCCGCGTTCGCGAGCCAGACGCAGCATCGTCTCGGCTTTATCCGAAGGTGAGAACTGATGCGTGTTGATCCCGGCGCGTTCACAGTCGAGCAGGAATTCGGCGGCTTTCTCGGCCGTGAAATACTCCCGCATGTGCTGGTCCATGTGCGGACCGAGGTACGAGTGGCCGCCGATCGGGTTCCAGCCGGCGACCAGCCGAGTGACTTGCCGGCCGCCCAGCGGGATTGTCGGCAGCGACAGGGCGGGCGCCGCCTGCGGCGCCGGTTCCGCCGCCCACGCGGCGGTCCCGACGCCGACGGTTGCGAGCGCTGAAACCTGGGCCAGGAACTGCCGCCGCGGAGTCACAACATGGTCTGGGGGTCGAGTCTGCATGGTGAGCGCCCTTTCTGCTGGCTTCATTCTGGCGTGGTTCGCGAAACGACGCAAGCACGCGGCCGACGCGCGGCCTAGCGCAGCGCGAGTCCGGCCAGTCCCACGGCGACGATCGCCGCCCCGGCGGTCAGTTTACCGGCCGTGCCCAGCAGCCGGCCCCAGAACGCGGCTTGTCCGGCCTGCCAGCTGCGATCCAGCCCGCGGCCTTTCCAGCACTCGCCCAGCATCGCGCCGACCAGGGCGCCCAGCCCGGCGCCCAGCAGGACTCCGGCCAGCGAACCGATGAAGGGAATCGGCAGTCCGACGACAGCGCCCAGCAAGCTGCCGATCAGGGAACCGCCGAGGGCCAGCACGGCGCTCCGCCGACTGGCTCCGACCCGCGCCGCACCCGCCGCTCCGGCCGACAGTTCCAGCACTTCGCCCAGGATCGCCAGCAGCAGCACGCCACCCACCACCCAGCCGCCAATCGACAGACGCTGGCCCGCCGGAGCCAGCCACGCATAGCAGGCGACCGCGGCCAGATTGATCCAGTTGCCGGGCAGGCCGAACAGGTTCAGGCCCCAAGCGGCCACCAGCACGGTTACCAGCAGAATTGCCCACAGGATGCTTGTCATCGGTCGTCGCCAATCCATTCCGAGGTTCTTACGGCGAAGCGGTCGATCAGGCGATACAGCTTGCGGCGGTCGATTCCCAAGACGCGGGCGGCGCGGGTCTTGTTTCCGCGCTCCCGCCGCAAGACTTCGACGATCTTCGCCCGCTCGATCGCGGACAGATCGTCGACTCGTTCGGCCGCCGGCACGCCAGGCAGAACGTCACCGCCGGTCGCGCCGCCGGTCGCGCGGCTGGCCGGGCCGGGATCGGCCGCATGCGACGGGGCCGGTCCCCCGTGCGATTCGCCGCTACGGGCATGCGTGACTTCGTGCGGTAGGTCGCGGAGCCGGACCAGGTGGTCATCGCCCATGATCTTGGCCCGGTCGATGGCGTTGATCAGCTGGCGGACATTGCCCGGCCAGTGATACGCCTCGATCATTTGCAGGGCCTCGTCCTCGATGTCCCAATCCGGGCCCAGGAATTGTGCGACCAGCAGCGGGATATCGCCTGCGCGCTCGCGAAGCGGCGGCAACTCGAGCGACATGACGTTGATGCGGTAGAACAGATCCTGGCGAAAGCGGCCTTCCTCGACGTCCCGCGCCAAATCCCGATTGGTGGCCGCCAGCAGCCGCACGTTCACGCGGCGTTCCTTCAGCGAACCGACGCGGCGCAGCGAGCCGTCCTCCAGCACCCGCAGCAGTTTGGCTTGCAGCGGCCCCGGCATCTCGCCGATCTCGTCAATGAACAGCGTCCCTCCGTCCGCCGTTTCGAACAAGCCCGCCTTGGCGCTGACCGCTCCCGTAAAGGACCCTTTTTCGTGTCCGAACAGTTCGCTCTCCAACAGCGTCTCCGGCAGGGCGGCACAGTTGATCACGACCAGGGGTTTTTCCGCCCGCAGGCTGCGGTGATGCAGAGCCCGGGCCACCAGTTCCTTGCCCGTCCCGCTCTCGCCTTGGATCAGAATCGCCTTGTCGCTGGGCCCGGCGCGCTCGATCAAGCGAAACACTTCTTGCATCGCGTCCGAGCCGCCGATCATCTCGGATTGAGGCTGGCTGCGCTGCAACAGCGCCTTGAGCCGCAGATTCTCGCGCCGCAACTGCCCCCGCTCGTGCGCCTTGACAACCAGCTTGTCCAGATCCTGGATCGGAAACGGCTTGATCAAGAAGTCGTACACGCCCAACTTCATGGCCTGGACCGCCAATTCGATCGTGCCCTGGCGGGTGAGCACGATCACTTCACACTCGGAATGGCTGTCACGGAACTTCTCCAGCAACTCGATTCCCGGCAGATCTGGGAGATGGAGGTCCACGATCAGGACGTCAAACAGCGTGCGATGAGCGGCAGCCAGGGCGGACTCGCCGCAATCCGCCTCCTGGACCCGATACCCCCGGCTGGCGAACATTTGCGCCAGCGACGTCCGGTCGGACTCGTTGGGATCGACCACCAGCAGGGCGAGAGGGTGTCGATCGTGCATCGGAGGCCTCGGCTGTCCGGAAAGGCTCGCGCTCCACGCGGAGGCGGGCAGGGTGAGGGACACGGAAATCGGGACTCCCGTCCGGCGAAAGGGTTCGTGGACCGGTCCTGCGCACCCTGCGCCACCGGGCAGAATCGTCGCACAATGGCGCAGGCGTGCGAATCCGCACACCCCTCAGTGTACCCGGCTTTGCGTTTCGAGCCAACCCGCCCGCCGGACGCTGGAACCGCAATTCCCGGCATCAGGATTGCACGTATCGGGTCGCCAAGGGGAGGTTGTCGGCCGATGATTGCCATGGATCGTTCCGCGGTGGCGCCGCTTGCCGGGGCCGAAGTTCAGGAGGAAATCGAGTTGCTGAGCTGCCGCGAAGCATACTCGGACCCCACGGACCGTGTCGAATGCATCGAAACACATATTTCGTGGGTGTTTCTCACCGACCGCCGAGTCTACAAGCTGAAGAAGCCGGTCCGGTTTGACTTTCTGGACTACAGCACCGTCCAGCGGCGGAAGCAGGCCTGTGAGGCCGAAGTGCAGCTGAACCGCCGGTTGGCGCCGCACACCTATTTGGGCGTGCTGCCGGTGATTCGCAACCGGTTCGGTCGCCTGCAGTTGGGCGGTTCGGGAGCGACCGTGGATTGGGTCGTGGCGATGCGCCGGCTGAACGCCGACCGGTCCCTCGAGGCCTTGATCTGCTCGGGACGAATCACGCCATCGCAGGTCGCGCAACTGGCCGACCGCCTGGCGGACTTCTACCGCCGCTTGCCGCCGCTGACCATCCGGGCGCAGGAGTATCGGCAGCGGATCGAAGCTCACGTGCGAGCCAACCACGCGGTGCTATGCGCAGCGGTGGATAAACTGGACGTGGCTGCACTCAAGCGGCTGTACTCGAGGCAGCTGCGAGTTCTGTCGTTCCAGCCCGAATGGCTGGAGAACCGGGTTTGCGACGGCCGAGTTGTCGAAGGGCATGGCGACTTGCGGCCCGATCACATCTACTTCCAGCCGGGCCCGATCGTCATCGATTGTATCGAGTTCAACGCCGAGTTTCGTCAGCTGGACGTGCTGGACGAGTTGAGCTTTCTGGCCATGGAATGTGATCTCCGGCAGGTCGGCTGGATCGGCCGGCAGGTGCTCGAACGCTACCGCCAGACCAACGACGACCGGCCGCCTGACGGGTTGCTCGCGTTTTATAAGTGCTATCGGGCGACGGTGCACGCCAAGGTGGCCGCGCTGCGGGCGGCCCAGCATCCGGCCGACGCCCAGGCCGCGTGGGACCAGGCTCGCCAGTACGTGCACTTGGCCGACAGCTACGCCGCCGACCTGGGACCGCCGCTGTTGGTCGTGATGCGCGGTCCGGCGGGGTGCGGCAAGTCGTCGGTGGCCGCCGGATTGAGCGAACGCCTGGGGCTGGAGGTCCTGCAAACCGACTCGATTCGCCGCGAGCTGTTTCCGGCCGCCGAGCGAGCGCTCCAGCGGGGCGACGTGTATGGGGAGGGTAATCGCGGGCGGGTCTACCACGAGTTGCTGCGGCGAGCCGAGCAGCTGATGGATCAGCAGCTCTCTCTCATCTTGGACGGTACCTTTGGCAGCCCGCGTTGGCTGACCGCCGCTCTTGCCGCCGGCACGTCCCGGCATTTCGCCACGCTGGTTGTCGACTGTCGCTGCCCCGACGAGGTTGCGCTGAAGCGAATCGCGGACCGCCTGCAGGCCGGCGGCGCGGTGTCGGAGGCCACGCCCGACGTGTATCGGCGACAGCGGCAGGCATTCGAGTCCTTGCCGGAGGGTCTCCCCGTCTGTCGCCTGAACACGGCACACAGCTTGCCGGCGCTGCTGGCACGCGTGCACAAGCGGCTGCGTGGAATCCTGCCCGCCTGAACGCCGCCGCTCCGGGCACAGGGACACGCCTCGGCCCTGTCGTCCTGCGCGGTGATTTGACGAACTCGTCGAGCCCCGACGCGACCGCTGCGATGCGGTCCGTGGGACGGTCCCGGATGGACGGTCCCGGATGCTGACGCGGGTCCTCTGACTCGCTAAAATGCCGTCGCTGGAATAGACAACGTAACCAGGCACTCGCGTGGAAAGGTTCGCCCAAGGTGAGCGTGGCTCGAATATTCGTTGCGACTGGCATGGCTACGGGATTCGCCGTGCGGAGCGTGGTCATCAGATTGACCGTGGCTTGCTTGCTGGCGCTGGCGGGGCCGTCGGAGCGGGCTTGGGCCGGCCCGGCGGACGACTGTGAGGAAATCGTCTTCGCCCAGCGGGTTTCCGGGCAGGACCACTGGTACGGCAACTTCGGACATTACTCGGACGGCCACGCCGGCCATTACGCGCCGGCTTCGACGCCCAGTTCGCTCGACTACTACAAGTACGCGTTTGGCGAGGGCGGGCGGCTGTGCCGTTACAACCTGCGGACGCAGAAGCTGACGGTGCTGTTGGACGATCCCACGGGCGGAGTCCGCGATCCGGACGTGCACTACGACGGACAGAAGATCCTGTTTTCGTACCGCCCGGGCGGCACCACGGCTTACCACCTGTACGAGATCGACGTGGACGGCACCCAGCTCCGCCAGTTGACCGACGGGCCCGACAACGATCTCGAACCCATCTACACGCCCGATGGCTCGCTCGTCTTCTGCTCCAGCCGCTGCCACCGGTTCGTGCCGTGCTGGAAAACCCAGGTCGCCACGCTGTACCGCTGCAACGCGGACGGCACAGATATTCGGATGCTGTCCAACAACGCGGAGCAGGAGAATACGCCCTGGATGCTGCCCGATGGCCGGGTGCTGTACATGCGTTGGGAATACGTGGACCGCAACCAGTTGCTGTACCATCACCTGTGGACGATCAACCCCGATGGAACCGGCGTGATGGTCTACTTCGGCAACCAGTACCCCGGCTATGTCATGATCGACGCCAAGCCGATTCCCGGGTCCGACACGATCGTCGCGTCGTTCTCGCCCGGGCACGGACTCGGCGAGCACATGGGATACGTGACCATCGTCGATCCCAGCCGCGGCCCGGACGACCTGGCGATGACGCGGCGGATCGGCTCGGCGACGTACCGCGACCCGTACCCGTTGGCCGCCGAGCGGTTCCTGGTCGCGGACAACAAGGGGATTCACCTCTTGACCGGGGACGGCCGCACGGAGTTGATCTACGCTCCGCAGGCCAGCGCCGCACGCTGGCAGTGCCACGAACCGCGGCCGCTGCGTGCCCGACCGCGGGAGCGGCTCCTCCCCAACCGCTTCGCCGCGGCGGAAGCCCGTGGGCGTTTGGTCCTGTCCGATGTGTACGAGGGCCGCAACATGGAGGGCGTCGAGCGGGGCGAAATCAAGCACCTGCTGGTGCTGGAGCAGCTGCCCAAGCCGGTCAATTTCTCCGGCGGCTCCGAGCCATTGACGGTCGGCGGCACGTTCACCTTGCAGCGCGTCCTGGGCACCGTGCCGGTCGAGCCCGACGGCTCGGCGTACTTCGAAGCCCCGGCCCTGCGGTCGCTGTTCTTCGTGGCTTTGGACAAAGACCAGCTGTCGGTCAAGCGGATGCAGAGTTTCGTCACGGTGCAACCGGGCGAGACGACGTCCTGTGTGGGCTGTCATGAGCCGCGGACGCGGGCGCCCCAACTGCGGGAGCTGGGCCGGTTGGATGCGCTGCAACGGCCGCCGAGCCGGATCGAGCCGTACGCGGACCAGCCCGATGTCCTGGATTTCCCGCGCGACGTCCAGCCGATCCTCGACCGGCATTGCGTCCGCTGCCACAGCCACGAGCGCTGCGACGGCGGCATCAACCTGTCCGGCGACCGGACGCCGTACTACTCGACGGCCTACTGGACGATGTTCAGCCGATCCCTGGTCGTGGACGGCCGCAACGGGCCCGGCAACCGGCCGCCGCGCGCGATCGGCAGTTCGGCCAGCCGCCTGGTGGCGTGCCTGGATCGGGCACATTACGAGGTTCAAGTGTCCGCCCGCGAGCGGGCCACGATCCGCACCTGGATCGACTCGGGCGCGACCTATAGCGGGACCTACGCTTGTCTGGGCAGCGGCATGTTCCCGGTCGACTTTCCCGACGAGATCGTCACCGCCCGGTGCGCCGGCTGCCACCGGGCAACGAAACCCTCGTACCGGAACGTCAAGCCGGACGCCTTCTACTTCCAGTTCGGCCGTCAGGAACCGCCGCAGCCGCTGCTCGAGCGGATCGACGACATCATCCTGATCCGGCACTTGGCCTATTTCCAGTTGGGCGAAGCGCCGCTGTACCAAGCCCTCTGCAACCTCGACCGGCCGGCCCAATCCCTCTTCCTGCGAGCCCCGTTGGCCAAGTCCGCCGGCGGACTCGAACGGTGCGGCCAAGCGGTCTTTCCGGATAGTCGGGACCGGGACTATCTCGCGATCCTGTCCCGGATCGAAGACGCAGCGCGGCGGCTGGGCGAGGAGAAACGGTTTGACGTGCCCGGCTTCCGCCCGAACCGTTACTACGTGCGCGAGCTGCAGTTGCTCGGCATCCTCCCGGCCGACCTGCCAGCCGATGCGCCCGTCGATCCCTACGCCACCGATCAGGCGTATTGGCGCACGTTCCATGCCCCCTAATCTCCGGGGCACCCGACCCTGTTCGTTCGTTTGTGTTCGGCGTTTGTGGTCGGCATGGTGGAGTTGTCGCCCGGGTTCGGTTATACTCCGTCCGATTCCGACAGGGCCACAGGACGCAGGTCGGCGGCCCGCACGCTTCCGCGCTTCACAAGGGCCCGCTACGATGCTCGCGAATGCTCGAATCCTGATACCGTGGACGCTTGCCATCGTCGCCGCACTCGGCTCGCTCGGCGGGCTGGGATCGGCGGCCGAGCCAGTGCGAATTCGCGTCGAGCCGCTGACGGTGCCGCCGGCGACCCAGCCGTTGGTCTCGGTCGTCATCCAGAACATGCAGGACGCTTCGTGCACGGGGGTCCTGTCCATCGGGGGACCGGCCGACTGGCGGATTGCGCCGGACCTCCAGCCGTTCGACTTGGCCGCGGGGGCGGAAAAACGCCTGGCGTTCAATATCGAAAAGGCTCGCAATGTCGAAGCCAATCTGTATCCGTTCAGCCTGCAGGCCCGGCTGGGCGACCAGCTGGTTCGTCGCGACCAGTCCGTGTTCGTCGCCAGCGCGCCGTACTCCAAGGCGACGGTGGACGGCCGGATCGACGAGTGGCGGGATGCGATTCCGGTGACGTTCGAGCAGGGTGGTCGGCGGACGACGATCAGTACCTTCTGGCAGCGCAAGCGGTTCGGCCTGCTGATCGCCGTTCAAGAACAGCAACTCGTCGGCTACACGGGCCCGGACGGCCCGCCGTGCGACGCAGTCCAATTGGCGATCTCGTCGCCGGAGCCCGCGGACACGAGCGGCATGCAGGCCGCCCGCCGCTACGAATTCCTGTTCGTCCCGGCAGGCGGCGGAGCCAAGTGCTTTCAACTGGCCGGTTGGGACACGCCGCGCGAACGGGCCGAGGAATCGCAGCGTTTGGAGTCCTTGGTGTGCGACGTCGCCGAGACGGCGATCGTGCGGGACGGCGAGGTGACCTATTATGAATGCTCGCTGCCTTTCAGCCTGCTGCGCGAGGCGATTGAGCCGGCCGAAGGGCGAGAGTTTTTCTTGTCCGTGCTGGTCCACGATCCTGACGGAACGGGTCTGCGGGATCTGGGCCGAGCCGCCGGGTTGTGGGCGCAACCGGAGGATGCCCGGGCTTGGAGTCGCTGGCGGCCAATGGCTGCGGGCGGCGAGCCGCCGCTGGGCAATCGAGTGCGTTGGGGGCTGTGTACGTCCAAGTATTGACGGGCGGGCTGCGGAGGCTTGCCCCGCCCGAGAGACACTGAGTACGAAAGGGGATATCCGATGACCTTCGTTTTGTCTTGTCGAACGAGCGGCGGGCTGGCCGCCTGGTTTGTCGCGGCGTGCACGCTGACCAGTCTCCCCGCGCAGGGGCCTGCGGCGGACGACGTGTGGCAGAGTCCGCCGGCCCAGTCGGCCGGCGGCTCGCTCGTGTTCCGCGCGGTGTTGGTCGAGGACCAGGACGAGCAGCCGGCGGCGGCCGGGAAAGCGGCGGCGGTGCAGTTGAAGGCCGCCATGGGCGACGTGCCGTTGAAGGCGGTGATCGTCTCTGAGTGTTTCGAGGATCTGGAGAACAAGCAGGCTCTGCTGGCCGGCATCGGCTCGGTCTTTCCGGCCGACCTGATCTTCGGCCAGTCCACCTACGGCTCGTTCACGCAGGCCGGCTGCGGGGGCTTTGACACCGTGTGCCTGCTGGGCATCGGCGGCGACGGGATCGGCGTTTCGGCGGCATTGGTCAGGGACTTGGGGGTTGCCAAGCTGACGTTCGAGGAGCACGAGGCCCAGATCAAGCAACGGCTGCACGAGTCCGGGGCGGCGCTGGTGGACAAGCTGGCACGGGGCGAACGCGATCGGCTGGCCGTATTGCTGGCCGATGCGCATTCTCCGAAGAACCAGTTCCTGGTCGAAGGCGTCCAGCAGCGACTGGGCGGCGAGTTTCCCATCACCGGGGGCAGCGCGAACAAGAACGCGGGCCAGACGTTTGTCTATTTCCGCGGACAGGCGCACAGCGACAGCGCCCTGGCCTTGATGCTGTCGGGCGATTTCCGTGTGACGCTGGCCGGCCGCAAGGCGATGGACAACGACCAGGTGATCGCCACGGCGCGCGAAGCGGCCGACAAGACGTTGGCCGCGACGACGGGCAAGCCGCAAGCCGTGCTGGCGTTCAACTGTGCCGGCCGGCGCGGGAAGCTGAAGCGGCCGGCGGACGAGTTGGAGGCGATCCAGGTCGCTCTGGGCAAGGAGTTGCCCTTGTTCGGCTGCTACTGCGCCGGCGAAGTCGGACCGTTGGACACCGCCGAGAAGGTGCCCCAAGTACTCAGCGGCGGCAGCGGCTGGCACGTGATGTTCACCGTGATTGCCCGGTAGCCCCGGCGTCCCTCGCCTCCGCAAACCCGTCCACGCCTGAGGAGAAACAAAGTGGCAGCACGCAACCTGTGGCACGTTCCTGTTTGGGCCGGTTTGGCGTTCGTGGCCGCCCCGGGCACGCTGGCAACGTCCGCGATCGGTTCCGAGAACCCGGAGATCCGCAACGAGACGTTTTCCGTCAGCTGGGACGCGCAAAGGGGGCTGTCGATCACCGCCGCCGGTGCCTCGCGTCCGTTCGTCACCGCGGGAGAACTGCGTGCCGCCGGGCCAAACGCAAGCGTCTCGCAAATCGTCGATCCACGGTTCGGCCGGGTCCAGGTGTTGCGGGTCAGTCACGCCCAGGCGGGCGACGACGAAATCCTGCTGGCGGACGGACTGCCGTTCGTGCTGATCCGTCCAGCCCTGCGCAATTCGACCGGCGAGGTTTCGACAGTGCGGCAAGTCCAGGCGTGCCGCATGGCATTGGACTTGGGGATGGCGACCGAGGCCATTCGCGTGCTGGGCACTGGCGGGCTGGCAAGTCCGGCGGACAAGCCGGGAAGCTACATGTGGATGGCTGCGGCCGATCCGCCCAGTCGCCGTGGCGTGGTGGCCGGCTGGCTCACCACCGACCGGGGCAGCGGCGTGGTGTCGGCGGCTGTCGAGAACGGCCAGCTCCAACTGAACGCGCACCTCGATTACGGACGGTTGCGGCTCGCCCCCGGGCAGACGGAACCGTTGGAGACGCTGGCCATCGGTTGGTTCGACGACGTGCGGCTGGGCTTGGAAGCCTGGGCGGATGCGGTGGCCAAGGTGCAGCAGGTGCACTTGCCGCCGCAGCCGGCAGGATACTGCACCTGGTATCACTCGGGAGCCTCGAACGAGAAGGAACTTGCGGCGACCGCCACGCTGGCCGCCGAGAAACTGGCGCCGTTTGGCTTCTCCGTGATCCAGATCGACGACGGTTGGCAGGAAGGTGATCCCAAGGGCAACGGCCCGCGCAAGAACTTTACGGCCTATCGCGCCGCTGGACCGTATCCAGGCGGAATGAAAGCCGCCGCGGACGACGTGCTGGCCAGGGGCCTGGTGCCGGGCATCTGGTTCATGCCGTTTGCCGGGACCTACAACGATCCGTGGTTCGAGTCGCATCCGGACTGGTTTGTGAAACGTGCGGATGGGACACCCTACGACACCGCCTGGGGCGGCACGTGCCTGGATATGACGCATCCGGGGATGCAGGAGTACCTGCGCGGCATCGTCCAGCGGCTGACGCACGAGTGGGGCTACCGCTACCTGAAAATGGACGGCTTGTACACCGGGGCCGGCGTGCCCCAGATCTACGTCAACGACGCGTACAAGGAGGACGGGATCGGTGACGCGGTGTTTCACGATCCGGACAAGACGAACATCCAGGCTTACCGGGACGGCCTGAAACTGGTCCGGGAAGCGGCGGGGCCGGAGGTGTTCCTGCTGGGCTGCTGTGCCAACCAGAACATGCGGAGCTACGGCGGGGCCTTGGGTCTGGTTGACGCGATGCGGATCGGGCCGGACAACGGCGCTTCGTGGCAGGGAGTGCTCACGGGGCCCACCTACGGTTCGCGGAATTACTTCCTGCACGGCCGAGTCTGGTACAACGATCCGGACCCCGTCTATGTACGGTCGGCGCTGACGGTCGAACAGGCGCGGGTCAGTTGTTCCTGGGCGGGGATCACCGGCCAGTTGACGCTGGGCAGCGACGACTTTGCGCGGCTGCCGCCGGAGCGGTTGGCCATTCTGCAACGCGTGCTGCCGGCGCACGGCCTGCAAGCTCGGCCGATCGATCTGTTCGACGAGCCGTTGCCGCGAATCTGGCTGGTGACAGACGCACGTCGCGAGCCGCGCCGGGATGTGCTGGGGCTGTTCAATTGGAGCGACCAGCCGCAGGTATTCGACGGCTCGTTGGCGCGGATCGGCCTGCCGGCCGGCGGCAAGTACCTGGTGTTTGACTTCTGGTCCGGCGCGATGCTGCCGCCGCTGGAGGATCGGCTGCAACTGACGGTGGCCCCGCGATCGTGCGCCGTTTTGGCGGTGCGTGCGATTGCCGGCCATCCGCAACTGCTGAGCACCTCGCGGCACGTCAGCCAGGGGATGGTCGATGTGCTGGACGAGCGTTGGGACGCGGGCACGCGAATGCTGTCCGGCGCCAGTCGCGTCGTGGGCGGGGACGATTACGAACTGCGGATCGCGACCTACACGCCGGCGGGGATTTGGCCGGTTGCCGCCGCGGACGTTTCCGCCGAGGATCGTCAGGCGGGAGTCGCGCTCGAGTTGCGCGAGGAGGCGGGGTTCGTGCGCGCGATCGTGTGTTCGCCGGCCAGTCGCGAGGTACGCTGGCAAGTGACTTTCCAGGAGACCCCCAAGCCCGAGCCGGAGCCTGCCGCGGTCAGCGACTTGCGGGCCGCAGCTACCGAACCCGGCGGGCCTGTCTCGCTCGCGTGGCACGGCAGCGGGCCGTTCTTTGAAGTGCGGCGCGACGACGCGATCTTGTCCCCGGCGCAAGGCGGCACGACGCTCAGCGATCCCACGGCCGACCCGGGGAAGACGTACCGCTTTGCCGTGACTTCGTTCGGCTTTGACGGCCGGCGAAGTCCCGCGGCGCAAGTTTCGGTCCAGACACCCTCGATCGATCCCGGCCCGCTGCCGCCGCTGCCGGACGTGAGCTTGACGAAATTGACCCCGCGCAGCGCCGCGGTCGGTTGGGGGCAAGTCGGTGTCGGACGGTCCGCTGCCGGATTGCCGCTGACGTTGGGCAAAGAAATCTACCCGGACGGAATTGGCTTGCACGCCCAGGCGCAGGTTGTCTACGATTGCCAGCCCGGCTGGAAGCGTTTCGTGGCCGTGGCCGGCTTGGATGAAAGTCGCCGCGAGGACACCCGGACCAGCGTCGTGTGCGAGGTGGCGGCGGAAGCGGGCGGGCACAGAACGGTGTTGGCCCGTTCGCCGGTGCTGAAGTTCGGCCGCGTCGAACGCTGGCACTTCGATGTCGCGTTGCCGGACGGCTGTCAGCAGGTGTACGTGCTCGTGGGCGACGGCGACGGCTCGATTGCCTCCGACCACGTGGATTGGGTCAATGCGGGATTTGTGACCAGGTAATACGGTGCTGGCGTGACCTCGACTATCAACCATCCGTTGAATCGCAAGCTCCGCATGGCCTTGGTGGGCGGCGGCGGCACGGGACTGTTCGGACGCGTGCACGTGCTGGCTGCCAGCCTGGATCAGCGTGCGGAACTGGTGGCCGGTGCTTTCTCGTCGGACCCGGACAAATCGCGGTCGGCGGCCGCGGCGTTCGGCGTCGGCCGCCAGCGCGGCTACGGCTCGTATCGCGAGTTGATCGACGGCGAATTGCAGCTGCCGGCGGACGAGCGGGCGGACTTCATCACGATTGCCACCCCCAATGACACGCATTTCGAGATCGCCCGGGCGGCCCTGGAGGCGGGCTTTCACGTCGTCTGCGAGAAACCACTGACCAACGAACTGGCTCAGGCCGTACAGTTGGCCCGCTTGGCCGAGCAGACCGGGGCGGTGTTCGCGGTCGCGCATGGGTACAGCGGGTATCCGCTGGTGCGTCAGGTCCGCGAGATGATTGCCGCGGGCGAACTGGGGCGGATCCACGCCGTGCGCATCAACTATCTCCAAGGCGGCCTGTGGGGGCTGACGCCGGGGCAGACTCCGGCGCGCGGAGCGTGGAAAGCGGATCCCGCCAAGGCCGGGCCGTCCGGGACGCTGGCCGATATCGGCACGCACGCATTCCATCTGCTGCGGTTCGCGACGGGCCTGACGCCGCAGACGCTGTCCGCGACGCTGGCCAACTTTCGTGGCGTCCGGCCGCTGGAGGATTACGGCCACGTGGTCCTGCACTGTGCCGATGGAGCGCTGGCGACCATCTCGGTCAGCCAGGTCACGCACGGGCGGTTGAACGATCTGTCGCTGGAAGTTGACGGCAGCCGGGCGTCGCTTGTCTGGCGTCAGGACGAGGTGGACCGCCTGGTCGTGCGGCGTCACAACCAACCGGTGCAGATCTACGAGCGGAATCGCCGTGCGGCCTACAACGATGTCGTGCAGGCCGCTTGCCGACTGCCGGGCGGCCACCCCGAGGGGCTTTTCGAGGCCCTAGCCAACCTCTACGGTGACGCTTTCGACGCCATGGTCGGCCAGGCGACAGGGAAGGGACTTGCGGACCGTCGGACACTGTACCCGACGGTCCACGATGGAGTGGAAGGCGTGTACTTTGTCCAGCTGTGCCTGGCCAGCCACCGCCAGCAGGGAGCCTCGCAGGCGTGGCGGAGCGAGGTCTTGCAGTGAAACGTCAGCAATTTGCAGGTCAGCGTGGGGGATTCATGAATCGCAAACATCGGAAATGCACTTGGACTCGCCAAGCAGTCGCGTCGGCGGTTGGCACACTGTGGATCCTGGTCTTCGGGGCCTGCCCCGCGGCCGCCGAGGACGCCGCCGTCCTGAGCCGCGTTTCGGAGGACATCCGCGTGTTGTCAACCGACGAGATGGAAGGCCGCGGGCCGGGCACGCTGGGCTTGCAGAAAGCCGGAGACTACATCCGCGACCAATTCCAGGCGTTGGGCTTGAAGAGTGGCGCGTCCGACGGTTCCTATCGGCAGCCGTTTCAGGTCTCGCTCGAACTGAAGCCGATCCCCGACAAGACATCCCTGATTCTGCGGGGGCCGGACGGCCAGGCACGGACGTTACAGGCTGGGCAAGATTTTCAGGCGTTGACAGCCGGCGGTTCGGGGCAGGCTCAGGCGCCGCTGGTCTTTGCCGGCTATGGCATCTCCGCGCCGGCGCTGGGCTACGATGATTTTGCCGGCTTGGATGTGGAAGGCAAGGTGGTCTTGTTTCTCCGCCAAGAGCCCCAGCAGGATGATCCCAACAGCAAGTTCGACGGCAAAGACACCACCAAGCACTCGTACATCAATACCAAGCTGCAGCAGGCCAAGGAGCGCAAAGCGGCTGCCGTGCTGCTGGTCAATCCGCCGTTCAGTTCCGCGGCCGAGGGCGGCGACAAGCTTTCCGCGCCGAACGCCTTTGGCTCCCGGCCGGCGGAGATCCCGTTCGCCCAAGTCAGCCAGGCCATCGTCAACCAGTTGCTGGCGGCGACGCCGCTGCAGGCACAGCCCGACGCCAAGCTGACCGATGTCGTCCAAGTGGAACAGCAGATCGACAGCCAGTTCCAGCCGGTCTCGCAACCGCTGGCTGGCTGGTCCGTGGAGATCGTGACGACGTTTGAGCGACCGCTGACCGACACGGCAAATATCGTCGGCGTCTTGGAGGGCGACGGGCCGCTGGCGCAGGAGACGATCGTGCTGGGGGCTCACTACGACCACATCGGCCGCGGCGAATTCGGCTCGCGCAAACCCAACACCGGCGAGGTCCACAACGGGGCGGACGACAACGCGACGGGGACAGCGGCGGTGCTGGAGTTGGCGAGGCGGCTGACGGCCCGCGGCCAGAAGCCGCCGCGGCGGCTGGTGTTCATCGGCTTCAGCGGCGAGGAAAAGGGCTTGGTCGGCAGCAAGTACTATGTCGACAACCCGCTGTTCCCGGTCGCCGACACGGTCGCGATGCTGAATTTTGACATGATCGGCCGGCTCCGCGATGACGAGCTGACCGTGTTCGGAGCCCGCGCGGCGGAGGAATTCTACGCGGTGCTGGACGGCGCCAACGGCGAGACGGGGTTGAAACTGAAGAAGATTGACAGCAGCCCGGCGATGGGGGACCATTTCGCCTTTTACCAGCGCGGGATTCCGGCCCTGCATTTCTTCACCGGCGTCACCAACGAATACCACACGCCGGAGGATGACTTCGAGACGCTCAACCTGCCGGGCGTCGTGCGGACGATCGACTTTGCCGAGGATGTCCTGGATCGTGTGCTGAACCAGCCCGGGCGGTTCCAATACGTGAAAGCCGGCGGTGAGCAGCCGAGCCGGGGCGGCATGGCTTACCTAGGCGTTACCCCCGACTACACCGCCGGCACGGACGGACTGCGGATCACCGCGGTGGCGGAAAAGTCACCGGCAGCGGCAGGGGGCATAAAACCGGGAGATGTGATCCTGCGATTCAATGATTCTGCGATCGCCGACCTGCGTGGCCTGATGGACGGCTTGCGAAAACAGAAGGCAGGCGATATCGTCAAGATCGAGGTTCGCCGCGACCAACAGCCCGTCGTTTGCACCGTGACTTTGGGCAGTGCCCAAGGCAGCTGAGTGACGGGCAGCCGGCATTTCTTTTCGCAGGGGGCAGACGCATGCAGCGGCGGGATTTTCTTCAAGCCGGGATCGGGGCGGTCGCCGGTGCATTTTGTGCGGACGCTTGGGCGGGCCGGTCTCCGGAATCGGCGTCGCCGCTGCGACGGGCGGCTGGCGGGCGTTTTCCGCTCAAGTTCGCCCCGCACTTCGGCATGTTCAAGCACTCGGCCGGCAGCGGCTTGGTCGACCAATTGACGTTCGCGGCCGACCAGGGGTTCGTCGCCTGGCAGGACAGCGCCCTGGGCGCTCGGCCGGTCAGAGTCCAGGAGGTGATCGGCCGCACCTTGGCCGCGTTGGATATGGAATTGGGCGTCTTTCAAGCTTCCACGGCATTCGAGGAAGTCGACTTCGCCCGGCCTGGCGACGCGGCCTGGCAGCGCGTGCTGCGGGACATCCGCCACAGCGTGGAGACCGCCCGGCGAGTTGGGGCCAAGTGGCTGACGGTCGCGCCGGGACGTTATCAGCACGGCGTCGATCCCGATTGCCAGGCCGCCAATTGCATCGAACTGCTCAAACGCTGCTGCGGTATCCTGGAGCCGCATGAACTGGTGCTGGTGCTGGAACCGCTGTACTGGGGGACCAGCCGCTCGGATGCTTTTCCACCCAAGCCGGCCCTACGGCCCGAAGGCATCTGCCGAGCGGTCGGCAGTCCGGCGTGCAAGCTGCTGTTCGATATCTCCCGCCAGCACCAGGGGTCGGCGGACCTCGTCGCGAAACTCGACGCGGCCTGGCCCGAGCTAGGCTATGTCTACTCCGCCGACAATCCGGGGCGGAAGGAGCCCGGGACGGGCGAGATCGATTTCCGCCGCCTATTTGGGCATCTGGCCGCCAAGGGGTTCTCCGGGATTGTCAGCATGGAACATGGCAATTCGAGACCGGGAGTGGAGGGCGAGCAGGCGGTCATGAAAGCGTATCTTGCCGCCGAGGTATCCTGACAATCGATGATCGCGGTGCACGGCCTGACAAAGCGTTTTTTTGGCGGCGGCCACGAGATTTTGGCCGTGGACCGCGTGTCGTTTACCATTCCGTCCGGCGAGGTGTACGGCCTGCTCGGTCCCAATGGCGCCGGCAAGACCACGACCATCCGGATGGTCGTCGGCCTGCTGCGGCCCGATGACGGCTATGCCCAGGTGGGCGGCTTTCGGACGTCGGACTTGCCCGATGAAGTCAAGTCGCGGATCGGCCTGGTATCCGCCACGGCGGGATTGTACCCGACGTTGAGCGTCCGGGAGATGTTGCTGTTCTTTGCCGATTTGTACCGCATGGAGCGGGCCGCGGCTCACGCTTCGCTGGCCCGCCTCGCCCAACTGCTGCAACTGAGCGACTTTCTGGACCGCCGCTGCGCGACGCTCAGCACCGGCCAGCGGCAGCGGGCGACCTTGGCGCGCGCCCTGATCCACGATCCGCCCGTAGTCCTCCTGGACGAACCGACGCGCGGCCTGGACGTCATCGGCACCCAGGTTGTCTTCGACTATATCCGGCATCTGCGCGAGCAGGGCAAGGCGGTGATCGTCAGTACGCATCGGTTGGACGAAGCCCAGCGGCTGTGCGACCGCTTTGGCCTGCTGCATCGCGGGCAGTTGCGACTGGAGGGCCCGCTGGCGCAATTGCAGGCCAAAACCGGCTGTCAGACACTGGTCGAAATGTTCATGCGCTGGCACCGCGGGTAGTGGCACTGCGGGCAGCACCGCGGGTAGGCTTGCCCGTGGGAAGCAGGCCGACGCGGTGGCTGCACAACGGGAACTTGTGACTTCCCCTGGCTTGGAAGTCGGCGTCGTTTGACGCCCGGCAAGGTTCCCGCTCACTTGGTGATGACGTGGAACTGGGCTTTGACTTCATCTTGTGGCATGTGGTCCGGAAAGCACTGACCAGAGAAATTCAGGCTGCGACACACCGCACGCACCCAGCCAGGCTCAATCTCGCGTTCTTCCGATTCCTCAACGAAGTGAATGTACCCTCCCGCGCGACCGTCCGTGCTTTGCCACTCGAATTCCACGTGCTTCGGCCGAAAGTAAGCCACTCCCTCTCTGTCAAGTTCATCGTCTCGTCCCGCGCTGCGGCGAATCCCGTTGGTCTGCATCGTCTGCGTCCACTCGGTGCATTCATGTACGCGTCAGGCCGTTCCTCGATGATTCGCCATCGCGTACTGCGGTCATTTCAAAATCAGGTCCAACGGGGAGACTGGCCAAGGCGGATTTCGGACGAGGTACTCGCCGCCTGCAACAAGAGCCATTCGATGACTGCAATCAGCAGTGTCCCCGCAACGACGCCGGTTTTCCGATATTGGGACCCTGCCATGCTTGTCTCCTGGAAACACGGTCCCTCGCAGTCGCGAGGGCACCAGCCTTTCCCGGCCACTCGCCGCATTGTACCACCCGGCGCCGGTCGCGGTTTCAAGCGACCGGACCCAATGCACGAAGGCGTCAATGAATGGCGGATGGGGCGTCATTCACGGATTCTCATCTTCGTTGCCCCCTTCATTCGATGAGGTAATTCCGACGTCAAGCCGAGACATCCCATTCCAGACCACGGGCCTGAAAATGCATTTCGAGACGATTCGGCGACAGGGAAATCGCCGCCGCGAGTCCAAGGGTTGCCGGACGGATCGTCAATCCGTCCCAAAATAGGATGTGGGACGGATTGCCAATGCGTCCTACCTGGCTGACAATCCGGATCGAAACGTACGGGAGCGGCGCGATTCACAGGAGGAACGATACGGCTGACGGTGGGTGACAGCCTCCCGACTGGCGAGCGGACGCCAATCAGGACTCAGCAACGTGGGAAGTGCTGTTGTCACGAACCATGTACAGCAGGGCGACGAAATCGTACAGGCCGTGGGCGAGGGCGGTGGCGAGCAAGTTGCCGGTCCAGATCAGTAGCAGACCAAGGTACGCGCCGATCAGGGCGGCCAGGACTGCGTACGTGGCGGACAGCATGTGGGCCAGACCGAATAACACGGACGCAACGGCCAAAGCCATCCAGACTCCCCACGGCTCGCCAAGCCATTGCGCCAAGCCGTGCTGGATCAGCCCGCGGAACAGCAGTTCCTCGCCGGCCCCGGCAGCCGCGGCCACCAGCGCCAGATCGACCACGCTGCTGTCCCGGAACACGGGCACAACCAACCGTTCGACGTCCGCTTTCAAGTCCGCGAGCGGCCCCCAGGCAAAGCGGTCGATCAGCCAGAACCCCAGCAGCATCGGCCCGGTGGCGGCCAAGCCCCAGGCCAGCGCCGGCAACTGCTGGTCCCAAGCGATGCCGGAACGTGCGAGCCCCGGAACCGGCCAGACGCCCACCAGCCACCCCAGCAAGAGAGCCAGCAGCCCGAGCCCGCCCTCAAAGGCCACCGCGATGGCCGCCATGTTGTGCTCGGCGCCGGACGGCACGCCTTGTGGATCCGCCGAGTTCACTTGACCTCCCGGAACCGGCTCAATTCGTCCTGCCGAGCGACGACGATGACCAACTGGTCGACGCCGAAAACAAAATCGGGATCGGGAAACAGCGACAGCTTGCCCGTCAAGGCGTCTTTGACGCCGACGACCCAGATGTTGTACAGTCGCCGCAAGTCGGTCTGCCGCAGCGTGCGGCCGATCATCGAGTCCGGCACGGCGATCTCGGCGAAGCTGTACTCGGGATCGATCGGCATGAAATCGAGCACGTTCGGCCAGGCCATGCGGTCGGCCAACGAGATGGCGATTTCGGTTTCCGGAAAGACCACGCGGTCGACGCCCATCGCCTCCAGGATCTTGGCGTGATCGCGGCTCAGTCCCTTGACGATGATCCGCTTGGCTTTCAGTTCCCGGCAATGCAAGGTCGCCAGGACCGAAGGCGTGATGTTCTGGTTTTCGCCCAGGCTGATGAACACGGCGTCGCAAGTGTCCAACGCCAATTCGGCCAGCGTGTCATGCGCGGTGACATCGCCCACGACGGCTTCATACAAGACATCTTTCAGCTGTTCGACGCGGTCGCGGTTGGCATCCACGCCCGTGACCCGGCAGCCGTTCTTGCTAAGTTGCTCGGCCAGCGCTGAGCCGAAGGATCCCAACCCCAACACGATGAACGTTTTCTTCTGAGCCATCTCGCGGTCATCCAATCAACGGTTCTTCCTGGGCGTATTCTATCGTCTGCTTGCGCTCGCTGCGAGACAGGGCGATGAAGGCCGAGATCGGGCCCAGTCGGCCGATGAACATCAACAGGATGATGATCAGTTTGCCGGCGGCGCTCAGGTGAGGCGTGAGCCCGGTGCTCAAGCCGACCGTGCCCAGCGCCGACACCACCTCGAACGCCTTGTCCATGAAATCCCCGGCGGCCACCGCGTACGGGCCCGTCACGGGTTCGATCACCAGTAGCACCGTCAGCAGCAGGATCGCCACCGCGGTGAATCCGGTAGCGGCAGCGAACGCCTTGTCCACGGCGGTCTCCGAAATCGTCCGGCGACTGATGTTGATCTGACGCCGGCCGCGAAAACTGCTCCAGACGCGCAAGATCAAGACGGTCAGCGTCGAGACCTTGAAGCCGCCGCCCGTCGAGCAGGGCCCCGTCCCGACGGCCATCAACAGGATCGACAGGAACAGCGTCGCGCTGCTCAACCGACCGATGTCCACACTGTTGAATCCCGCCGTCCGGCAGGTGGTCGAGTGAAAGCATGCCACCAACACGCGGCGCGGGAAGGACATCCCGCGCAGCACGCCTTCCCACTCCAGCAGCAGGAACAGCACCGCGCCCAAAGTCAGCAGGGCCGCCGTCCCGACCAAGACCAGTTTGCTGTGCAGCAACAGGGCATCCCAGCGGTCGCGCCAGGGGATCTTCCAGTCCCGGTTGATGTCGATCAGGACCGGATACCCGATGCCGCCGACGATGATCAGCCCCATGATCGTCAGGTTGACCAGCCAGTCGCCTTGATAGCGGATCAGGCTGTCGTCGTGCAAGCCGAACCCCGCGTTACAGAACGCCGCGACCGAATGGAAGACGGCATGCCAGAGGGCCGTGTAGGGATCGTAATCGAACAGAAAACGGACGAACAGCAGCAAGGCCCCGGCACCTTCGAACAACAGCGTTAGCCGCAGCACGCGTCCCAGCACCCACCGCACGTCAGTGTTTTCGCCGGCCCCCAAGGTCTCGGCCACAATCGCCCGCTGTCGCAGACCGCGCCGGCCGCCGAACTGCAACGTGATGTACGTGGTCACGGTCATAATGCCGACGCCGCCGACCTGGATCAGGCCCATGATCACCAGTTGGCCGAACCAGGAATAGTCGTGACCGGTCGAGCGGACGGTCAGCCCGGTGACGCAGACGGCACTGGTCGAGGTGAAGACGGCGTCGAGTGGGCTGATCGGCTGACGATCGTCCGTGTAGGAAAAGGGCTGCGTCAAGAGCACCGCCCCAATCGCGATCGTCGCCGCGTACCAAACCACGGACACCCGCGCCGGATGTTGCTTGATCGAACCGACAAATTGAGTCATGGCAGATGGGCGCCTGGAGTCAGGGGGCGGCCGGCGAGGCCGAACGGAGCCGTTCGATCGCCTCGGCAACGGCCCGGCGGTGAGCATACACCGGCGCCGGATCCGTAGTAAAGACGGTCATCTCCGCCGTGATGCCCGCTGGCACGTCCAGCAGGGCCTCCAACTCGCGGACCGCGTCCGCCGACAGCCGGCTCCGCTGCTGGTCGATCGCCTGGCGCAACAGGCTCAAATACTCATAATCCTCGACGCCCTCGCGGAGCATCTCCCAGCGGATGCTGGACACGGGCGGAGCGATGACCGGATCCGCGGACTTGCCCGGCACGGCCGCGGCCAGTGGGGGGTACAGGAAGCGGCCGTCACCATTGCCCCACGTCAGCTTGACGCCGCGCGGAGTCGAATAGCCGCTGACGTAGCCCATCGGGTCCTCGTACGGATTTTGCGGCTGGTCGGGATACGCGGCGTCGGAGGTCCAGTAGTTGGTCTGCCAGACCAGCGTGCCGGCGATCTTTCGCTGCCAGGTCTGCCAATGCCAGACCCGCAACTCCGTCGCCGGATGGTCGATGAACAACGTGCAATAGGGCGCTTTGGGCCCGGTACAGACGTACCACCAGAAGCGTTCTCCCGCCGCACGGCGCATCTCGGCCGCCGCGTGGTTGTAGTTGAAACTGATCGGACACCAGATATCGACCAGGCCGGTCAGTTCGTTGTCGCCGGGCTCTTCGGTCAGCATCCGCCGCAAGCCCGGGGCGTGCTGCCGGAGCCGCCGCAGACCCTGGGCCACGAAGTCGTAATCCCGC
This sequence comes from uncultured Planctomycetaceae bacterium, assembly GCA_903927685.1. The sequence goes on from CAIYOB010001403.1 coordinate 22,746, forward strand.
GGTTCAGGCTCGTCGAACCAATAGACGTAGGCCATGTCCAGCCAGCCCCGCGCGCGGAAGTGCTGCTCCAACTGGCCCAGATAGCTGGAGAACATCGCCTGGTATTGTGGCGTCTGTTCGGTGAACTCGCCGATCTGTGGCGGATAGCGTTCGTGAAAAGTCCCGCCGCCCATGCCTTGGACATGCACGTTGAAGGTATTGAAGTGGTACTTGGCCACCGCGCCGGTCATCGCGCGGTCGAACGCACTGAAGTCGACTTCCGCCCGCGGCGGATCGGCTTGCGGCAGGAACTTGACCTGGATCGGGTCCAGCGGCGTCGGGTCGTACGGACTGATCCGATGCTCGGCAAACGACTGGAAGTACAACTCCAGCACCCGCCGCTTGTCGGTTTCGCTCCTCACGCCGTGATAGCGAAAGATCTCCCCGACGGACAAACCGAAGGCCGTTTCCAGACGGCTCCGCTGCGGCAACGTGAAATTCCAGACATGCAACTGGAGCGGAACCTGCGCGGCGAAGCCCTCGGCTCGCAACGAAACCTGCCCCCGATACTCGCCGGGCGCCGCGTCCGGCGGCACGTAGACCAGCAGCCACAGCGGCTGGTTCTGGTGCGCGGCCACGTCCAGGCCCTGGTCCAGCGGCGGCAGCGCGTCGGGCCACCAATCGCGGACGCCCGTGGTGTCGGTGGGCTGGTGGACGAAGTGGTAATACGCGTACAGCAGCTTGATCCGCTCGGCCGCAATGACTGCGCCCTGAGGACCGCGCAACTCCGACGCGGCGGCGGTCAAGCCGCGAAGCGGCTGCGTCGGACGGACGACGATCTGCGCCGCCTCGTAATCGTGCCGCGCGGCTTCCATCCGCACCGCGTCGCAACTGGCTTCCGGCAGCGCCCGCGACCGGGGAACTTTGTGCGCCGCCGGGCACCACCACACGGCCGTATCGCCGGACACCCCCGCCAGTCGTTGGCCATAGTCGGTGCGAAAGAAATCGGGCACGCGAATTCTGACCTGCCCGACAACCGCCGAACCCTCGGCCGCCGCAATCCGAAACGCAACGGCCTGTTCGCCCGCCTGAAGCGCGGGCAACGCCGCCTCCAGCTGGCGAGATTCTCCCGGCGAAATCTCCTGCGGCGTGCCGGAAGCGGAGCCGATCGACAAGCCGATGCGCAGGCGCTGAGCCGTCGCGTTGCGCACCCGTACCTGCAAGACTTCGGTCCCGGTGGCTGCGTCCCGCTGGCGCTGCATGGACTCGATCGCCCAGTCGTCGGCCGGCGACTCCAAGTCGGCGTACAACGTCTCGCCGG
>CAIYOB010001404.1 GCA_903927685.1 uncultured Planctomycetaceae bacterium
CCCGGCGGCGCTCGTCCGCCGCTGGGCAAGCCGGTTCGGGGCCGGTTGCCGCTGGACGAGGCCCCAAGCACCCCGGCCGCGATTGTCGGCGCCGGCACCCTGCAGCAGCAACTCGCCGCCGACGCCGGCTCCCAGGACGCCGTACTCCTGTTCTGCATCGGGGTCCACGTCGAGCCGCTCGGGGCCACCGTCAGTACGCTGGCCGCCGCCGGTGAGACGCCAGCGTCTGAACGCCCTCCGCTCCAGCGCCCGCCGCGCACCAAGCCGGTGGCGGGACGTCTCCCCGCCAAGCCCAGCTACGAAACCGAGGGCCTGTTCCGGCGGCACCTGGCGGACCTGCAGAGCTTGGCCGACCTGGTGGAACGGCACGGCGGCAAGCTGACCGTCCAGGCGCAGACGCCGTTCACGCGCCGGTTGGCCGACGAGCAGAGCCCGCTGTTCGGCGATCTGGAGCGACGCGGGCACGAGGTGGCGCTGCACTTCCACGAGCAGGCCCATTTGGGCGCCGACTGCGACTCGCTGCCGGTCGACACCTGGGCCGCCGTGATGCGCGACGAGATCAATTGGCTGACCAAGGCCGGGGCGACTCGGATCCGTTACTGGAGCGGCGGCAATCTTTATCCGCACGTGCTTGAGGCGGCCAGTCGCGCGGGCTTGGACGTGATGAGCGACTACAAGAACCCGCGGACCCAGCGCGACGACGAGCGTTTGCTGGTGGTCCATCCGTGGCGGCCGGCAGCTGGTCCTCGAGAAACGGACCTGGCCGGTTTTGCTCAGCACAGCGCCACGGGACCGGTCATCTATCTGCCCAACGGCGTCTTCGAGCGCGTGGACCACACCGCCATGCGGCGGTCGGCAGACAGCGGCGGCGACTATCCCTACTTCGACTCGCTGACGCGGGGCCTGGAACTATCGCTGCGCGCGGCCCGCACGGATCGCGTGAACGTCTTCCACATCACCGTGCATGCCGGCGAGTTCCGTGGCGGTCCGCAGGCGGCCCGCCCCTTTGCCGTGCTCGACGATTGGCTGGACGCCGTGGTCGCACCCGCCGTGCGAGCCGGCAAGATCCGCTGGGCCACCTTTTCCGAGATGGCCGCCGCGTATTCCGCCTGGGAGCAGGCGAACCGAGGTTGAAAGATCGCCGGATGCAGGACGCGTGCCGGTGTGGCACGGCTCACTCGCACACCGCCGAAAAGCCCGACCTTGGCGAGCCGGCATTGCCGGTGTGCGAGTTAGCCGTGCGAGTGCGCGGAGCAGCCGGTCGCAGAACTCGCGACCGGGCCGGGCGTTGTCAGCAGTGCCACACGCAGGACGGGCTGCACCTTCAGTTTGCATTGGTGTGGCGGATGCCGAGCAGGCCCTGCACCAACGCGGCGGGCACGGCGATCGCATCGGAAAGATCCGGCTCGTCGGCCGCGCCGCAGTCGATCTGTCCATCCTGCTGGCTCAGCTATCCGCCCCGTGAGCAAGGACGAATCAGCGTTTCACCTGCCCGAGAATTGGCCGGAATCCCGTTGCGTGCTACGATGAGCGTGAATTGCAGCATCACGGGAGAGCAAGCGATGACCTGGGACACGGGGATTTCGTGGCGGTGGGATGCATTTCTGCGTGGTTGGGCAACGGCACTGGCGGCGTTGGCAGTCGCGCCGGCCTTCGCCGATCGGGGGCCGGAGCAGCACGCTGCCGAGCAAGGACGTGTTGTGAGTGGCCGCGTTGGGGCCGAGGGCAGGGCGGTGAACCTGGAGGAGGCGGGACGGCCGGACCGAAGGGTTTGGCGCCCGCGCCCCGCTGCGGCCGGTGCGCCGTGGGAGGCGGCCCAGGTGCGGATCGTCGATTTCGGCAACGACTTCCTCCGCGGCGGCGACGGCCAGCCGCGGCACCATTTCCACTGTCACCGCTACGTGCTCGTGCAGGACGAAGCGTCCGGCCTGTGGGCGCCGGGCGACGACCCGGTTGCGCTCGACTCGTCGGTCGACGTGGACGGAGACGGCCGCCGCGATGATGTCGTCGCCTGCCACGAGTTCCGTCTGGACCGGCCGTTCAGCCCCGTCGCGCCCTGGTACGACACGCTGGCCGGCACGCCGCGTTGGTACGGCGGCCAGGCCATCTACCAAGCCCACGCCACGACCAGCGGGTTCAGCGAGGACGGCGTCAACCAGGACCACGACGGACAGTTCGCCTGGCCGCGGGAGAACTGGGCCGTGTTCCACGAGACCTACGAGACCTACGGCCCTTACCGCCTGGCCGCCAACTGGCTCTGGCTGAAACACGATTTCCTCAATGGCGGCGCCCGGCACCGCGTGTCCTTCGACGATCGCAGCCGGCTCGCGGTGGTGCTGAAACGCTACTACATGGGCATCGATTCGGTGCGGTTCCTGGTCCGCGACGGCCAGCAGTGCTATCTGTCGGAGGCCACGTTCGCCAATTGCCAAACGCACGCCCTGTGCCCCACGCGGACTCGTTGGGCCAAGTATGACCCGCGCGCCCCGCACGACATCTACTTCAACGCGGAGCAGGCACCGTTCGAGCCGCACGAATTCCAGGATGTCACCGGCGTGGGCATGTACTGCTCGAAGGATCGTTTCCTTCCGGCCTACTTTGGCTTCAAGTGGTACGGCTTCGAGTGCGACGCGGTGGTTCAACGCCCCCAACGTCCCAGCGAGAATCTGGACATGGTCGCCATCGAGCCGGCTGGCGACGGGACGCCGTTTTATATCTCCACCACCGAGGTGCCCTACGAGTTATGGAAGACCGTGTTCCGGCAGGCCCGCAGCAACAACTTTGTGCCGCCGAGCCAGGGGTTCGGATTCGCGAAGGACGGCGATTGCGGCTCGATGGACTGGGCCGGTCCCGACGGCAAGCTGCGGACGCACTGTCTCCAGGAGCCGGTCACGGATTTGACGCTGTACGACGCGGCCGCTTGGTGCAACGCCTTGTCCGAACTCGAGAGCCGCGAGCCGGTCTACTGCGAGGACCCCGCGTTTCGCAGGCCGCTGCACGAAGTGTGTGTCAGTCCGGCGCTGGCCCAGCCGCATCCGCTGCCCAAGCTGTATGTGAACTGGGCCGCGGACGGCTACCGGCTGCCCACGCTAAGTGAATGGCAGCAGGCCTGGATGGGGCAAAGTCTCGAGGCAGATGCCGCCGTCGTTGCCCGAAATTCCCGCGGTCAAACCCAACCGGTTGGATCGCTGCGGGCCAACGCCGCCGGGTTGTACGACATGTTGGGCAACGTCTGGGAGCCGGTTTGGACGTTCGGCGATTGCTACGACCCGCAACAGGGCCCGCCGCTGACGGTCCTGGGCGGCGATTTCCTCTCTCCGGCCGAGCCGGGGAAGCGGTCGGCCAGTCCTTACGGAGACACTCCGTACGAGGGCGCCGGCAACATCGGGCTGCGGATCGTGCGGCGCGCACCGGGCGGTCCGGCTCCCCAGCCGGCGCAACTCGCGGCCGACCTGCCGGCCTGGACGATCGCCAAGGACTCCACGGCCCAGGCCGGGCCGGTGCCGGACCGACCCGCAGTCACGCTGGACCTGGTCGCCGTACCCGGGGCGCCGATCGAAATGGCCCGGCGCGAGACGACGTTCGCCATTTGGCAACCAGTTCGCGACTGGGGCGCGGCCCACGGTTATCGGACCGATTACGATGGCGACATGGGCTCGCTGGACTACTGGGGGTTCGATCCGGTCCGCCAGGCGGCGGAGTCGGCGCAAACGCACGGTCCTGACGAGCCGGTGACGGACATCACCGTGTACGACATGGCCGTGTGGTGCAACGCCTTGAGCGATCTGCTGGGCCGCAGACCGGTGTACTACGCCGACGCGGATTTCGCCCATGTCTATCGAACGGCGGTGAAGTATCGACCGATCCAGTTCCACTTCCCGGAGGACTACGTCGACAAGTACGGCCAGCCGGAGGCCGCGAACACGAAGGCGGTGCCGATGGGCGCCGGGGCCTCGCTGGCGCCGCCCGGAGTATTTGCCGACGACGCGGCCTCCCGCGTCTTGCCCAGTCTCTATCGCGATCCCGCGGCCGACGGCTTCCGGCTGCCGACGATCGAGGAGTATCAGCTGGCGGTCTTCACGGGCCAGGACAAGTACCCTTGGGGCAACGACGCCGGGGGCGTCTTTGACCACGCCTGGCTCTTCGATTCAGCCGCAGGCACGACGCATGCGGTGGGTCAGAAACAGCCGACGGCCTTGGGGCTGTACGACGTGCTGGGCAACGTCAGCGAACTCAGCAATCCGCCCACTGCGGGCGAGAAACGCCCCGCGCGCCTGGGCGGGTCGTTCTTGGACCTGACGCTCGGCGTCCGCCGCGGCCTGCTGGCGTCCGATGCCCCTCCGCCCACCTGGCCCTACTGCGACACGGGCTTTCGGATCGTGCGGCAAGTCGCGAAACAGAACGCAGCCGCGAACGACGATTCCCGCGAAAAAACTCACTTGGTCGCCGCCAGACGCGATGGCGAGGCAGCGTCCAACGGCACGCCGGGCCAAGTCAACGTTGACCCGACGCGTTTCGACTCGCTTCAGGGCCGGGTGCACCGCGGCAATCTGTACCGCGACGGACGCTTTCAGGCCACCGGCGTGCCGACCGACCCCAAGGTCAGGTGGCAGTTTGCGACCGGCGGGCCGGTGAAGAGCAGCCCGGTCGCGGTCGACGGTCTCGTCTACGTCGGCAGCCATGACGGCCACGTGTACGCCATCGACGCGGTCTCCGGGTCGGAGGTCTGGCGGCACCGAACCGACGCCCGGGTCTCGGGGTCGGCGGCGGTTGTCGACGGCGTCGTCTACATCGCCTCCGAAGACGGCTGCCTGTACGCGTTGGCTGCCAAGGACGGCAAGCCATTGTGGAAGGCGGCGTGCGGCCAGGCGATGGCGGGCTCGCCCGCGGTGGCCTACGGCGCCGTTTTCATCGGCGCCGGCAATCGCGGGGGCCACGATCGGCTCAGCATGACCGCCGGCCCGGTGATCGCCCTGAACGCCCGTGATGGTGCCGAGATCTGGCGGAGCGAGCCCGGCCCTCAAGGGGCCGCCGCGATCGCCAGCGACGGCCGCCGCCTGGCGGTGGGGCTGAACGGCAGCAGCTTCGGCGGGCTGGACATGCGCGACGGCCACGGCTTGTTCAACGTTCGCGCCGGCCACCAGGCCCGGCAGGCGGCGTCGCTGACGTTCGCCGGCGACCAGATTTTCGTTCCCGCGGCCATGCGTGGCTCGGTTTTGTGCATCGGAGCCCAAGACCGGCCCCGGTGGCAGACGGCGACCTTGCCCCAGAACGATGACTTGGAACTCAACAACGGCGGCATCCCCGGCTACGAGATCCTCGGCGATCTGGCGGTGACCGACGACCTGGTGCTCGCCGGCTGCAACGATGGCAAGCTGTACGCCTTCTCTGCCGCGCAGGGGCAGCGGATCTGGGCCTTGGCGACCAACGGTCCGGTGCAGTCCTCGCCGGCGGTCGCCGGTTCGACGGTGTACTTCGGCTCGTGGGACGGCCATTTGTACGCGGTGAACTTGTCCGACGGCGAGTTGCGGTGGAAACTGAAGCTCGGCGAGATCGCCCAGACGCCGGCCGAACAGTACACGTTCGGCGCTGGCGAACGATGCGGCCGGATCGTCAGTGCCCCCTGGCCGGGCGACGGCGTGATCTACGTCGGCTGCGATGACGGCCAGGTGTACGCGATCGAGTGACCGGCAAGCCGGGGGCCTGGTGCCGGTTTTCCAGGGAGAGACAAGTCCATGGACCGCCTGATCTGCCTACTGCTGATTCTGGGGTGGTGTGTTGCACTGGATGCCGGCGATTGGCCCCGGTACGGCCGCGACGGCGAGCGCAGCTTGCACAGCGCCGATCCACTGCCGCTGCCGTTGGCCAAGGCGTGGGTCTTCGCGACCCACGCCCCCAGCCCCAGCTTCCGGTTCGACCGCAGCGGCGGGTACGAGAAGCTGGAGACGGTCACCTACGACCTGGGCTGTCATCCGATCGTGGTTGGCGAGCGGGTCTTCGTGGCGACCTCGACGGAAGACACGTTGTACTGCCTGGAGCGCGAGACCGGCGCCGTCCGCTGGGCGTTCACGGCCGAGGGCCCCTTGCGGCTCGCGCCGACTTGGGCTGACGGCCGCGTCTATTTCTCCAGCGACGATGGATACGCCTATTGCCTGTCGGCCGACGACGGGAGTCTAGTCTGGAAGCAGGTCGGCGCTCGGCATCCCGAGCGGCGGATGATCGCCAATGGCCGCCTGGTGGGGTACCAGCCCGTGCGCACCGATGTGGCGATTGCGGACGGCGTGGCCTACTTGGCTTCGGGACTGGTCGGCAATCACGGCACGCGGATCACCGCTTGCGACGCGGTGACCGGCCAAGTGCTGTGGCGCCGCGACGATCTGCCCGGGGTCGATTACGTCGATGGCTACATCCTCGTCCAGGGCCGCCGGCTCGTGCTGGGCATGGGACGGAGCGGGCCGCTGGTCCTGGACCGCGCGACCGGCGACGTGCTCGGCCAGGGCGGGGCGGGCGGCAGCCACCTCAATCAGTTCGAGCAGATCGTAGCCATCGGCCCCAACGAGCACGGCGTGCTGCGGTTGCTCGTCAGCCCCGAAGACCTGGGCGGCCGCCAGGAGGGCTCACGCGGCTTCGGCCCGGGCGCCACGGCGTTCGTTCCAGGCGTAGGCAGCTTCACTGGCCTGAAAGCGGCCCGCATCATCGCGGACGACGACCAGCTGTACATCCTGCACTTGGCGGAGTCGACTGGCGGCGCGGGCATTCGAGCCGCCGGCGCGATCGCCCGCCAGACGTTGCTCCTGGCCGTCCCGAAGAAGCCGGCGATCCAAGCGATCCGCGACAGCGCGGCCCAACTCGAGTCGCGCAACCCGCCGCACTGGCATCGGCAGAACGGCAGCGAAGGCGTGTTGCTGAAGGAGTTGTTCGAGGCTCGGGCTTGGTTCGCGCCGCTGGCCGACGACGAGACCGCGGCGATGATCGTCGCGGGCGGCATGGTGTGCGTCGGCGGCGCGGACAGAATCCGCCTGTTCGACACCGCCGACGGCGAGGAAGCGACGCCGCCCGTGGCGGTCCGGGGCGTCGTCCGCGAGCTGTCCGCCGCCGGCGGAGCACTCTTTGCCGGCACGGACGCGGGCCGCGTCTACTGCCTGAGAAAGGACGCGCCCGCTGCCGTCGACGAGCAGCCGCCCGCATACGCCTCGCCTTATCCCCGCGACGACCCGCTGGCGCCGGTGTACCAAGAAGCGGCTCAACTGGCGGCAGCGGCCGCGCCCAGCAACAAGAGAGGCTTCTGCCTGGTGCTTGGGGCGGGCGAGGGACGGCTGGCCTATGCCATCAGCCAAGCCAGCGACATGACCATCGTCGGGATCGAAAGGGACCCGGTCAAGGCGGCGACGGCGCGGGCCAAGCTGCGGCAGGCCGGGGTGTACGGCAAGCGGGTGTCGATCCTGGTGGACAGCGGAAATCTGGCGGCGTGTCCCGAGACCTTCGCCAATGTCATCACCTCCGAGCAGCTGCTGGTCGACGGCGACTTTCCGGACGCGCCCAGCGAAGTCTTCCGCCGTCTGACGCCCTACGGCGGGGCCGTGCTCCTGGGCCGCCAAGACGGACTCGCGCTGGATCTCGCTCCCTGGCGCGGCCCCGAGCTGTCGGCATGGGAGACGCTCGCCAGCGTGACCGGCGCCGCCTGGTGCCGGGCGACGCGCGGAGCACTCCCGGGAGCGGGCCAGTGGGACCATCCCAACGCCAATGCGGCGAACACCGCCTGCTCGGAAGACCGGCTGGTCGGGGCGGCCAATCTCCGCGTGCAGTGGCTGGGCACCATGGGGCCGGAGCATGTTGTCAACCGCCACCTCAGCCCCGTGGCCCCGCTGTTTCAAGACGGCCGGCTGTTCGTCGTCGGGCGGAACCGCGTGCTGGGCATCGACGCCTATAACGGTGCCCCGCTCTGGACGCGGGAGATCCCCGACGTGCACCGGATCATGGTGCAGCTGAACACCGGCCAGTTCTGCGCCAACACGGCGCGGCTGTTTGTGGCGGCGCGGGGTTCCTGTCTGGCCCTGGAGCCGGCCAGCGGCGAGCTGAAAGAAACGCATCAGGCGTCCCTGCCGGGCTGCGACTGGGGTTACCTGGCGGTGGCAGGCGACGTACTGGTCGGCAGCAGCCAGACTCCGGACCCCGCCGTCAGCCAGGACGACCGCGAGAGCAATGCCCGCGTGTTCTTGGATGCGGCGGCGGGCGGCAGCGCCCGGGCGTGGCCCGTCGTGAGCCGCCAGCTGTTCGCTCGGACCTGGCAGGACGGAGCGTTGCTGTGGACCTACGGCCAAGGCGACCGGCTGATCCTGAACCGCAGCCTCTGCCTCGCGGACGGGAGAATCTACCTTGTTGAAAGCCGCAGTCCCGACGTGCTGAAGGCGGCGGCCGAAGACCGGGTCCTGCTGCGGAGTCTCACCGCTCGGGACGCTTATCACACGGCCCTGGACCTGCGGACCGGCAAACCGGTGTGGGAGAAGCCCCTGGGGGACCTCGTCGCCGATCACACGCTGAACCAGTGCTGCCAGGACGGCGTGCTGGTCCTATTGCGGTCGCACTTTGACGCGGAGCACTTTGCCCACTACACGCTGCACGGATTGGAGTCAGCCACCGGCAACATGCTGTGGAGCAACGACCTGGCGTATACCACGCCAGGCATCGGGACCATGACGAACCTGCACAACCGCACGCTCACTCAGCCGACGCTGGTCGGCAACGCGGTGCTGCTGGCGACCACGTCGTACCAAGGCGGCCGGCGCGGCTTGCAGGCCTTTCATTTGCGCACAGGCCAGCGCGACGAGCGGTTCGGGAATTACGATCAGCAGAAGGGCTGCGCCCCGATTTCGGCCTCGGCCGCCGCCCTGTTCCACCGCGGCTATCAGTGTGCGGCCTACGATCTGCAGACCAAGACGAACCTCGACGTCAGCTCGGCGACCCGGCCCAGTTGCTGGATCAGCATGATCCCGGCCGGAGGCCTGTTGTTGATGCCCGAGGGCAGCCACGGCTGCGATTGTGGCCAGAACCTGCAAACCTCGCTGGCCCTGGCCGCCGAACCGCTTGGGACGAATCCCTAGATCAAGCGTTGAGGGCCTCGCATTCGTCCGCCCTGGGTTTGGTCATTGATGAGTATGGGAACAGACGTGGCCGGTGGGCGAGTTAGCCGTGCGGGTGGCGCGGGTCCGTGAGTCGCAGAACCCGCAACCAAGGCGGGCGTTGGACGAGCCTCCGCACTGCTGACTCGCCCGCCGACATCCGCTGTTCGCCGGGTTTGGCTGTGCGACGGCGGACGAGTCAGCAGTCCCACACGCCGGGCCCGCCGGTGTGCCACGGCTTACTCGCACACCGCCCAAAAGGCATTTTACCGGCCCCGACCACGTCGAGGCTTTGTGGGGCTACCCCGAAGGCCTCATGGCGGCCGACTCCAGCAACCGCCATTGCCGGACCAACGCCGGATTGATGCCACTCATGATGGGGCTCCGTTCGGTGTGTTCGTCGTGAACTGCCCCGATCCTTCCACGGCGGCAAGCGGCTGTACAGCCCGGGTGGGGCAGACTGCTGTCCTGTATGACGAATGGACAGATAAGCGGACGGCGAGTCCCCACACGCAGATGCGGCCCCAGGTAACTCGGGCTTGCTCCCCTGATCCCTCCCCTAATCTTTCACCTTTCACCCGCGGTTCCATCGGCATTGAGAATCGATCAGGTGAGAGAATAGGTGAAAGAATAGGGTTTCGGAGTGCCGAGCCAGTCAAGCGCCGCCAAGACATGATTGAAGCAATGGCGGGTTATAAATGGTGGGTTATAAATGGCTCCTTGCCAGGGGTCATATCGTGACACACCGTGGCGCACGGGTCGGCAGGCACGCAAGTTGGACGCTCACGCCACGGGGGCGCCACCCCGGATTTTCGCATCCCCTGAGATGGGGGTAATTGGGTCGTCGTACCGCCTCTAGAATTTGCGTCGCTGGTGACTCATCACGCGGCGACACGGAGGCGAGCGCTGGGCGCTGCATATCCGGACAATCTCAGCCTGTTAGACAATCCTGCTTGAAAGGAGTCCCGCATGATGCGCGGTCCCGATCTGTTGCGGCGTGGTTCTGTCTCCGATGTCCCGTCCAGTCCCAGCGGCGGGCGGCTCAAGTCGCAGCGATCGGGCAAACGCCGCCGCTCGGCCCCGCGCGAGCGGCTCCGCCAGCAGTTGGGCTTGGAACAGCTCGAAGACCGCCGCGTGATGAGCGTGTTTTACGACATCCAGGAGGTCAGCGACTTGCTGACGTCCGGCGGTGATTCGATTACCGCGATCGACACCGACGTGTCGGTGAACGACCGAGGGCAAGTTGCGTTCGCGGCCGAACTGAACGACGCCGGCCAGGCGCTGGTCGTCGGCGATGGGATCGACCCGCCGCTCAATCTCAGCTCCCTGCTGGCTCCTATCGACGACCAGTACTCCGCGCCGCAGATCACGGGAGATGGCAAGGTCGTTGTCCATTCCGATACACTGGCGGTCGGAGCGGTCGAGGCGTTCGATTCGAGCGTGCCAGGCGTGCTCACCGAATTGGTTACGGCGGAAGGCTTTCCGGCGAACCCGGGGACGCTGACGGCGGTCACGGCTGGGCTGCGTGCCGAAGACGGGGCGACGGCCTTTGTCGGCCAGAGCGATGCGCTGGCCGTGCCGGCGCTGTATTTTGCCAACGGCGGCCTGCTGCAGCCGGACCAGGCCGCCTTGTTGCACGATACGCTGACTCGGCCGATGGTGGCCACGGGGCGGACGGCCGTGTTCCGGCAGCAGAACGGCGCGACGTTCGAGATCGTCGTGGTCCGCCAGTCGGGGGCCTCGTACGTCAGCCAGGTCGTGGCCAGCACCAACGCGGCGGATCCGGCCAAGCTGTTCCAGGACTTGGGGCCTGCGCCGGGGATCAGCGACGACGGCTCGATCGTCGTCTTTTCCGGCAATCGCGGCCACGGGCCGGGCGTGTTCGCCGTGGTCAACGAAGGCGGCGGCTTCGGCTCGATCATCCGCGTGGCGGGCGAAAGCACGGTCGATTTCGATCCGTACGATCCGGCCAATGTGCCGATCGTCAATAATGAACTGGGCTACGATGCCGACGGCAATGGCATCTACTTGTCCACGATCGATCTGTACCGCCGCGTGGGCGTCGAGCGGATGGGACTGGGTGGCGCCGGCTTTGACGGCGAGTCCTTTGTCGTCACGTTTGTCGGCAAGCCGAGCGAAGCGAGCGTGGACAACCCGGCGATCGCCGGCACCACGACGCCGTTGCTGTTCTCGGACCAGATGGGCATCTGGAGCGTGCGTGTGGACAGCCGGCGGGAACTTCAGCCACCGCAGGCCCGGGTGTTCCATCCGACCAGCCCGACGCCGGTGGTTCAGTTGCACGACAAGCTCGACGGCGACGAGGTGATTGATTTTGAACTGTACGATCCGGTCGCCGTCGCCACGTTCGATCCCAGCGGAGGCATCCGGAACGTACAGGCGGGCGACCATTACGTGGCCTTCTGGGCGGGCGTTCAGCCGCCGGTGGGGCCGACCGTATCCAAGGTCTATCGGGCCGCGCACCTGGATTCGGATAGCGACGGGCTGCTGGACCACTGGGAACGGCCGGGCGGCGGGATCGACATCGACCAGGACGGGACGATCGATCTGGACCTGAACGCGATGGGCGCGACTCCTCTGCACCGGGACGTGTTCCTGGAGATCGACTGGCTGGTGGACCAGCCTGGCCGGCGGTTCGAGCCGGCGCCGACGGTCA
>CAIYOB010001405.1 GCA_903927685.1 uncultured Planctomycetaceae bacterium
GCAGAAACTGCTTCAGGCGGCCAAGGGCATGCAGCAGGGTACGGCCAATCAGTACGAACTACTTCGAGTTGCCTGGGACCTTGCGACGCAGGCCGGCGACGCAAAGCTGGCAATGCAGATCACCGACGAGATCGCCAGTGTGTATGCGGTCGACGCCCCGAACGCGAGACTCGCGACAGTCAAGACGACCGACAAGTTTGCGCGGTCTTCGGCGCAGCGAGCCGCATTGGCCACCGCTACTCTTCAGTTAGCTGACGAAGCCGCTGACGCAGACGACTACGACCGGGCCACGGAACTTGCCTCCCTCGGCCTCGCCGCTGCTCGAAAGACCCGGGACGGGGAACTCGTCAAACAGATCGTGGCCCGCGAGAAACAGATCAAGGAAGCGGCAGAGACATACGCGAAAGCCAAAGTGGCCCTCGAGACGCTCGAAAACGATCCGGCGAATCCCGCGGCAAACCAAGCGGCGGGAGAGTATTACTGTTTTGTGAAGATGGACTGGACCAAGGGCGTCCCGATGTTGGCGCTGGGGACTGACGCCGCGTTCAAGTCGCTCGCCATTCAAGAGCTGAAGCTCTCCGCCGCACTGCGAGGGCAGAACAACTCCGCTTTTCCGTCCGAGCAGGCCGAGTTGGGCGATGCTTGGTGGGATCTGGGCGAGAAACATGACGAGGACATGAAAGGGAGACTTCGCAGCCGTGCAGCCTATTGGTACCGGCGAGCATCCCCTAACCTGAGCGGGCTTGTCAAGCAGAAGTGCGAGAAGCGGTTGGAACAGATCCCCGAAACCAACGCGCCAGACGAGATGAAGATCGCGTCCCCATCCACGGATGGGAAACTACCGAAGAAGGCACCTGTCGAGACCAAGCCGCCCGCAGTCGCGGTGGCTCCCCGCATCGACTCGGCTCCCGTATGTGCGAAACTGGAAGCCAAGAAACCGCCTGAGGGACTGGCAGCGGGCGCGATTCCGTTCAGCGCGCCTCGCGGCGAGGGCCGAAGCGGTGCCAACGGTGTCCTGATGGAGGCCTCCGCAGGTTGGGACCGTCGCGGCACGGCCTGGTCCTGCACCTACTGCCGCACCGAATCCGCGGAAGGTGTGCACTTCATCCATCCGCTGGGGGCTGGGCACGTGTTGGTCACGGTCACTCGCAACGGACTCCACGTCGCAAGCCCCGGCCCATGGCCTTCCCGCGCTTACCAACCGCTTCAGCAGACAAGCCTGCCCTTGGCGACGGCCAACAACTTCGCGCAAATGTTGGACATCGAGGGAGACGCACCGCGCACGCTGCTCAGCATCCTTGCCCCCGACGGCAGGTTCCAGTTTTTCCTGGACGGACAGCCCCTGGCCGGGGGCGTGGTGCCGTTTGCCGCGCCCCTGCAGTTGACGCCGGATTTCCAGGGCGAGAATCTGCCGCTGACGCTGCGGCCCGGCATGGGCGGAGTCGTCATTGGCCCGCGGGACGGAGGACTGAACCGGGCGACCGACCTCACGTTTGGGCTACTCGCGGCGGGGAGCCGGTGAAGCCCTTCCAGGCATCGCCCCTGCGGTATGATGCAATGAAAAAGTCAATTACGGCTAACATCGACCTCGGACTTGAATGGCATGGAACGGACCTGTGCGGCGGCCTCGGCGGGCACATGCACCGGCAGCGGCTGATTGGTCCGTGAATCGACGAACTGGATCATGTTGCCACCACCGATCGCGCCGCCGGTCAATACCCAGCGGATTACGTGCAGACCTGAGGGAAGCTCGACCTGATATGTCGTATCTTTGGTGTGGTTGTCGCCGACCACGCCCAGTTCCCGGCCGCTCAGATACAGATGCAAGACGCCGCGGTCGCCGGAGCCGCCCTTGTGCGTTACCAAGACAGAGGTTGTCTTGTCGAGCCGCAATGCTCCTCCCAACTCGATCTGGACGTCGCGGCTGGGAATGCCTTGCTTGGCTAGCAGGTCGTCGAACGTCTGCTGCGGAAAAATTTGCCCCGGCTGATAACGGAGCACCAAGCCAACGTCATTTCCCGAAGCTCGAGCGCGCCCAATCAGGCCGGCAAGCTCGCGCCCGGGCGGGACGCGAGCCGCAGGCTGACGAGTGCCTGTTACCGCCTTGGGAGCCGGGCTCGGGGTCGGTTCGGGCACTGGCTTGGCCGGCGCCGGCGTTACTTCCGCGGGCAGATGCCCCTTGCCATCTGGATTTTGCACCAAGGAAGGGATCGGCTGATTGGGATCGTGGAACAAGAATGGCGTGGGAATCAGCGTTGGCTCGGTGGCACCCGGCGGCAGCCAATGGGTTCGCACATGGTCGTAGATCGTCCAGCCGACAATCGCGATCGGGACCATCCCGGGCTCAAGATGGACTGTCGCCTGCTTGGCTTCACCGTCTCGGAAGGGATTTACCGCCTTCGCGTCCAGATACAGCGCGGCGCGGTCGTAACCCGTACTGGTCTCGAACGTATAGTCTCCCGCAACGTCGATCAGGAGATAGCCGAAAGCGATCGCGTTTGTCGATACGTCGTGTTTGTACTCGCTAGTGGCGATGACCAACGGGGGCCCGACTGGCTGGCCAAATTGCGCCGGCAGGACATGCGCCTCGTATCGGTTGTCGTCCTGGACGGCCTGTTTCAGGAAGACTCGCAGGACCAAGCCGGGTGCGAGACGCGCCGGTTTACTGACTACCTTACCTCGGGGGGCGGACCGTGGCGGTTCGGGCACCTCCCGCTCCATCGAGGCGAGTTGCTCCAACCGCTGCTTGATCTTCAACCCGGCCAACTCTCCCGCCAGCTTCGGCGCGGCCTGCTGATACCAAGTGCCAGCCCGCAGTCGCAAGGTGTCCCGCTCCGCACCTTGCCTCGTTTCGGCCGCGTCCCACCAGGCGTTGCCGATCGCGGCTTGCTGTTCCGCTGAGTCGGCCCCGCGCAGTTCCATGAGCGCCACGGCCTTCAACGCCGCGTCGCTGCCCAGGGCCAGCATCGGGACCCCTTTCACCCAATCGCCTTGCACCAGGCACAGATACCGCCCGGCCGCCAAGTTCGCTGCCGGTTCTGCAGGATCGTTTTCCATCACGGCTAGAGCCCGGCGATATTCCTGGGACGCCGCTTGCTGCTTCTTCAGGTCTCCGGCTTTCGCGGCCATTTCCTTGACCAAGGCGGACTGCCGGGATTTCGAAGCCGCCGCTCGCCCAGCTTCGCAAACATCCAGTGCCAGCTCGATTTCGTCCTCGTCCGCCAAGTTGTCAACAAGCTGCAGGGCCGCCTCAGCCACCGCCTTGTGCTGGGCGGTCGTTGCGGCTTCGCGTGCGGCCGTCAGCAGCGTCTCGGCCTTGACCTTCGCAGCGGACACGTCAAACCGCTCCGCCTGCTTCTCGGCCGCCCGCAGCGCCGCCGCCGCATCGCCCGCTCCGGCCGCGATCTCCCGCGCGATCTTGAGCAGCACGTATTGGTCCGCCGATCCGTCCTGCAACTGCAGTGCCGCTTCGGTCATTTCGGCCGCCACCGACGTCTTGTCCGTCGCCGTCTTGGCCGATCGAAAGCGATCCCCGTACAAATCGGCTGCGGCCTTCTGCGATGCCTCCAGCGCCGCCCCTTGCGGGATCGGGGCTTTCTGTTGCCCGCTCGACTCGCCCGCGGCGGCGGTCGCTGCCAGCGTCATCAGGACAATCACGAGCCCACGACCGATTTGAATTCGCATGGCGGATCTCCTAAAGTCAACGGTCGAAGACACCTCGACCAGGCGTTACGAACAAGCGGCGAGGCTGGCCGAGCGGCGATTCTCTGCTAGAGTCTCACGGCACAGCGCGGACCGGCCGATGCTGAGCACGCTCCGCCACGGCGTTACGTCAACAAGCGGCGGACCTCATCCAAGGTCCTGGCCGTGCGGATGGAATCCTGAACGGTACGTAGCACTTCGACGCGCTCAACTTCCCGCACCAGCGGCAGCAGTTGCAGGCCGTCCGTGCCGAACTTCAACTCCAAGGCCACTTCGATCCCTCGCTTCAGGGCGCGAAGTTCGCCTCGCTCCAGGCCTCGCTCCAGCCCTTGCTCCAGTCCCTGCTCCAGGCCTTGTGCCAGCCCTTTTTCCAGGGCCATGCGTTCGATGCTGGTCACGTATGGCATTTGTCTTTCCTCCTCAAAACGATGAATCTGCTCTTGGAACTCTTCCGCGAACTCACGAGGCAAGTCCATGAGCCAATCGATCAATCGAAAAAGTTGTCGAATCTCCTCCGCGCTCAGCCCGCGGTCGAACAGGCTCTTGACCAAGCGGATTTTCCAGTCCCGCCGCTGGGCCGGTTCGTGGCGCGTTTCGACCGTCTTCAGGTGGGCCAGGACCACGGCGGCAAACGGATTTCGTTCCGCTTCCAGTTCCGCGACCCGATCCGCGTAGTCCAGCAGCTTGACAACCGGAAACTCCAACCGCATCGAGCAGCCCCAGAGGCTGTATCCAAAGTCCTGCGGCCGCCAACCTCGCTGTTGGTCACCCAGCACAGCCTAGCTGACCACGGGCCGGCGAAAACGGTCGAAGATGCGGTAGTGGTACACGTACATCCGTTCGCCAAAGTACTCCTCGGCTTGGTTCTGCACCTCGACGTGGATCAGCACCCACGCTTCCTCCCCGTCCAGTCGCCAGACCTTGAACAGCTTGTCAGCCAGCCGCAGGCCCAACTCCCCGTCTCGGACGATCTGCTGGAGTTCCTTGTCCAGGCTTTCATACCCTCGGCTCCAGTCGATCCCACGGAAAACGTCCGGAAAGAAGAACTCCAGGAACCACGCCAGAAACCGCTCTACGGCTTCTTTCCAGGGGCTGTCGTATTCACTCACCTGGAAACTCCTCACGGCCGAACCGGCACGACGACGACCTTCGTGGTGTCAACTTCAGACATTTTACCTGGCCAAGGCCAATTCGTCATCCTGTCTGCCAGGTGTTCAATCGGTTCGATCAATTCAGTATAGCAGCACTCCCGCTGCTGCCGTGCTCGTCGTTGCTCGGGTTGTTTTTTGCGAGTGTTTTCGATTCTTAGGCGCCATCCTGCAAAGATGCCCCGGGCAGCGATGCCTAGACTATTGGTACAGGTTGCTACCGCCGAAACAGCCAGGAATATGGACTTCCGTGCCCAGCGACGAGCCGTTGATTGCCGCGTACCGAGCGTCACCGTCTAACCCCAGGAGTAGATCTCTGTGGCACCGTCTGTTGTGTGTGGCAGTGATGTGGTCGGCGGCTGTTGCGCTTTCGGCGCAGGCCGCAGACAAAGACGGCTCTACGCATCGAGACGTGCAGATGGTGTACCACAAGCCGGAGTTCGGAGCCACCAGCCGAGTTCGGAACGCGTCAGGCCAGCCGTCGGCGTCAGGCGGATTTCCGGTCTTGTTCCTGGGCCTGGTTCAGCTTGTTGTACAGCGTCTTGAGGCTGACGCCCAGTTCCTCGGCGGCGACCGCTTTGTTGCCGTCATGGCGGTCCAGGGACTGGAGGATGGCGTGCATTTCCAGGTCGCGGAGCGAGACGGGGCCCAGGTCGGGCATGCGTACGCCGCGGGCGTTGAAGCTGCGCGGCAGGTGCTCGGGCGAGATCGGCGGCGTGTCGCACAGGATCGTGGCATGCTCGATGACGTTCGCCAGCTCGCGGACATTCCCCGGCCACGAGTGGGACTTCAAGAGCCGGATCGCTTCCGGCGTGAAGGGCTCCGGGAGTCGTTCGCCGGGCTGGAAGCGGCGGTACAGGTGGACGGCCAATTCCGGGATGTCGTCGATCCGCAACCGCAACGGCGGGAGGTGGATCTCGAACGTGTTGATGCGGTACATCAAATCTTCGCGGAAGTCGCCGTCTTCGACCATCTCGGCCAGGTTGCGGTGCGTGGCGCAGATGACCCGGACGTCGATCTGCCGGGACTCGTTGTCCCCGATCCGCCGAATCTCGCCGCTCTCCAGCACGCGCAGCAGCTTGGCCTGCATGGCCTTGGGCAACTCGCCGATCTCGTCCAGGAAAATGCTGCCGCCGTGGGCGACTTCGAACAGTCCGACGCGGTGATCGTCGGCGCCGGTAAAGGCGCCTTTGCGGTGGCCGAACAGCTCGCTCTCGATCAGCGTCTCCGGCAGGGCCCCGCAGTTGACCGGGACAAACGGCTTGTCGGCCCGCGGGCTCTGTTCGTGCAGGGCCCGCGCGACCAGTTCCTTGCCGGTGCCCGTCTCGCCGAGGATCAGCACGGTCGAACTGGTCGGCGCGACCTTGCCAATCAACTGCCGCACGCGCTGCATGGACTCATTCGAGCCGACCAGGTTCATGTTGCCTTCGATCCGGTGCAGCCGCTGTTTCAGCGCGCGGTACTGGTTCTTCAGTTCCCGCTTCTGGATGATCCGCAGCAGCAGCGATTCCAACTCGACCAGCTTGCATGGCTTGGTCAGGTAGTCGAAAGCCCCCTGCCGCAGCGCGGCTACGGCGGTGTCCAGCGACGATTTGCCGGTCAGTACGACCGCCTCGGTCTCCGGGGCCAACTCCTTGGCGCGCTCGATGACCTGGATGCCGTTCAGTCCGGGCATATCCAGGTCGACCAGGACGCAGTCGTAGCTGTTCCGCTCCAGCGCGGTGACCGCCGCCAGCCCGTCCGGGCAGACGGTCGCTTCGTGACCCATCCGCTTCAGCTCCAAGTGCATCAGCTCGCGGATCGTGGGCTCGTCGTCGGCGAACAGAATCTTCAGGCCGTCACGCGGCTTGCTGTCTTTGTTGAGCATTCGCTTCATGGTTGGCTACCACAGGTAAGGTGACTCGGAATTGCGAACCGCGTCCCGGTCCGTCGCTGTGCGGCACGATTTCGCCGCCGTGATCCTGCACGATGCGATACGTGATCGAGAGGCCCAACCCGATCCCTTGCCCGCCGCGGCGGCGGGTGAAGAACGGCTCGAACAAGTGCTGCAGGACTTCTTCCGTCATCCCGCAGCCGTTGTCCTGGACGACCAGTTCGGCGCTGCCGTGGTGCTGGTCCAACTGGACGACGACCGTGCCGCCGGGATCGAGGCTGTCCAGCGCGTTGGTGATCAGGTTCAATACGACCTGTTTGATTTCCTGCGAGTTGACCGCGGCGATCACCGGCGCGGCGGACGTGAACTCGATCCGCTTCTCGCGGTACTTGCCCAGGTGCCGCACCATCTCGATCACGCCTTGGACCAGTTCGGCCAAGTCGACGTTGTGTTTCTGGACGTCGCCCATCCGCGAATAGTCCAGCAGTTTTTCGGTGATGCCCTTGCAGCGAAAGGCCTCTTCCTGGATCTTGCGGAGATACGTCCGCAGGATCCCGATTTCCGCGTCCTGTTCGTCATCCGGCTTGGCGCCGTCCTCCTGGAGGATGTCGTGCACCCGCATCTCCAGCGACTCGGCCGCCCAGGCGATGGACGCCAGGGGATTGTTGATCTCGTGCGCGACGCCGGCCGCCAGGAACCCGACGGCCGCCAGCTGCTCGCTGCGGACCACCTGCTTGGTGCGCTGCCGGACCTGTTCGTCGCGTTCCTGGATCTGCCGGTCCAGGTCGTCGCGGATCCGCAAGAACCGTTCCGTCATGTCGTTCATCGCGCCGGCTAGTTCGGCGATCTCGTCCCGGGTCGTCACGGGGATGCGATGCTCGAAATCGCCGTCGCGGGCGATCCGACGACAGCCTTGGACCAGCGCTCCCAGGGGCGCGAACACCGACCGGCGGACGGATTGCGCCAGAGTCACCAGGAGGACGACGGCCAGGATGCTGGAGATCCAGGTCAGCACGATCCAGGTGCGGTATTCGCCGCGGACCTCGCCGGCCAACTCGTGCAGTCGCTCGTGCAGATGCTGCGGCAGCGCCAGCGTCTGGGAATGCAAGCCAGCAAGCGCTTCATCCAGATCCTCGACCTGGACCTGGTTGAAAACCCAATCGTCGTCCCGGTTCAGCTTGGCGATATCCTCCAGGCTCTGCCGGATCTGGGCGATCGTCCGACGCTCGGGCGATTGGTCCACCGCCGCGGGCGGGGCGGGCGACTCGGATTCGTAGCTCCGCAGTGTCTCTTCGTATCCGTTCAGCGCGTCCTCGACCTTCAGCAACTCGGCTCGAAACGCTTCCCGCAGGTCCTGGCGATCCGGGGCCAGCGGCGCAAAGTCGCTGCGGCGGCGGACTTGGCTCACGATCGAACGCAACTCGCCGACGTTGTACGAGAGGTCCATGGCCAGCCGCAGTTCGGTGGCCCGCTGGTAACTGATGCTCCGCGCCAGCCAGCGATAGGCGTACACGCCGCGAAAACTGCTGAACGCGAGGATGGCCACCCCCACGCACAACACCGCGCCGCTCAGCCACAGCTTGTTGCGAATCGACCAGCGGGAAAGCAAGACGACCTCCCTGTCCCCGAAATGACGTTGCCAGACAATCCGTTGCTAGCATGCCTGCTCGGCCGCCGGGCCAGACGATCCCGGACGGTGGAGTGTACCAAGGCCACGGCGAGCGAGGCAAGACAGAACGCGGCCGGATCTTGCGGCGGCTGGTGCCAAATGCTAGAGTCGCCTCCCATGTCCACCAAGAATATTGAGAAACGCCGGTTGGTGATGGCGCGCTCCAAGCAGCTGGGACACTGCATCTGCGACCCCAAGAAACCCTGCCCGTGCGACATCTTCCTCCAGCAGGATCTCTGCCCCTGTGCGGGCGAGCGAAGCGAGGATCCGGCCGGCCCCGTACGGCTGACCGAACTGGTCGAGAGCGCCGGCTGCGCCTCGAAGATCGACCAGGCGACGCTGCGGCGAATGCTCGACGGGCTGCCCAGTCCCGAGGACCCGCGAGTGCTGATCGGCATGCCGGCGGGTGACGACGCAGGCGTGTACCAATTGGACGAAGACACCGCGCTGGTGCAGACGGTGGACGTGTTCACGCCGTCGGTCGACGATCCGTACACCTTCGGTCAGATCGCAGCCGCCAATTCGCTGAGCGACGTGTATGCGATGGGCGGCCGGCCGCTGACGGCCTTGTCGATCATCGGGTTCCCGGTGCGGACGTTGCCGGACGAGGTGCTGCGGCAGATCCTCCGTGGGGGACTGGACAAGATGGCCGAAGCCGGCGTGGCGGTGATCGGCGGGCACAGCATCAACGATCCCCAGATCAAGGCCGGGTTCGCCGTGACAGGCTTGATTCACCCCCAGCGCATCGCCTCGAACGCCGGCGCGCGGCCGGGCGACCAGTTGGTACTGACCAAGCCCCTGGGCACGGGAATCCTGAGTTTTGCGGCCCAGATCGGCCGAGCGCCGGCCGAAGGCGTCGAGGCCGCCGCCCGCGGGATGGCGGCGCTGAACAAGCAGGCCGCCGAGTTGATGCTGCAGGCGGACACGCACGCCTGTACCGACGTGACGGGCTTTGGGCTGATGGGCCACCTGTCCGCGATGGCGGCGGCCGGGCGGGTGGACGTCGAGGTTTTCTGGGATGATGTGCCGCTGTTGCCGGGCGTGCTGCAGTGCGCCGCGGACAACATCCTGCCGGGGGCGGTCGAGCGGAACAAGGAATCCAGCGGCGGGGCGTTGGCGGCCAGCGACGGACTGGAACCGGCGGCGCTGGACATCCTGTTCGATGCCCAGACGTCCGGCGGCCTGCTGATCGCCGTCGCCGAGTCGGACGCCGCCGAGCTGGTGGCCCGGTTGCGAGCCGCAGGCAGCCCGGAGGCGGCCGTCATCGGACGGGTGGTCGGCGACGGCACGGGCCGCATTTTCGTCCGCAGCGCAGGGCGGCGGACCCTGCCGGCTCCGCGCCCTGTCAGTCCGCCTCCGCGGGCCCCGCGGCTAGTCCCGGAGGCGGCTTTTTCGGGACCTTCGTTTGACGAGGCGAGACAGATGAATTCCAGTTGCTGTGGCGGCCCGCGCGAGGCGGGCGGGCGCGAGGTGGGCGTGCGGACTTCCGGAGACAAGCCGGCCGTGGTCGAGACGCAACAGAAATACCACGACTTTCTCAAGTCCGCCAATGCCCCGGGGGCCCTGGACGCGCGGACCAAGCGGGCCGTTGCCATCGCGCTGTCGGTCCTGGCCCGTTGCGAGCCGTGCGTCAAGAGCCACATCAAGAAGGCTCGGGAAGAAGGGTTTTCGCAAGACGAGATCGACGAAGCCGCCTGGATGGCGATTTCGTTCGGCGGCTCGCCGACCATGATGTTCTACAACGAAACCAAGAAGAGCGGTTGAGGAGGTGAGCGATGATGAAGAACTTGGGCCGATGGACGTTGATTCTGGCGCTGCCCCTGTGCGGCGTCCTGGCGGGCGGCGCGGCAGCTGATTCGGCCGCGGCCGAGACCCGTGTGCTGATCGTGGTCGGCCCCAGCACGCACCCCCCCGGCACGCACGAAGTGGCGGCGGGCGGTAGATTGCTGAAGTACTGCCTGGAGAACATGGCCAACGTCCCCGGCGTCCAGGCGGAGGTGGTCTACGAGTGGCCCAGCGATCCGGCTGTGCTGGAGGGCGTCGCCACGGTGGTTTTTATCGGCGACATCTTTCCGCCGATGCGACTGCCGGATTCGCAGGCCATCCTGGCCCGGCTCGATGCCATGATGCGCCGCGGCTGCGGGATCGTCTGCGTCCATTACGCGACCGGCCTGCGCGCGCAGGATGTGGGTGAGAATGGCGAGCATCCGCTGCTGGGCTGGATGGGCGGCTACTTTGCCACCGGCTGCAAGCACCACAAGTCGGTCGCCCGGATGTTCTCGCAGGCGACGATCACTCCCGCCGCCCCCGAGCACCCGATTTCCCGCGGCTGGCGAGAATTCACGTTCGACGACGAACCGTACATCCAGAACTACTTCGGCCCGGACGGCAACCAGCTGGCTCCCGGCGTGACCGCGGTCGCCACCTCGCTGCTGCCGCCCGAGGCACCCCAGCGCGAAATCGTGGCCTGGTGCGTCCAGCGGTTGGACGGCGGGCGCGGGCTGGGCGTCGTGATGCCGCACTACCTGCGAAACTGGAAGCTCGACGACCTTCGCCGGCTGATCCTGAACGGCATCGTGTGGACCGCAAAGATGGAGGTGCCGGCCGAGGGCGTGCAGACCAGTTTGCCCGAGCTGGCAACCTTCGAGCCCGCGGCCGTCGAGCCTCAGCCGCCCGCGGCCAAAAAGCCGAAAGCCAAGCCTTAGGAGCGTTGCACCTCGAATGCAGACCTAGACCTCCCGAAACGAGAAAAACCCACGTTTCCTCAGGGAAAACGCGGGTTTTCTGGGAGACTTAACGAGCGAGGCCGACGGGACTCGAACCCGCAACCACCGGATCGACAGTCCGGTACTCTAACCAATTGAGCTACGGCCCCAAAGCTTGAATGTCGCGATGACGGGCTGAATTATACTCGTGTTTCGGACCTTCGCAAGGGCTGTCCTGCTAGAACAAGTTGGGATTCGGTTCGTAGCCCAATTCTCGCACGCGGCGCAGGTCGGACTCGGCTTCCTTGGGTTTTCCCAGCTTTTCAAGTAGCAAAGCACGATGGTAGCGGATCACGGCGAGGCTCTTGCGAGTTTCCCGCAATTGCCGCTCGAACTCCCGCTGATCAACGTAATCGCGAGTCGTTTCCATCATCTTCACTTCCCGCTCCATGCCGGCGACCGCCAAGTCCAAATCCGGCTGGGCGAGTTGGTACTTTCCCGCGCAATAGTGAATGTAGCCTCGCGTGTCGAGCATGGCCGAGTTCTCTCCCGCCAGATTGATGGCCTGGAGGATGTTCTCCAGCGCCTCCTTTAACTCCACATTCCCCAATGCCTGGGCGTAGGCTAAGCCGTTCAGCAACACGGCTCGTTGGCGGCCGGGGGCCGCACGCCCAAGTTCCAGCAGGCGTTTCCAGTCCTGGATGGCATCCTGGTGGCGTCCGAGGTACTGGTATGCCTGGCTGCGGCCGATCAGGGCCCCGGCATGGGCGGGATCGCGCTCGATGGCCACACTGTAATCTTCGCTGGCTTTCAGGAATTCCCGGTCCTCGAGCCGCCAATCGGCACGGCATACGAAGCCGTCCGCTTGGTCAGGAGCCCAGTGAATCGCGGTATCCAGGCGTGCCAGGGCCGCGGCCTTGTCGCCGGCCAACCAGAGTTCCGTTGCGGCAGCCTGGTACCAGCGAGCGACTTCGGCCGGTCCTTCCAGGTAGACGACGGGCCCGAGCGCCACGAGGACGACGAATATGATCGCCAAGCGATTGGTCCACCGTCGCCGGCTGGCCGCATTCATTCCGGACTCCGTTTCCAAAGGGTGCGTCGCCCCAAATCGTTGGCCTGAGTACTCGCCTTCGCCATCGTTTGCCATCTTCAAGCTCCGTTTCAGTTAGCGGAAAGACTGCGTAACCGGCCTGGGTCCAAGCGGGATTCAGCGGAAATTATTGCCGTTGACGCACCGTCTCGGCAAATCTAACATCTCGCTCCCTTAGGTCTAGTCGAACGATTGTATCGATTATGCGGATTGACAGGAATTTGCCGTTATTCCTGATTATCCGGGGCGGTTCCTGCCGAAAGAGTGGTTGATGACTTTTTCTCGCGGGCGGATTTCACGGCGGATCGCGAGGACTCCTCGTCTGTTCGGAACCCTGCCGTGTTCGGCAACCCGCCACGGCAGCAAACAAAACCAGCGGGCTCCTGGTGCGTTCACTTTTTGTGGGCCTAATGAAAGGACGCATTAGCCATGCGAACAAGTCTTGGGCGTACGACGCGTGTCTTGGCGGTCATCGGTCTGATGTCCGCGGTGTCATTTCCGGGATGCTCGACCAGCAGCGGGTTCAAGATGCCCAGCAGTGACTGGCTCAGCTGGGGCAAGAAGAAGCCCGCCGACAGCTCGCTGGCTTCCAAATCGCCGACGGGCCTGCCGGCTCCGCCGTCGAGCCTCGCATCGCCGAACACCGTGCCCAGCTATGCTCAGGGTGCGGGCACAGCTCCGGGCGCCTACTCGACCGCCCAAAATCGCAGTTTGACCGGTGGTTCGGCGGCGGCCCCGGCTGGCTACGGCTCCCAGCTGGGCGCAGCAACCAACTATGGCAACAGCAGTTACGGCGCGGCGCCGGGAGCTGGTGCAGGAGCTGCGGCCGCTCCGGCGTATGGCGGAACCGGGACTTCGCAGGGCTTCTATTCGTCGGACTACCGCGGAACGGCTGGCTCGACAAGTCCGTACGGGGCTCAGCCCGGCACGCTTGGTGGCACGACCAGGCCGGCCGCGGACCCATACGGTTCCTATAGCCAAGGCAGCTACGCGGCTCCTTCGCAGGCCAATCCAGCTTGGAGTCAAGGTGGAGCGGCGCCCGCGCCCTATGCCGCGTCTCCGGGCATCTACGGCCAGTCTCCCGCGGCACCGGCCCCCAGCGGCGGCTATGGTGCGGTACGGAGCGCCGACGGCTATGCCAGCGGCGGCGCGGCGTACGGCGACTCCGGAACTGCCCCTGGTGGCGGAGCGTCCGGCGGCAGCATGTACGGCGCCGCTGGGCCGACCGCCGGTTCAGGGTATGCCGCCCAGGAGATGGCACCGGCGGCGGTTGCGGGCGGGGCCTATCGGCCGGGCAGTACCTCGCGGAGCACGCAATTCGGGACAAGCGACAACTTGAACGTTCCCGGGCAGTCCGTCCAACCGGCCTCGTTTGCGGGTGCCGGACAGGGAGGCGGCAGTTCGCTCTACTCGCCCGCCCCAACTGCCGGAGCCGGGGCCTATCCGCCCGCGGATTCCTATCCCACGCGGACGGCAACCAATCCGGATGGCGGTTACCAGAGCACCTACCAACGCTAAACGGGTGGGGCCAGACAGCGCGACGCGGGCCATTGGCTCGCGTTGCCCGTTTCTTGGCTTGCGAGTCCCGGCCGTGCCTGAAGGGGCCGGGAACGACTGTTTCAGGCTTCCGCACGGCGGGCGATTGCGGATCCGGGCTATTGCGGACCGCTGCCCGATGGCTTAAACTGTGCGTTTTTCACGCCTCAATTGCCAGCGTAGCTTCAATCGGCAGAGCACCGCATTCGTAATGCGGGGGTTGCGGGTTCGACTCCCGCCGCTGGCTCTTCCCGTGCGTGGATGGGTATTTCGCGAGCGACAAAGCCTTCGGGCTGGGCACGTTTCGGGCTAGGCACGTGGCCTGCCGACGACACATGCCGTGCTCGCAGGGGTTATCGGAGAGCCGAAATGGCGGCAGGTATTCAGGTTTCGACGGTTGATATCCGCGAAGTTGTCCTATCCAACAGCTCGTTTGGTCCGCAAGAGATCCAGAATATTGTGCGCGTCATTCGCGATGATTCGTCCCGGCATGCCGTCCTGCGGGATTCCGTGAATGAATTGGCAGCCCGGGGTGAGCAGACGCCGGCGAGCGCTGTCCGCTTGGGGGTTTGTTGCTACCTTTTAGGCAGGTATGACCAGGCCGAGCAGACGTTGGCCCGCGCCGACGGCGGCGCGCTGGCTTTCTATTATCTCGGCCGGACCAGGATCGAGTTGGGCAAGTTCCGCGAGTCGATCTCTTGCTATGAATCGGCGCGGACGGCGGGCTACGACGCCGACAGTTGCTCCCTGGCGATCGCCGAGGCGCATCGTTTCTTGCGCGAGGCCCCGCGGGCGATGGAGATCCTCGATCAGATGTACGGCCCGGTCGAGCAGACGGCCGAATACCTGTACCAGCGTGGCGCCACGGTGGCCGAGGTCGGCGGCAATCCGAGCGAGGTGGTGGCGTTGTACGAGCGGGCCGTCGAAGCCGACCGCCGCCATGCGGGCGCCCTGTTCGGCTTGGCGATGGAGAACGATCGACGGGGGAACGACGACGAGGCGCTGCAATTGTACCAGCGGGCGGCCGAGTCGTATCCAACGTACGTCGGTGCATTGCTGAATCTCGGGATCATGTACGAGGACTTTCAGCAGTTCGATCGCGCCCAGACTTGCTATCAGCGGATCCTGGATCACTTCCCGGACCACCCGCGGGCCCGGTTGTATTTGAAGGACGCGTCTGCCTCGCGGGACATGTTCTACGACGAGGAGGCCCTGAAGCGTCAGGACCGTATGACGCAGATGTTGAGCGTCCCCGTTTCGGACTTTGAATTGTCGGTCCGCAGCCGCAACTGCCTGCAGCGGATGGGGATCCGTACGCTGGGCGACTTGGCCAGGACGACGGAGGCCGAGTTGCTGGCAAGCAAGAACTTCGGCGAGACCTCGCTGGTCGAAATCCGTGAGATGCTGGCGTCCAAGGGACTGCAGTTGGGCCAGTTTGCTCACGAGCGGCCCGAGCAGGAAGCGCCGTTGGACATGTCGCACTTGTCGGCCGAGGAGCAGGCGCTGTTGAATCGCCCCATCTCGGAGCTGAACTTGTCCGTGCGGGCCCGCAAGTGCATGGTCCGCCTGGGCCTGACGACCATTGGCGAATTGGTCCGCAAGACGGGCGACGATCTGCTCGAATGCAAGAACTTCGGTGTGACCAGTCTGAACGAAGTCAAGGAAAAGCTGTCGCAGTACAATCTGAAGCTCCGCGGCGAATAACCGGGCAATTTCTCCAACGGGGGCGGGTTCTCCAACGGGGTGGTAAGCGCGCGGATGTTTAGCTTCGAGTTGCGGCACACCGACCCGCGCTGCAGCGCTCGACGGGGTTCGTTCTTGACGCCTCACGGGGTCGTGGAAACGCCCGCCTTCATGCCCGTCGGGACGGCGGCGACTATTAAGGGATTGACGGTCGATTTGATTCGTGGGACGGGCACCGGGATCCTGCTGGCCAACACGTACCACTTGGCCCTGCGTCCGGGCGAGACGGTGGTGCGCGACCTGGGCGGCCTGCATCGCTTCATGGGCTGGGACGGCCCCATCCTGACCGACAGCGGCGGATTCCAGCTGTTCAGCCTGGCCAAGATCACCCGCGTCAACGAGTCCGGCGCGACCTTTCGTTCGCATATCGACGGCCGCCTGCTGGAGTTGAGTCCGGAGCGGGCGGTGGAAATCCAGGAGGCGCTGGGCAGTGATGTGGCGATGGTCTTGGACCATGTCGTCGCGCTGCCCTGTGAACCGGATGTTGTCCGGGATGCTTGCGAACGGTCGATCCGTTGGGCAGGGCGTTGTCAGGCGGCCGCTCGGCGGAGCGATCAGGCGTTGTTTGCGATCGTTCAAGGCGGCCTGGACCTCGACCTGCGAGTCGAATGTGCACGGCGACTGGTCGCCTGTGGGTTTCCCGGCTATGCCATCGGTGGCTTGAGCGTGGGCGAACCGCCGGAACAGATGTATCGTGCGTTGGACGCCACCTGCCCCGAGCTGCCACCGGATC
This sequence comes from uncultured Planctomycetaceae bacterium, assembly GCA_903927685.1. The sequence continues at coordinate 16,200 of CAIYOB010001405.1, forward strand.
GTCCCCGCTACCTGATGGGGGTCGGTACACCGCAGGACTTGCTCGAGGGCATCCGCCGGGGCGTGGACATGTTCGACTGTGTGCTACCCACACGGAATGGCCGTAACGCTCTGGCATTTAACGAGTTCGGACCGCTCAAGTTGCGAAACTTGAAGCATCAGCTCGACGACCGCCCGCTGGATCCGCACTGCCCCTGCCCCGCGTGCCGTCACAGTCGCGGTTACCTGCGGCACCTGTTCATGGCCCGTGAGATGTTGGGTCCCATCCTGCTGTCGGCCCACAATATTACCTACTATCAACGGCTGATGGCGGAAGCGCGAGCGGCCATCGAGGCGGGGAGATTCTGCGAGTTTCATGAGGCAAAACTCGCCCGCTGGCAGTCAGGACAGGCAGAAGAAGGCTGACAAGATCGGTGCCGGTTCGCTAGCTGCTCTTGCCCGTCGCGACGCAACCCCTTATCATACTCGGCTTAATTTACACCAGAACCCCGCATGCCCAACGGTCTGACCATCATGGAATCACTTGTCCTCGTCGCTGCCGAGGGGCCTGACATCTTCAGCCTGTTAATGCCGATCTTGATGATCGGCGTGCTGTTCTACCTGTTGATTGTCCGGCCGGAGAAACGCAAACAGGCGGACGTTGCCCAGATGCAGGCGAATCTGAAAAAGAACGATCACGTCGTCACGGCGGGGGGCATCTTGGGTGTCGTTGTCAACGCATCGCAGGGGTCCGGCGAAGTCACCTTGCGGGTCGACGACAACACACGGATCCGGGTCCTGCGGAGTTCGATTCTGCGCGTGGTCTCGGCCGACAAGCCGTGGGAAGAGGAGAAGAAAGACGTCTGACGCGGGGCGGCACTGGCCGCCGTTTCCGTGCCGGCGTGGCCCGGATTCGAGCGAGACGGCGCACTGTTGCATCGGCCGCGAGGCGCGGATTTCCGCCGGTGGCTAACTCCGGCAAGCGATCAGGTTTATACAGTTACTGGGGATCAGGAAGTTCCTGTCATGTCGTTAGATTTCGTTTCGAGTGTTGTGGTTGGGCAATCGTGGTACGAATCGACGGAATTGCTCACGCTGCTCAAGCTGTTGATCGCCATCCCCTTGCCGATCTTCCTGGGCACTTGGCTGGCCAAGTCGTTGCGTTTGCGGGACTTGGGCTGGAAGCTGTCGCTGATTCTATTCACGCTGGCCGTGGGCGGCGTGTTTCTCGTCAGTTATCCGCTGAAGTTGGGGGTGGACCTCAAGGGCGGTGTGATCCTGGTCTACGAGGTCGACCGCGAAGCGCGGCAGGCCGAGGCCGCGGCCGCACAGGCTCCCAGTCAGATCGATTGGGGGCACCTGTTGCAGCGGCTGACCGACCGCATCAACCCGTCGGGCACCAAGGAAATCGTCGTCCGGCGATACGGCGAGTGGCAGGTTGAGATCATCATCCCCGACGTGGACACCAACGAGGTCGAGCGGATCAAGAAGCTGATCAGCACCGCCGGCTCGCTGCAATTCCGCATCGTCGCCAATTCCGTACAGCACGGGGAGGTGATTCAAGCCGCCACCCAGCAGGCGGAAGACCCGGCCAAACGCCGTTCAAAATACGTCCTGCAAGGTGGCAAGCAGGTCGGCTACTGGGCTCGCGTCGGACGCGAGGTCAACGAGGGCCGAGGCGGTATTCGGCCGTTGAAGGTGAACGTGGCGACCTACACGATTCGCAACGCGGCGACGGGCGAACTGATTCAACTGCCCCCGACACTGCAAATGGATCAGGAAAACGCCTTCGAGCAATGGCTGAAGGACCAGGGAATCCAGGACATCGACGTGCTGATGTTCTCCGGCGACGAATACAATGTCACCGGCGAGAATTTGGGCTCGGTCAGCCGCGGTTCCGATGAAGTGGCCCGCCCCTGCGTGCTGTTCAACATGAAGACCTCCGGGGCCGGCCTGATGGGCGGGCTGACCGGCGACAATCTGCCGGACGAGCAGCGCGGCCAATATTCGCTGTTGGGAATCATGCTGGACGACACCCTGTTGTCCGCGCCGCGCGTGAGGAGCACGATCACCGACAGCGGCCGCATCACGGGCCAGTTCACCCAGGAGGAAGTCGACTTCCTGGTGGGCATCTTGCAAGCTGGCAGCCTGCCGGCGGCCCTGAAAAAGGTTCCGATCGCGGAAAACACGATCGGGGCCATCGCTGGCGAAGAGATGATTCGCCGCGGCAAGCTGGCGGCTGGCTTGGCACTGGCTTCGACGTTTGTGTTCATGATCCTGTGGTACCGCTTCTCCGGGGTCGTCGCCAGCTTTGCCCTGGCAATCAACCTGCTGTTGACGCTGGCGGTAATGAAACTGCTCGGAGCGCCGCTGACCTTGCCCGGCTTGGCCGGTCTGGTGCTGAGCGTCGGGATGGCGGTCGATGCCAACGTGCTGGTTTACGAGCGCATGCGGGAAGAGTTGGAACGGGGAGCCGCGCTGCGAATGGCGATTCGCAACGGGTTCGACCGGGCCACCGTCACGATTATCGACTCGAACTTGACGACGTTGATTACGGCCCTGGTGATGTACGTCATCGGCACCGACCAAATCCGCGGCTTTGCCATCACCCTGACCCTGGGGATCGTGATCAGCATGTACACCGCCGTGTTCTGTACGCGGGTGGTGTTCGACATCTGGGACCGTAAGCGGCTGATCTCGACGTTGCGGATGACCAAGCTGTTCGGCGTCACCAACGTCAATTTCCTGGGCCAGAAGTACATCGCGTTGGCGGCCTCGGGGGTGTTTATCATCGCCGGCCTGGTGGCGGTGGGCGTGCGGGGCAAGCAGATCTTCGACATCGATTTCCTGGGCGGCACGTCGGTCACGATGATCCTGAAGGACACGGCCGAGGAACGCGATATCCGCAGCAAGCTGGAGGAGAAATTCGCCGGCATGCGTGTCGAAGGTTCGACGGTCCAGTACTCGGTGAACCGCGTCGACGTGGAAGGCCAGAAAGAACGCA
>CAIYOB010001406.1 GCA_903927685.1 uncultured Planctomycetaceae bacterium
GACGCTGCGAGACTCGAATCGCAGCCTGATTGGGAGGCTCCTGGTCCTGCCGGTCGCCATCCTGGCGGGCGGGCTGAACTCCGCGGCTGCCGAGCCGGTGCCAGACGCCCTCGACAACTACAACGTGGTCTGGGAGAAGCCCAGCGAGAACTACGGCGATTCGCTGCCCCTGGGCAACGGCGACCTCGGGCTGAACGTCTGGGTCGAAGCCGACGGGGATGTCCAGTTCTTCATCAGCAAGACCGACGCCTGGGACGACAATGCGCGGCTGGTCAAGGTCGGCAAAGTCCGCGTGCACCTGGAACCAAATCCTCTCGCCGCAGGCCAGCCGTTTCGCCAGACGCTCCGTCTGCGCGACGGCACGGTCGTGATCGAGGCGGGCCAGGGCGAGCGTCGCACGGTCGTTCGGGTCTGGGCCGACGCCAATCTGCCCGTGATCCACGTGACGGCGGATAGCCCGACGCCCCTGCAAGCCACAGCCGCCATCGAATTATGGCGGACGGAGCAACAACCTTACACCCAGCTCCAGACCAGCGACATCATGGTCAATCGGCGGTTGCCGGACGGCCAACAAGCCCCGACGATCCTCGAACCCGATATGGTGCTGGCCGACCAGGCGGGGCGGATCGGCTGGTACCATCACAACGTCAAGTCGGTGGGCCCGCAACTGCTGGGCGAAATCCAGGGCTTGACCGAATTCGGCCAGCCCGACCCGCTGCTGAGGCGGACGTTCGGCGCGATCATCACCGCCGAACGAGGCCAGCGGGTGGATGACTTGCACTTGCAGTCCCCGGCGGCGACCTCGCAACGGTTCAACGTCTACGTGCTGACGCAACATCCCGCCTCGCCCGCCGAATGGTTGGCCGAAATGGACCGGACGATCGCCCGGATCGAAGCGCTGGACAGCGACACTCGCCGCGCAGCCCACGACCAGTGGTGGTCGGCGTTCTGGGATCGCAGCTGGATCCGCGCCAGCCTGCGGCCCGGCGCCGAAACGACAGCGGATTCGGTGGCCCCCGCCAACTTGCACCCGGTGCGTCTGGGCCTCGACCAGGGCGGCGGCAACCGCTGGGCCGGCGAGTTCGGACGCGTGAGCTTGTTTGGCCGGGCGTTGAGCGACCAGGAAGTCCAAGCTCTTGCTCGGGGAGACCGTCAGGCCGCGGTCAGCGACCAGGCGGGTTGGCTGTTTTCCGGCAGCCAGCCGGGCCCGGTCGCCGATTCCGCCGGCTGGGATCTCACTCACGGACTGACGATCGAAGCCTGGGTGCAGCCAGAGAAACTGCCCGGCGGCGGGGCGCGAATCGTGGACAAGATCACCCCGGGCGGCTCGGACGGGTTCCTGCTGGATACGTGCCCCGGCAACAGTCTGCGGTTCATCTGCGGCCAGACGCAACTGAGTCTGCCGGATGCAGTTCCCGCCGGCCGCTGGACCCATGTAGCCGCGGTGGCCGAGCCGGGCGGCGGCTGCCGGTTGTACGTGGACGGCCGGGCCGTCGGCGGCGACGCTGCGGCTGCGATTCGCGACGAAGCCGCATACGTCAGCCAGATGTACCACCTGCAGCGGTTCGTCACCGCCTGTGCCGGCCGCGGCCGCTATCCCATCAAGTTCAACGGCAGCATCTTCACGGTGCCGTTGCCCGACGGCAAGAGCGACCCGGACTACCGCCGCTGGGGACCGGGTTACTGGTGGCAGAACACGCGGCTGCCGTATTACGCCATGACGGCCGCCGGCGATTATGACTTGCTGCAGCCCTTGTTCCGGATGTACGCCGACGACTTGCTGGACCTGTGCAAGTACCGCACTCAGAAATACTGCGGCCACGCCGGGGCCTTCTACCCGGAGTGCATCATGTTCTGGGGGGCGATCTTCAGCGAAACGTACGGCTGGACGCCGTGGGAGCAGCGGCAGGACAAGCTGCAGGAGAGCGGCTGGCACAAGTGGGAATGGGTCGGCGGCCTGGAACTGTGCTGGCTGATGCTGGACTACTACGAGCACACACAGGATCAGGCATTTCTCGAACACACGGTGCTGCCTTTCGCTCGGGAAATCCTGACGTTCTTCGACCAGCACTACGCGACGGACGCCCAGGGCAAGCTGGTGATGCATCCGTCGCAGGCGCTGGAGACCTGGTGGGAGTGCACCAACCCGATGCCCGAAGTCGCCGGCTGCCTGGCGGTCACCGAGCGACTGCTCGCCTTGCCGTCGAGTGCCGCCGCCGCGGGCGACCGGGAGTCCTGGCAGCGGCTCCGCGACAAACTGCCGCCGCTGCCGCGGCGCGAGGTCGAGGGACAGCTGGCCCTGGCGCCGGCTGAGAAGTTCGCTCGCAAGAGCAACATCGAGAATCCGGAACTGTATGCCGTGTTCCCGTTCCGCCTGGTTGCCCTAGGCCGGCCGGACGTCGACCAGGGTGTGGCGGCCCTGAACCACCGCTGGGACCGCGGTCACAGCGGCTGGCGGCAGGATGATCTGTTCATGGCCTACCTGGGCCTGACCGACGATGTCCGCAAGGCCATCGTCAGCCGCGCTCGCCGACACGACCGCGATTCGCGGTTCCCAGCTTTCTGGGGTCCGAATTACGACTGGACTCCGGATCAGTGCCACGGCGGCGTGCTGTGCGCGACCCTGCAGTCCATGCTGCTGCAGACCGACGGCCAGCGAATCTTCTTGCTGCCGGCCTGGCCGCAGGACTGGGATGTCGACTTCAAACTGCACGCCCCTCAGCAAACGGTGCTGGAGGGCCGCGTGCGCGATGGACGACTCGAAGATCTGAAGGTCACGCCGCCAGGCCGCCGCGCCGATGTGGTCCTGCCGGAATCCTGAGTTGCCTCGTCGCCAGCACCCATCGCAATAACAATTGGAGGGGAGACACATGGTCCGCACTGTCCCGATTCATTTCCGGCGTGTTGAGGTGATGTCGCTATGGGCCATCTTGGCCTTGAGCGTGGTTCGAGCCGCTCCGGCCGAGGCGCCTCCAAACACCGCCATCGTGCCGGTTCCCAAGCTGGAGAATGACAGCTACGACTGGTACGCCCGGCACGAAGCGGTGCTTCGGCTCAAGGATCAACTGGCGCCTGAGATCGTGATGATCGGCGATTCGATCACTCATTTCTGGGGCGGACCGCCGGAGTCCGCCCCGCAGCGCGGGCCAGCGGCCTGGAAGGACTTGTTCGGCCAGCGTCGCGTGTTGAATCTGGGCTTCGGCTGGGACCGCACGCAGAACGTCTTGTGGCGTCTGGAGCATGGCGAGTTTGACGGTTTGCGGCCGCGTTACGTGGTGCTCAATATCGGCACCAACAACTTCTCAGCGACCGCCAACGCCCGAGCCAACACGCCGACGGAGGTTGCCGAGGCGATCCGGACCATTTGCGCCCGCATCCGCGCCACGTCGCCGGACTCGCAGGTGATCGTCATGGGCGTGCTCCCGCGAGGCGCAAAGGCCGATGACCCGTTCCGGTCGAAGATCCAGGAACTCAACCGCCTGCTGGCCGAGACGGCCCAGGGTCCCGGCGTCACCTTTCTGGACATCGGCGCACGGTACCTGCTGCCCAACGGCGACCTGCCGCGGACGCTGATGAGCGACTTCTGCCATCCGACAGAGGAAGGCTATGCGATCTGGGCTGCGGCTCTCAAGCCCTTGCTTCTGCCGTAGCCACGCCTACCACGGACAGACTACTGCGGCTCGCCCAGCGGCATGGCGGCCGGACTGACGCTCACGCGGGCGGAATCTTCCGGCGCGGGCGGTTCCAGCAGCGGGGCCACCCATTTCGCGACGAAGGCCGGGTGGGTCCAGCCGAAGTGGCCTCCGGGATGGCCGAGGGAGAACATCTCCGAGGTGTATGCCTGCTGGACGATCGAGGCGGCCGCGGGGCCGGACTCGCCTTCCTCGTCGGTTGGCGGCTGGAAGCCCACGGCCCCGGCCGCGAACGTGTGGCGTCCTTCACTGGTGCCGACGGCGGTCATCATCACCACCAACAACGGCACGTCCCACGGCGAGTGGAAACTGTGAATGCCGAGTTCCGTGCGGCTACTCGCCGTCCGCAGATCGTAATCCGGTGCCAACGTGGCGGCCAGCAGAACGACGGACGAGACCCTCCGTTCCGGCGGCAAAGCTTCCAGTGTCAGCACCGCCATCGCCGCCCCGCCCGAATAGCCGATCAGGTTCACGGGGCGGCCCGGAAAACGATCCTGGTAATCCATGATCTTCCGCGCAAGCTTCCCTGCCTCGCGGCGGTTACGCTCCAGGGCCCGCAGATTGTACAGCAACAGCAGCGGCCCCTCGGTCCAGTCGCACAGTTCGATCGCGCACGGGCTGTCCGCCTGTACTAGCCCCCGGACGATGCGGTGCTCCACCTGGCTGCCCCAAATGCCGGGCAGGACCAGGGTGTAGCCCAGTTCTGCCTTCTCCGGCAGGACCCAGCCCGCCGAGTCGACTTGCGGGACCGCCCCGCAGGGCTGCGCCCATGGCGTCGGACTGCCGGCACACCGCGGCTGGCTCGCGCAGCCGCCAGCGGCCAAGATCAGTAGGCTCACGGTCACGCAGATCCAGGCAAAGCGCTGCTGCGGTCGGTCTGGCCCCCGAGATCGCATGTCCGTCAACTCCGTTTGTCGTCCGCAGATTGCCTACTTCCTGTATAATTGCTCGGATCGGAATAACCTGCACAACAACGTTTTTCGACCTGCCGCTATGCCCGGCACAATCGGTACAGGCTCCGGACGACCCTGCCGCCGTCCCGGGACGGATGATTGCCGGGGTGGCTGTGGTCGAGTGCAGCGAGCCCACAGTCCGACCTACCAAGGTCTTGAGCCGCGAGTTGTCGGCTTGTGGCTGTGGTCGAGTGCAGCGAGCCCACAGTCCGCGGGGATTCCGGGGGGCGAGCCAGCAATTCCCGGCGACCGGCAAATGTCGCTGCCGCGTGGAGAAAACAGCAGCCGGCACTGCTAGCGGCTTGTCAGCCGATCAGCGGCTTGCCTTCGATTACGCCTCCGGTACGTCCTTGCCCCCGCGTCCGCCAGTTCCCCGCTGCCGGGCAACGGGACGGTGACAGGCAAGCAACGATTCTGAACACGAGGTACCGGAGACAACCGGGCCAGGATCTCAGGCTCGCCGGCCGTTGAAATCGGCAACGGCGCGGGACATGGCCCGGACATTGGCCGGGGGCATGCCGATCGTCACAGCGCCGCCCAGGGACAGGATCAGCGGATGCTCGCCCGCTTGCTCCAGCACCTCCATCGATGCGGCGTAGACCTGTTCCGGCGTGCCCTTGACACCCAGTTCCAAGGGGCTGACGTTCCCCATCAGGCACATCCGGCCTTGCAGCCGTTGGCCGGCCCACGCCACGTCGGTTTGCTTGCCCCAGTTCAAGACATCAAAACCGGTGTCGGGCAGCAAGTCGATGCAGGCCACCACCGGGGCGTCGTTATGGAAGACCTTGACCCAGTCCCGCGGAAACGCCTCGCAGATTCGCTTCAGGTAGGGGTGCGCGAACTCCAGGTAATGCTGGCGGCCGATGAACCCGACGATGTCGTCCAGCACGAGGATCCCCTCGACACAATCGCCGATCACCTCGACCTGGGCCTTCATGAAATCGATGGCCAAGTCGGTGGTCATGTCGAACAGCTGTTTGGCCCGCTCGGGAGCATCCACGATGTCGACCATCAGTTCGGTCACGCCGCGGAAGAACGACGCGATGGTCAGCGGCCCGCGGGCGTGCACCACGGGGATCGTGTAGCCCGCGTCGAAGATCCGCTGCTTCAGTTTCTGAAAGCGGTACAGGCACAGCGGCATATAGCCGTCGGTGCGGGGATTGGGCAGCGTCAGCTGGTCCAACTGCTCCATCGGAAACGGCAAGTGTTCGAGATCCGGAATCCGCTTCTCGTACACGTGCATCCGCGTCCCCAGCGCCGACGGCTCGGCGCCCATGCCGATCTCGGACCACCACGAGGGGAACCAGATGACCTCGGGGAAATCCTCCATGACCCGCAAATTGGCCTGAAACCACGCTTCGGGATCGAAGAAGTAGTCCCAGTGACTGATCCCGGCGTAGGGCGGGATCCACGGGCAGTCGACGATCAGGGACAGCGGGATCGGCCCGCCCTGGTTCTGCCGCTTGGCCGCGGCTTTGAATTGCTGCCATTGGTCGGGTCGCATGGAGAGGTCCTTTCCGATCACAGAAGGGGGCCGGTGGGCCGGCAGTCTCACACGTCGCAGACACGCACGCCGTGGCGCAAGGCCGACAGCTTGTCGGGCCACGTGGGGATGAACTCGTGGGCCACAAACCCGTCGTAGCCGACGTCCAGCAGCGCCCGCATCACGGCGGGATAGTTGATTTCCTGGGTCTCGTCCAACTCTCCGCGGCCCGGCACGCCAGCGGTGTGGACGTGGCCGATGTAGTCCTTGTACTGGCGAATCCGACGGATCACGTCGCCGTTCATGACCTGCACATGGTAGATGTCGAACAACAGCTTCATCCGCGGCGAATCGACGCGTTTGAGCAGATCGACACACAACTCGACGTCGTCGCCGAAGTACCCTGGATGGCCCTTCATGGGATGCGTGTCATCCCGCGAGTTCAAATGTTCCAGGCACAGGTTGACGCCCTTTTGTTCGGCGTCAGGGAGCACCTGTTTCCAGCATTCGACGCAATTGCGGATGGCTTGTTCGTCGGAGATTCCGGCCACGCGCATGCCGGTGAACGTGATCACGTTCGGGCAGCCGAACTGGACGGCGACGTCGATGCCCTCGCGAAGTTTGTCGACACACAACTGGCGGTTCTCAGGATCCAGCGGCCCCTTGGTGAATCCGTGCGAGCCGACCAAGGAGACCCGCAGGCCCCGTTCGCGGATCTGGGGATAGAATTCCCGCCCCACGCCTTCCATCGCGGGCATGCCCATGCGGTGGCAGGCGTTGATCAGGTCGGCGGTCGGGATCGGATTGTAGCACCAGCCCATGACGGAGTGCTTGATCCGGCCATGTTCGATGCGATAGTCCTCGGCCGGCGCGGCAGTCGGTGCCGCGGCAGCGGGTTGGGCCGCCCAGGCCGTGGCGGCGGCCGCCGCGGTAGCGCAGAAAGTGCGTCGGGAGATCCGTGGGACAGGCGTTGAAGTCGAGGCGGCCATGGTACGAACTCCTCGGGTACGCGTTGGGTACAGCGGCGGACAGAATCCACGGGATCTAGCGCGCCTAGCTCAAGCCGGTCGCCGTGCCGTCGGGCGAGACCTTGATGCGGGCGGCAGCGGGAACTTTGGGCAGGCCGGGCATGGTCACGATGTCGCCGCTGATCACGACGACAAAGCCGGCGCCGGCGCTGATCCGCAGTTCGCTGACCACCATGGTAAAGTCCCGCGGGCGGCCGAGCAACCGCGGGTCGTCGGACAGCGACTTGGGGGTCTTGGCGATGCAGACCGGCAGGTTGCCGTAGCCCGAGTCCTGGAGCAGCTTCAAATCCTCCTTGGCCCGCCGCTCGTACTCGACATCCTTGGCCCCGTACATGTCCCGCGCGACCTTGGCGATCTTGTCCGCCAGCGGCATCTCCAGCGGATAGGCGAACCGCAGCTTGCGGCCGCGGTTCTTGTCGATGCACCGCAGGACGGCGTGCGCCAAGTCGACCGCGCCGGCGCCGCCGTCGGCAAAGTGCGTGGCGACCACGGCCTCGACGCCCAGCGTGCGACAGAACTCGACGATCTGCTGCAAGTCGCTGTCCGTGTCGTCGGCAAAGCGGTTCAGGGCGACCACCGGCTCGAGGTTGAACAGACGGATGTTCTCGATATGCTTGGCCAGGTTGCCCAGGCCGCCGTCGTCGGTGAATCCGCCGTGGTACTGGACGGCTTTGGCCGTGCCCACGATGACCACGGCGTTGGGCTCCAGGCCCGCCGTCCGGCACTTGATATCGAAGAACTTCTCCGCTCCCAGGTCCGAGCCGAAGCCGGCTTCGGTGATGACGATTTCCGACAGCTTCAAAGCAGTGCGCGTGGCGATCGCCGTGTTGGTGCCCTGGGCGATATTGGCGAACGGGCCGCCGTGGACGAAGGCGGGCGTCCCTTCCATGGTCTGCACCAGATTGGGATTGATCGCGTCGCGGAGCAGGACCAGCATCGCCCCTTCGGCTTGAATGTCGTGGGCAAACACCGGCTGGCCCTTGTACGTGAACGCCACCACCATGTGGGCCAGTCGCCGGCCCAGGTCCGCAAAGTCGCTGGCCAGGCAGAGGATGGCCATCACTTCGGAAGCCGGGGTGATATTGAAACCGTCCTGCCGCGGCACGCCGTGCTTGACGCCGCCCAGGCCGACGAAGATCTCGCGGAGGGCTCGGTCGTTCAAGTCGATGACGCGGCGGAGCACGATGCGGCGCGGGTCGATTCCCAATTCGTTGCCGTGTTGCAAGTGGTTGTCGACCATCGCGGCCAGCAAGTTGTTGGCTTTGCTGACCGAGTACATATCGCCCACGAAGTGCAGGTTGATGTCCTCGGCGGGAACCACCTGCGCCCGCCCGGCGCCCGTGCCGCCGCCCTTGATGCCGAAATACGGACCCAGCGACGGTTCGCGGAGGCAGATCGTCGACCGCTTGCCGATCCGCCGCAAGGCGTCGCCCAAACCGATCGTGGTCGTCGTCTTGCCCTCGCCTGTGGGCGTCGGAGTCATCGCGGTCACCAGCACCAAGTCGCCGTCCGGGCTGCCGGCCCGCCGCTTCAACTCGTCGAACGGGATCTTGGCGATGTAATGCCCGTGCGGCAGGATGTGCTCGGGATCCAAGCCCAACTCGGTGGCCACTTCGTAGATCCGCCGCGGCGGAATGCGGTTGTTGATCGGCGTGGAATCGGACATGGAGACTCCTGGAAAAGGTGAAGAGTGACAGTTGAAGGGTGAAGGTTTAGGCGCGGTCGATGGGAAAGGCGATGACTGCGGCGATCTCGTTCGCGTTGGCGGCGAGCATGACCAGGCGGTCGAACCCCAGGGCAGCGCCGGCACAGGGTGGCAACCCGTGCTGCATGGCAGCCAGCAGGCGGCTGTCTTCGGGAAGCGCGGCCTTGCCGTCCGCGAGTCGTTGGCGGTTGGCGGCCTGGTTGCGTTGGCTCAGTACGCCGGGATCCAGCAGTTCATGGTAGCCGTTGGCGAGTTCCACGCCGCGGATGAACAACTCGAACCGTTCGGCCACGGGCGGGACGTCGTCGCGGACGCGGGCGAGTGCCGCCTGGCTGGCCGGAAAGTCATACAGGATCGTCGGGCAGTCGCGGCCCAACTGCGGCTGAACGCATTCGGTCAGCAGCAAATCCCGCCAGGCGTCGAGGTCGTCCGCGGCGAGTCCCGCCGGCGCGAGGACGCCAAGTCGCCCGGCGGCGGCGGCAAACTCAGCTCCCGAGGCCGTGAGTGGATCGAGGCCGGCGTGAGCCAGGAAGGCCTCCCGGTAGCTCCGTCGCCGAGCCGGGTCCGTGTCCAGCACGAACTGGGCCAGATCCGCCAGCAACTGCATTCCTTCCGGCATGCCGTCTCCCACGCGATACCACTCGACCAGCGTGAATTCGGGGTTGTGCCACGCGCCGCGTTCCCCGCCGCGAAATACGCGGGCCACCTGGTAGATCGCCGTCGCGCCGGCGGCGAGCAGACGCTTCATGCCGAATTCCGGCGAGGTCTGCAGCCACACCGTCCGGCCGATGTCCGGTTGCCGCGGGTCGTCAAACAGGGTGACCCGCAACGGATCCAGATGCCGGTCCAGGACTGTATCGGCCGACAAGATCGGCGTCTCGACTTCCAAGAACCCGCGGCGGTCAAAGAACTCACGCACCCGCCGCAGCAACCTGGCACGCAGTTCCAGGTTGCCCAGGGGCGCCGAGGGCAGGAAATCGGTCGCCGAGGCATGTCCGCCAGGCATGGGGCTGCCGCGTCAGGTGCTGACGCGTTCCACGTATTCGCCGGTCCGCGTGTCGACTTTGATCACATTGCCGATGTTGATGAACGACGGGCAGATGATCTCCGCGCCCGTCTCGACCTTGACCGGCTTCGTGACGTTGGTGGCCGTATCGCCCTTGACGCCCGGTTCGCAGTATTCGACTTTGAGCATCACATGGTTCGGCGGCGACATGGTGATCGGGCTGCCGTTGTACAGCACCATGGCACAGGCCATGCCTTCCTTGAGGTACTTCCAATTGTCGTCGACCTGCTCGGCGGACAACTCGTACTGCTCGAAGCTCTTGTTGTCCATGAACACGAACGTGTCGACCTGGCGGTACAGGAACTGGACTTCGATTTCTTCGACGTCCGCCGACTCCAGGGAATCACCGCCCTTGTAGGTGCGATCGAGCACCGAGCCGCGGATCAGGTTTCGCAGCCGGCACTTGTACATCGCGTTGCCTTTGCCCGGCTTCACAAAGTTCATTTCGATCATCAGGTACGGCTCGCCGTCGATCTGTACCTTCAGCCCCTTGCGAAAATCGCTGGTCTTGTAAACGCCCACTGGATCTGGTCCCCACTTCGATTGTGTGACTGAAACCGCTACGATGTAACCACAAAAAGATGACTATTCTAACGACTTCCCCGCATCCTGTCCGCGCCAGTGCGACACCTCCGGCTTGGCGCCAAGCCCTGCGCACCGCAGTCCGCGATCCGGTCGAGCTGTGCCGCCGCCTGCGGTTGCCGGCCGAAATCGAGTCCGCCGCGATTCGGGCCAGCCGCGACTTTCCCGTGTTCGCCCCGCTGGACTACATCGCCCGCATGCAACCTGGCGAGCCCCGCGATCCGCTGTTGCGTCAAGTTCTTCCGTTGGATGAAGAACTTGTTCCTGCGCAAGGCTTTACGGCTGATCCGGTCGGGGATTTGGCCGCCCAACGCGACGGCGGAGTGCTGCACAAGTACCACGGACGGGCGTTGATGATAACGACGGGCGTTTGCGCCGTCCATTGCCGATTCTGCTTCCGCCGACAATATCCCTATGAGGACAACCCGGGCATTGGGGACCGCTGGCAGGCTGCTGTTTCCCAGATTGCGGGGGATTCAACACTGGAAGAAGTAATCTTGAGCGGAGGTGATCCGTTGACGGTGGGCGACGGACCGCTCGCCGAACTCGCAGGCCGGTTGGCAGCGGTTTCCCACGTTCGGCGACTGCGAGTTCACACCCGGCTGCCCATCGTGATCCCGCAGCGCGTGACCGGCGAACTGCTCGACTGGCTTCGCGGTACGCGGCTCGTGCCGTTGCTGGTAGTTCACGCCAATCATCCGCGCGAGTTGGACGCCAACGTCGAGGCCGCGCTGGGACGACTGGTGGACGCCGGCGTCCAGGTGCTGAATCAAGCGGTACTGTTGCGGGGCGTGAATGACGATGCCGACACGTTGGTCGAGTTGTCGCGGCGTCTCCTGGATTGCCGCGTGCTGCCATACTACCTGCATCAACTGGATCGTGTGACGGGTGCGGCGCATTTCGAGGTGCC
>CAIYOB010001407.1 GCA_903927685.1 uncultured Planctomycetaceae bacterium
ATCCAAGCGATGCCGGGGACTCGCATCCCACCCTCCCACGTGCTGCCCTTGCCTTCGCGCAGCGGTCCCGCGCTGCCGCCCTGGTCGCCCATGATCAGCCACGGGCCGTTGTCGCTGGTAAAGAACACCAGCGTTCGACCTGCGAGGCCCTCTTGCGTCAGCGTGTCCAGCACTTGGCCCACGCTCCAGTCGAGTTCCTGGACCGCATCGCCGTAGATCCCGGCTCGACTCTGGCCCTGAAAGGCCGGTGACGCGAACAGGGGCACATGGGGAAAAGTGTGGGCGAAATACAGGAAGAACGCACCCTCCTTGTTGGCCCGGATGAACCGCTGAGCCTCCTCGGTATACCGCCGCGTCAGCGTCGTCTGGTCGACGGGTTGCTCGATGACTTGGCCGTCCCGCAGCAGCGGCACATTCCAGCCGTCGCGGGGCGGGTCGGCCAAGCCGGATGCGCCGCGCGGCAAGTCCGGGCGGCTGTCCATGTCGTTGGAATAGGGCAGGCCGAAGCTGTGGTCGAAGCCCTGGTCCCGCGGGCGTCCGCCCGGATGAATGCCCAGGTGCCACTTGCCGATGTGCGCGGTCGCGTAGCCGTGCGGCTTCAACGCCTCGGCGATCGTGGTCTCCGCCTGCGGCAAGCCGCCGGCCGAGTTGGGGAACAGCACCCGGCGATCCCCGCACATGCCGCTGCGGATCGGATACCGCCCGGTCAGCAACGCCGCCCGGCTGGGCGTGCAGACTTCGGCCGCCGAATAGAAATCCGTGAACCGCAAGCCTTCTGCCGCCATCCGGTCCAGGTGCGGCGTGCGGATCGTGGGCGACCCGTAACAGCCCAAATCGCCGTAGCCCAGATCGTCGGCGAAGAGGATCACAATGTTCGGCTTGTCGGCGCCAAGCAGCGCCGGGGCGCCGGTCAGCCAGCTGACCAGCAGGGTGCAGGATAGGAAGGGACTCTTCATGACCTTGTCACTCAGGATAAGCGAAGGATTCCGGGCTTCGGCGGCGAGTTCAACAAGTCACCCCCGCGGCGGGAATTGTCGCCGAAACCGGACTATGAGTAAACACCCCCCGCGGTCTGAGCCCCCCGCGGTCTGAGCTGCGGACGGTCCAGGACTGCCGCGGCTTGGTCGGCTCGCTCGGCGCGGGGCACTGCGCCGGGGAGCCTCGCTTCGATGGCTCAACGATACTTGCGGACAGGATGACAGAATTGACAAGATGGCTGGTGCTCATCATGTCGATTCTGCTCATCTTGTCCGCAGAAACGGGCCCGGTTGGCGTCCCTGGGTTGGGTCGCAACGAAATACACTATCCGATGGGACAAGCCAGGATGGCCTGCGCGGATTCGTACAGCGAGTCCGCGATCAGCGTGGGAGGCGCAGGCAACTGGTCCTCGTCCCAGTAGCGACTGCGGAGCAGCGCCACCCGGACTCCCAGCGCTTGACCGAATCTCAGGTCGCTGAGCTTGTCGCCGATCATCCAGCTTCGCTCGTAAGCGATCGGTTCCCCCAGTTGGGCTTCAGTCTGGCGAGCCATTCCCGTGCGCGGCTTGCGGCAGTCGCAACCGTCGCCGGGCGCATGGGGGCAAATGGCGATGGCATCCAGCTTGACGCCTTGCCGGGCCAGCTGCTGCCGGACGTATTCGTGAAGGACGAGCACGTCCTCCAGCCCGAAATACCCTCGCCCGACGCCCGACTGGTTGGTGACCACGGCGAGCGCGTAGCCCGCGTCGCGAAGCTCGCGCAGCGCCTCGGCCGCCCGGTCCGTGAACTCCCAGTCCTCGCGCCGGTGGACAAACCCCTTGTCCACGTTCAGCGTCCCGTCGCGATCCAGGAAGATCACTGCTCTTGCCATGCTCAATGTCGCTACCAGAGGCTGGAAATGGTCTGCCGACAGCCGCCGCGGGAAGGCCGCAGCTTGCCGCGCTTGTTTTACACCCTCCAACACTCCTGCGAATTCCTTTTCATGAGGATTGACAATTCCCCGACATGTGGTACGTTCGGCGCAAGCTGGAGTTGGCTCATGCGCCGCTTGATCTTGCGCTCGTTTCAGAGTCCGGGCGATGACGTGAACGTAACCGTGCGTACGGCCTACAACGCCGACGGCAACCTGTCCAGCATCACGGCCGTCAACTCGATCACCGGCGATCAAACCACGCGGTACGTCTACGGCACGACGATCTCCGACAGCGGCATCGCCAGCGGCCTCCTGAAGCGAGCCGAGATCTACCCGGACAGCGACGACACCTACTCCGTAGCGACAGGCGGCTCGCCTGTCTTCTCCGACGGCATCTACGACCGGATCGAGTTAAAACACAACCGCCAGGGCGAGACGCTCGAGATCAAGGACCAAAACGAAACGGTCCACGCGTTCGACTACGATGGCCTCGGCCGGCAAATCCACGACCGCGTCACGGCCCTCGGCAGCGGCGTGGACGGCGCAGTGCGGCGGATCTCGACGAGTTACGAAGTCCGCGGGATGGTCGAGAACATCACCAGTTGGAACGGCGAAACGGTGGGTTCCGGCAGCG
>CAIYOB010001408.1 GCA_903927685.1 uncultured Planctomycetaceae bacterium
AGCCGCACGACACCCTATCCGCTGCCCGACGGCACGTTCCTGTTCGCGGCGACTCGGCCCGGCGAACGCGATTTGGGGCTCTATCGCGCCGATCCCCGGACGCGTCGGACTTGGCTGGTCTTCAACGATCCGGAACGAGCGGAATTCGATCCGCGGCCGCTGCTGCTGGCGCGGCCTCGACCGCGCGAGTTGCCGCCCAAAGCGTCGTTCGACCACTCGCCGTCGCGCTATCCGCCGGCGGCTGCGACGCGGGATCGGCGTCTGGAAGTGACGGGCCGGGCCCGGTTCGTCGTCACCGACGCCTGGCGATCCGACCGGCCCGAGCACGCCGCAGTCTTGCCGCGGGCCCGCTATTTCCGCGTGATCGAGGCCCTGCACACCGCCGTCACGAGTTCCAGTCATACGAGCCTGGCGACGCAGGTCCTGGGCGAAGTCCCGATTCTGCCGGACGGCTCGGCGTACTTCGAGGCTCCGGCCGACACGCCGCTGTTCTTGCAGCCGGTCGATGCCGCTGGCCGGCCGCTGGAATTCACGTGGCGCCAGCCGGAGACCTCGGTGCCCGTCGGCTCGCGACAGCGCGTGCTGGAGATGACCTATATCACCGCGCATCCCGGCGAGGTCAAGTCGTGCAACGGGTGCCATGCGCCTCGTCAGGAAGCGACGGATTCGCACAGCACGGTCGCCGCGCTGGGACATCCGCCGGTCACGGTCGACCGCGACCTGACCGACTTGCTGTATCGGCGAAACGAGCCCGAGGAATACCGCTTGTCGCTTCGCTTCGGGGAAGCTGCCAGGTACCGCCCCTGGCTGGACAGTCCGGATGCCGACCTGCGCCGCCGCGCCTGCGAGGCTCTGGCACTCCTGGAAGATGAGGCCAGACCGGACGCCACCGCGATCGCCATCCTGCTGGATGACGAAGAGGCCGCCGTGCGTCGCAGTGCTGCCCGGGCCCTGGCACGCCTGGGCTCGCTCGCCGACCTGCCGCGGCTGGTCCGGGCGCTGGACGACGCCGATTGGCAAGTGCGTTTGGCCGCCGCCGCGGCGTGCGAGGCCATCACGGGGGGCGTTTCCGATCGCGAACTCCTGGGCGATCCAGCCCGGATCGAGCGAGTCATCGGCCGGGGGCCGGATGGCCTGGCCGAGTTGCAGCCGGGCGCGCCGGTCGACCGGCGCCGGGCCTGGTTCGAGGCGGCGAGTCGCCTGGGCGAATCGGCCCCCGAGCCTGCGCGCCAAGCCGTCCGCGACGCGCTCGACGTTCCGCTGCCCCCGCCCGTGGTGTTCGAGCCCTGGCCCGGCAAACGCCAGCCGCTGGCCGGGACGCCGCCGGAGAGCGGCGCGATTCGTGCCGCCGGCTGGCTGCGCGACGCCCCTTGCGTGCCCAAGCTGATTCCGTGGCTGGCTCGGCACGAATATCCCGACCACGCGGCGGACGTGGCGTTGGCGCTGGGCCGGATCGGAACGCCGGAAGCTGTGGGGGCCTTGTGGGACGCACTGCGCCGCGACGCACCGGATCGCAAGCCGTACCTGAACCGCTACGTCCAACACGGGCCGCGGCCCGAGGAGTACTCGCTGTTGCGCGGGCTGATCCTGGCTCAAGCCGTCACGTCGTTGGACGATGTCCCGCTGGTGATCGGCCTGCTGCCCGGCACGTTCCTCGAAAAGCCTCGGTTCGAGGACCGCCTGCGGCCCGAGTCACAACGCGTGCGTTTGGGGCGATTGTTGCTGGAGCGGGCGCAGCTGCGCGAGCGAACGGTCGCGATTCTCGTCGACGTGCTCCGCGGCAAGCCGCCGGCGGACGGCGATGTGTTGGCGGCGCAGATCCTGCGCGGGATCAACCTGGAGCGGCCCTATGCCGAGCACCAGCGGCCGTTTCCTGTCGTGCCGCGGATCGAGCCCGAACAGGCCCTCTGGCTGCTGGGCTGCCTGGCCGTCGATCGCCGGGAAGTCCCGGAGGAACTCGTCGTGCCCTACTTGACCAGTGCGAACTGGCGCGAGCGGATCGATGCCGCCGTGCTGTTGAACGTGTTGGGCTGTGGGGACGCGGCCCGCGAAGCGCTGTTCGCCGAGGCGGACAAGCCATATGCGTTCGGCGAGATCATGGGGATCGGCAAGAGCCATTTCGACCCGAACTTCCGCGACAAGTGCTACCTGACCATGGCGCTGGCGCACCACGCGGACGACGTCGAGCGATTGCGGCCGTTGGCCGATCCGCAGCGGCGGTATCGCGATGTCCGCTACGGCTTGGCCGTCGGCTTGGGCCAGCGCGGCGCCGCCGACGGCATCGGTTTACTGTCCGAGATCGCCGCGCAGGACCCGATTGGAGTGATCCGCCGCCAAGCGTGCCAGTCGCTGCGGGCGATTCAGGAGACCCAACGGATGGCCGGCCTGACCGTCCCGGAGATCCGCTTGCCGGCCCCACGGCCCTTCGAGGCGTGGTATCCGCCACGCGGATTGGATTGGCCCGGGCCCGTCCGCGAGCCATTGCCGCCGGGCTGCACGGGGGCGCCGGTGGCGTGCGACTGGGCTTCGCTCGTGCCGCCGACCGTTCTGCTCGACACCACCACGGTGGCGGAGCTCCAGCAGCGGATCGCCGCCGGCTTGCAGGCGGACAACTACCGCGACCTGAACAATGCCAACAATCAAGCGCCCGGTGCCACGCGGATGATGGTCCGCGGCATGCATTCCTTCGCGGACGCCGTGGCGACCTTGGTGGCGGCCGATCCGGATGCCTGCCGGCCCGTTCTCCGGCAGCTGCTCGCTTCGCCCTATCCGTTTGCGAACTACCTGGCGTTGCGGGAAGTCTCCCGCGGTTCGCTGTCCTGCACCGACGCCGGCCTGGTCGACATGCTCCGCACCTGCCCGCAGTCGAGCGACACGGTCAAGTTCTCATGGGTTTGTGAAGCGCTCGCGGCCCAGCGGGTGACAGCGGCCATTCCGGTTCTGGGACAACTGGCCCGTGTCGAGAATCCTCCCGGCTTGCACGGCCCGGCGGGGATGGGCCACGGCTGGCCGGCGGCCCGAGCCATCGGGTGCTTGGCCGCGGACCTGCAGCATCCGGAGGTTCGGTCGCTGCTGGCAAGCTCCAACGCCTGGGTCCGCGCCGGCGTTTTGTGCGGCTTGACCGAATCGCAAGCGCCCGGCATCGAGGGCTTGCTGAAACAGCTGCTGACCGGCTCCCAGCCGGCGTTGATTGCCGATCAGGCCCGTGTCGGCTTGGCACAATTGGGCGTTGCGTACTGAGCGGAGACGCCGCGAATGACCGTTCCGTAGATTTG
The DNA here is from genome assembly GCA_903927685.1 of uncultured Planctomycetaceae bacterium. The sequence goes on from CAIYOB010001408.1 coordinate 3,276, forward strand.
CCTCAACCAGGAGTTCCGTGATCATGGACCAGCGTATCCCACGGCGTCGTTTTTTGCAGTCGACAATGGCCGGCGCGGCCGGATGGACGATCTTGCGCAACAGCGGATCGGCACGCGGCGCCCCGGCCAACGAGAAACTGAACCTCGCCATGATCGGCGTCGGCGGACGCGGCCGGGAGTTGCTGGGCGGCTTCTCTGCGGCCGAGAACATCGTCGCCATGTGCGATGTCAACGAACAACGTGCAGCCCGAGCCTACGAGAGCGTCCCGGCCGCGAGGAAGTTCCACGACTTCCGCCGGATGCTCGACGAACTGGGAGCGCAAATCGACGCGGTCGTGGTGGCGACGCCGGACCATATCCACGCGGTCGCCTCGGCGGCTGCCATCCGCGCCGGCAAGCACGTGTACACCGAGAAGCCGCTGACGCGCACGGTGTCCGAATCCCGTCGGCTCCGCGAGTTGGCCGCCCAGCACCGGGTGGCCACGTCAATGGGCAACCAGGGGACGAGCAGCCACCCGTTTCGCCGCGCGTTGGAGTTGATCCGCGCGGGTGTGATCGGCCCGATTCAGGAAGTTCATACGTGGAACGACCAGGGTGGGGCCGATCATCCGCAGGCTCCGGAAGGCGAAGCGGCCGTCCCTCCGTATCTGCAGTGGGAGCTGTGGCTGGGGCCGGCTCGCTTTCGCCCGTTCCATCCCAAGTGGCTGGCGTGGGGGTCCTGGCGCGACCTCGGGACGGGCAACCTGGGTAACTGGGCTTCACACAGTCAGAATCTGGCGTTCATGGCGCTGCACGTCGATTCGCTGTGGCGGGCGGACCCCGCGACGCGGCCTGTGCTGCGGGTGGAAGCCCAGGTCCGGGGCATCAATCGCATTTCCTTTCCGCGGTGGGAACTCGTCCGCTGGGACATTCCCGCGCGGGCCGGCCTGCCGCCGCTCCGCTTCTATTGGCACAACGGCGGCAGTCGGCCGGGGATGCGAGACCAGCTGGAAGGCCTGTTGGGCCGCGGTTTGGATTGGGGCGACAAAGGCGAGAAGAAATGGGCCGATTGGGCCGGTTGCCTGATCATCGGCAGCGAAGGCAAGATCTGCGCCACGGCCCATAACTCCACGTTCGCGATGCTCCCCGCGGAGAAATTCCGGGACGTGCAACAAGACCGGCCCGAGCAGGTCGCATCCTCGCGGGGCCACAGCGAGGATTGGCTGCAGGCTTGCCGCGGCGGCCCGCTGCCGTGGGCCAACTTCGACTACGCGGGGCCCCTGACCGAGTTCAATATGCTGGGCAACGTGGCGACCCAGTTCGAGGGCGTCTTGGAGTATGATCCGCTGGCGGGCAAGATCCTTAACCACCCCGAGGCGAACCTGGCCCTGGGCACCGAGTACCGCCAGGGCTGGGCGCTATAAGCCACCTCGCGCTGTCGTGCCCGCTCCGTTCCGTGCGGGCAGACCGCGCGGTATGGCGGTGTGGTTGTCGGCGTCGAGTGGCTCCAGGTCTTCAACCCGGCCGCGGCTGTCCCGTACGACCGCGAACAACTCCACCTGCTCGGGATCCAGGTTCAAGGCCACGGGCCGCAGGAGCTGCTGATCGCGGACCAATTCGTCCCGCACCAGCGACTTGGTCACGTAATCGGTGAAGCCGTAGTTGCCCGGGCTGCGATACCGCTCGATTTCACTCCAGTTGACCAGCACGTAGGTGATCCCCTGCTGCTGCAAGATCGCCCGCCGCTCGGCCGCCGTGCGCCCCTTCATCCAGCGTTCGAATCGGCACTCGTCAAAACAGGTCTCGTACAGCACCGGCATTTCCAGGTCAAACGGCTGCGCGTCCCCGACCAGCAAGACTCGATCCCCAGGGCTGGCGAGGCGATTCAAGTGGCGATGCGCGGGTGAGACGCGCGAGGGACCGTCCGGCTGGGTCGGTTCGTCCCAACGCAACTGCCGCAACGAGACCAGGTACCGGTGGTCGTAGACGCCCGCGGAGCACAGGAACAGCAGGTTGGCCGCCAACCCGGCCGCCAGCAGCGTTGGCAGAACGCGGCGCCAGACAGGCGCATCCCACGAGGCAGCGCCGAGGCCCGCCAGCAGCGACACGACCGGCAGGACCGGCACCCAAAAGCGATCGACGCGATGGGTCGCCAGCCACCAAACGAGCAGATAGAAACCGGCGTAAGCGGTCAGCCCCCAGATCAGCCGCCGCCGCCGCGCGCCCGGGTAAGCCGCCGCGGCCAGCGGAATCAACAGTGGACTTTGCCAGAGATTCCGCCAACCGAAGTCCGCCGCGGCCGCAAGGGCTTGCCGCGCGGTGAAACGCCGCCCAGCTTCGTCCGGCGGCACGCGATGCGCGCGATTCCATTGCTCCATCCGCTCGGCCGTCCGGCTGGTTCCGCCAAACACCAGTGGATACACTGGGTTACCGGTCAGTGCCCCGTTCTTGGCGTACCACAATCCGCAACTGCACAACGCGGCCAGCAGGAACAGCAGCGCCGGCCGCCAACGCGTCCGGGCCGGCGCAGACAGGGCGCCCAGCGTCAGCGGGGCGATCACCAGCAGCACCGCGGGGTACTTGCACGCCGCGGCAGCGCCAGCCAGGAAGCCGGCCAGGAGCAGTCGCCGGCCGCACGCGTCCTGCGCGGCGTCTCGTTCGCCGGCCCAGATGGCAAACGCATACACGGCCAGGAACGAGTAGCAGGCGACGGCGCCTTCGATCAATCCCGCCTGGGAGACGTGGACGACCCACGGAATCGAAAGGTACACCAGGGCGGCGACGACACCCGCTCCGGGAGTCGCAAATCGGCGGCCGGCGGCCAGCAGGCCCAGGGCGGTCAACGGCGCAAAGCTGGCGATGACCGTCTTGCCGGCCAACGCCCCCCACCACCAGCTGAATCGCCCGGGCATCCAGAGCATACCGAGCAGCGCGTGCATCTCGGCCCCCAATGGCATGTTGCCGTACACGTTGTGCGGCAGAAAACCGATCCGGCCCGCCTGGTACCATTCTTTGGGAACCTGCAGGTGGTACTCGCGGACATCGAAATCCCACGGTGGCAGCATGGCTCCGCCCAGAATCAACAGCAGGAATGGCAGGCCGAGCCACAAGCCGTGACGTTCCAGCCACGGCGGTATTCCACGGGCGTCCGCCCGGTCCGCATTGGACTCACCGGCGGGGTCCGCGCGGGACGGCAAGCGGTGCTGTGACGGACGGCCACCGCGGCCTCGCTGCCAGCGCCAGACGGTCCAGGCACCCAGGACGCCGAGCGCCGCCGCGGGCAGCCACGGGCCACGCAACCCGCCCGCCAGACCGACGGCGAGCGTCAGCAGGGACCAGAGGGCGAGGCCGGTCGCGATCGAGAACACGGCCACCTCCAGGCGGTCGAGTCTCCAGTCGCAGCCCGTCGCAGACATCGCCAGCCGGCCCGTGAAGTAGGCGAATGTCAGGATCAATCCGGCGACGACGACGAGCGGAATCCGATCGAGGATCTGGAACTGCCCGCCGTCCCCGCCGACCCACGACGAGGCAATCTGGTCCGGCAGCAGAATCAGGGCCAGGCTTTGCCAGCGGAGCGGCTGAGCGGCATAGAAAGCGACCAAGTACAGTGCGATCCCGGCCACGAGGCCCGCGGTTTTCCAGCCGGCAGCCGAGGACGGGGTTTGGCCTGGGGAGCGATTCATCGTGTCTGGCCCGCGATGGTGAAAGGCGAGTCCTCGGAATCCTGATCCAATCCGCAGGGCCGGGAGCGGCCTGCCAGAGAAAATGATACAGGATTGCGACAGTTCCGTGTTACCGCGCGACGGGTTTCGGTCTTCAGTCTTTCTGTCGGATTCACGCTCCCACGCCAGCTGGTGCCAACTCGACAGCGCACGACCCGCAATTTCTGCCCAGCTTATCGCGGCAGCAAGTTTGCCAAATTTGCGCAATTGGCGCGACGCTCACTTCTGGGCGAGCCGTTCAGATTGTTGGGGTCCTGCGGACGATGATATGCGCGTAAACGCCGTGACCCGAGCGCAGGAGCCAACGCGGACGATCTGCGCGGCCGCTCCTTCCGCTTGTCCCCAGCCCTCCTTCGACCGGCGCCGACCCATGCCAGACCTCGAATCCAAAACCAGCCTGCTGGACGAACTGGAGCAACGACAGGACGAAGTGCTGGCGCAATTGGACCAGCTGAACGCGCGGATCGAGAACCTGTTGAACGAGTGCCTGCAGACGCGCAAACCGGAATTAGAGACGGCCGCCGGCAATCTGGCCTGCTACGCTTGACAACTTTTCCGGTAAGGTAATAATGACACCGTTTTGATGTCATTTGTTAGGCGGACATGATCACGCGCGAGGCAGATTACGCTATCCGAGTTGTCCTGTTTCTGGCGCGGCGGGGACCGGAAGCCGGCGCGGTGGCCAGCGACTCGGTGGCGGAGGGGATGCTGATCCCTTATCGCTTCCTCCGGAAGATCGTTCAGCGGCTGGTGACGGCCGGGATTGTCGTGGCGCGGCGCGGCAAGGGTGGCGGGATCGCCTTGGCTCGGCCCAAGGCGAACCTCTCCCTGTTGGACGTGTTGCAGGCGGCGGATCCGCGGAGCCTGCAGCTGAACGTGTGCCTGGATCAGCCTGCTCGGTGTGCCTTGTCTCGTGGCTGTCCCGTGCATGGGGAACTTCACCGGGTGCAGTCGGTCTTGCACTCGCACCTGGAAGAATTGACGTTCGATCGCTTGGTGTGAGGCTGTGCGGTGCGCGTGGCTCGGAACGGCAAGTCAGGCAGTGAGGCGGCCTGATCTGACGAACCGGCAGAGGGCGAATGCGGTAACCGGAATCGACCGGGGAAACCACGATCGTGGCGGGCCGGTTCCCGAACGCCCTTCTGAACGGCCACGGTGTTCTGCGGCTGTCTGTGCGTTTCTGCCGGCTTGGTGACCGAGGGGCTGCTGAGCCGGTGGTCTATCCGTGTTGTCTTTTCAGGAACAGGCTGCAAACCGTGCGCGGTTTGCACCGCCGGTCGTTCGTCGGCCGGCGCAGAGAGAAGAGGAGGCAGTCCATGTCCCCGTATCGGTCCGTCCGTCGTTCTCGCTCTCGTCGCTCCCTCCATCCGCGGATGCCCCGCCGTGATCTGGTCTTCGAATCGCTCGAGGATCGCCGGCTGCTGGCGTCGGTCCCCGTCGAAACGTCGCTGGATCGCACGGCCTGGCAGACCGTCGACGGCGCCGGCCGTTCCGGGCTGGTGCATGTCGGCGTGACGCTGGCCGAAGCGACGAACGCCACGGTCGAGCAGAGGTTCAAGGCGTATCAGCAGCAGCTGGCGGCCGGCAACTCGTCGCAGGTCTTCGAGATTGCGCCGCTCAAGCTCCGGCTGGTCAACTTTACGAGCTTCGCCCGCTCGCTGCACGTGGGCTCGTTCGTCGGCCAGTACGACAATGTCATCGTCGGCAACTGGAAGAGCGAGACGTTGACCGGCACGGCGGCTCGCGATCTGATCGTGGGCGGCGGCGGCAACGACGTGTTGAAGGGGCTGGATGGGGACGACATCCTCATCGGAGGCTCGGGCAAGGACTCCTTCCAAGGCGGCAACGGCGACGACCTGTGCCTGGTGTTGGGGGCGAGCAACGGGAACGACCGCTTTGACGGCGGGGCCGGGACCGATCGGGTGCTCGCGGCCGAGCCCGGGACCGTGGTCGGCGTGGACGGCTACGCCAACGGCGTTGAGGCGTTCGAGGGCCCGGGCGATACGATCATTCGCGACAGCTATAACGGCCGGACGCTGGATTTTTCGGCGACCCAGCTGAGCGGGATCGCCGAAATCGACGCGGGGGCGGGCAACGACACTATCTTGGCCTCCAACGTGTCGCCCGGCGTGTACCGCGGGAACAGCGGTGACGACATCCTGGACGCGGGCACCCAGGCCACCACGTGGCTGTACGCGGGCGTCAACGACGGGGTCGATACCTTTCGCGACAACGGGGCGGCGAGCGTCGAAGCGCGGGCCACGGCGCCCGGCACGGTGATCGGGATCAACGGCTATGCCAGCGGCGTCGACGCCTTCGTGGGTGCTGCCTCCGGCGATACGGTCGTCCGCGACAGCTACAACGCCCGGAGCCTGGATTTCTCCTCGACCCGGCTGGTCAATATCGCCGAAGTCGACGGCGGCTCGGGCAACGACACGATCATCGCCTCGAACCTGACGCCGGGCCGGTATCGCGGCGGGCCGGGGGACGATACGTTGCGGGCCGGCGCCCAGCCGACGACGTGGCTTTATCAGGGCCAGGACAACGGCTACGACCGCCTGCGGGACAACGGTTCGGCCGAAGTTACGGCGCTGGCCGAGTTGCCCGGGACTGTGATCGGGCTATACGGCTACGCCAACGGCGTGGACGTCTTCCAGGGGGCCGCCGACACGGTTCTGGAGGACATCTGGAGCACGCAGACGCTGGATTTCAGCAGCACGCAATTGGTCAACATCGCCGAGGTCGATGCCAGTTGGGGCAACGACACGATCATCGCCTCGAATCTGACGCCAGGCCGGTATCGCGGCGGGCCGGGCGACGACACGTTGCGTGCCGGCGCCGGGGCGACGACGTGGCTGTACGCCGGCACGGACAACGGCTACGACCGACTGCGGGACAATGGGACAGCCCTGGTCACGGCGTTGGCCGAGGAGGCCGGCACGGTGATTGGGCTGTACGGCTACGCAAATGGCGTGGACGTGTTCCAGGGGGCGGCCGAGGGCCTGACGATCCTGGAAGACATCTGGAGCGACCAGACGCTGGATTTCAGCAGCACGCAACTGGTCAACATCGACGAAGTGGACGGCAGCTGGGGCCATGATACGATCATTGCCTCGAACCTGAGCCCGGGCCGCTATCGCGGTGGTCCGGGCGAGGACACCTTGCGTGCCGGCGCCGGGGCGACGACGTGGCTGTACACCGGCACGGACAACGGCTACGACCGCCTGCGGGACAACGGGCCGGCCACGGTCACGGCGCTGGCCGAGGCGGCCGGCACGGTGATTGGGCTGTACGGCTACGCGAACGGGGTCGACGTGTTCCAGGGGGC
>CAIYOB010001409.1 GCA_903927685.1 uncultured Planctomycetaceae bacterium
AGCAGTCGGCGTGCGCCCAGCGTTGGGTGCCGTTGGCGAACTTGCGGACGAGTCGGATCGGTTCGCCCTTTTCGATCTGCTTGAAGCAGATCGCGCACTTTGCCTTGACGGTGGCGATTTCGTGCTGTAGGGTGGCGGTCATGAGCGTTTCTCCTTGCGAAGGGGGAAATGAAAAAGGCCCGGTGCGGTTGCAGCCGCATCGGGCCTTTTTGTTTGGCGGTGGAACTACGGCAGGACATCAACTTCGAGCAGCTGGCGGGCTCCGCCGACCGTGGCCTTGACTTGCTTCCAGGCCAGCTTGCGGGCTTCGGCCAGCGTCCCGGTGGCGGCCACGGTCTCACTGCTGTAGCGGCCTTCGCCGTCCGTGAAGTGGAGGTCGAAGTACCACAGGCCCCAGCCGCGGGGCTTGTGACCGTGGGTGAATTCAAACTGTTCGGTGTTCGTGCGGGCTGCCATTGGCGTGGTCCTTCTGCTTGGGTTTCGAGGCACCTTGTCACAGCACGGCTGCCAAGCCGTGCGACCCAAGGGGGAGCGTTTACCACCGCTCCCCGATCTGGTCTTGCCTTGCTAACCAGCCGGGCCTTGTTCCGGTCTGCCACCCACAAGTGAGGAGGTCTGGTCTGGGCGTCCTTGCCGCGTTTGAGTTGTCAAAGATCAAAGTGAACATTCATTCACTGCCCCTAATTTCGACTGTCCTTCGGGGGGTGACAACCCGACCTGAACGTCCTGAAACAAGATTTTTCAAAATTCCCCGAACGGGGGCCGAGCGAGGCTGTTCTTTCCCTGGACAGAAGGCGTTGCGGACCGAGGGGTCATTTGGGAATTTTTTGGCGAGAAGGCGGCAGAATGCCGTTTTGGGCGGCTTGCCAGCGGCGGGCGGAGGGCGATTGACTGGGCAACTCCCGGATGCGAAAACGATCGTTCGGTTCTGTCGATCCTTACACCCTGTCACTGGAACCAAGCTATGCGAGCAATCGTTAGCGTTGCGGTCACGTTGGCCTGCTTTCAATCCGTTGCCGCTCGCGGTGGAGAGGATGCCGAGCACTACGCGACGCGGGCTAGGTACTGGCTGGAGACAGGCGATTACGACAAGGCCATCGAAGACTACAACCATGCCTTACTTCTCGATCCCAACAACGCTGCTGCCTACCTTGGTCGCAGCTCTGCCTGGGGTGGAAAACGCGAATACGACAAGGCCATCGAGGACTGCAACGCAGCCCTGCGGATCAATCCAACTCTTGCCACCGCCTATCACAGCCGCGGCATCGCCTGGCAACAGAAGCACGAGTACAACAAGGCGATCGAGGACTACAATGAAGCCCTGCGACTCGATCCCAAGAATGCCGACGCCTGCTGTAGCCGTGCCTCTGCCTGGGGTGAAAAACGCGAATACGGCAAGGTCCTGGACGACTGCAATGCAGCGCTGCGAATCAGGCCGAGTTTTGCCCTCGCCTATTACATCCGCGGAAATGCGTGGCGTGAAAAGGGAGATTACGCCAGGGCGACAGAGGACTACAAGGAAGCGATACGGCTGGCGCCGAGTGATGCCTACACGTACAACGGCCTCGCATGGGTACAGGCAACTTGTCCTGACGAGCGTTACCGCGACGGAAAGGAGGCCGTGGCAAATGTGAATCGCATCATCGACTTGGGGCCTCCCGAGCAATGGTATTATCATGGCACCTTCGCTGCGGCATACGCTGAGAGCGGCGATTTCACGAAGGCCATTGAGTCTCAAACCAAGGCCATTGAACTGGCCGCGAAGGATGTGTCCGCGAGGGACAGCGACAAAGAGGAGCTTGGCGTGTGCCTGGAACTCTACAAGCAGGGCAAACCCTACCGCGAAGAACCGAAACCGAAACCATAGCCCGTTCCCGTAGCTGGAGCCGGGGCCGGCTGGACGGGGAGTTGCGTTCGTCCAGCCGGACACCCGGCGATGTTTCCATTACGCCTTCACGGTGTGCCGCCGGGTCGCCACGATGTCGGCCGCGGCGGCGGGGATGTCCACCACGTCGGCGATCCAGCCGACGGCCAGGGCCTGGCGGACGCGCTCGCGGTTGCCGGTGCACAGCTCGTCGTAGTCGAGGATCGGGATGTCGAGCGCGGCGGCGGCCTGCCGCATCAGGATCCAGCTCACCTCGTGGGCGCGTCTGGCCCGGGCCGCCAGGTCCGCGGTTCGGCGCACGAGGTGGCCGTGGTCCGCCAGGCCGTTGTAGATGGCGTCGTACCAGGCGAGGACCCGCAGCCGGCTGGGCGGGAACATGCTGGACGCGGCACGGTGCAGCAGGATGATCCGGAAGTGACGGGCGTACCAGGCGACCTTGAGCGGCGAGAAGTTCTCCTTGTCGAAGTTGTACGGCTCCGCGGCCCACGTGCTGCGGTACAGGGACTCGAGCGTCTCGACCTGACGGTCCCACGGCAGGCCGATGTTGGCATAGCACGAGGCCAGCTCGCAGCCGAAGGCGGCTTCCAGGCGGGTCCCGTGGACCGGATTGCAGATCGGGTTGAAGTACTCTTTGTGGTAGTACCGCAGGCCGCCCTGCCGCGCGAGGATCGGGCACAGCCAGTCGGTGCCCGAGTTCGGCAGGGACAGGATCAGATACTGGTCGCGTGCTGGACCCATCGCGGGATCGCCTTTCCAAGTGCCTGAGTGTGCGGGTCGGAGTAGTTCAGCAGCACGGCCGCCAGCTCGTTCATGCAGTCGGCCTTCGTGCTGGCGTGGAGCGTGACCGCGTCCACATCTCGCCAGAAGGTCTCGTTGCGTTCGATGCCGGCAGCTTCCTTGACCAGGTTGCGGAACGGGTTGCTGGCCCGGTGATGGTCCACGATCGGGCGGCCGACCGAGACGTGCCAGCCGAGGTGGTCGCAGACCTTTTTCAAGATCACGCCGCCCCAGATGTCGTCGAACCGGTCGTAGGGCTGGCCTTGTCCCATCAGCGGGAGGTACATCAGCGGCAGCGCTTCGCGGCGGAAGGCCACGTTCATGGTGCTGACCGGGACGTACTGGCCGGCGGCGATGATTCGGGGCGTGGCCACGGGCTCGAAGGGCTGGAGGTCCGCGCCCAGGACCAGGCTGTGCGGGGCATCGTAGTCGCCGACGGTCC
>CAIYOB010001410.1 GCA_903927685.1 uncultured Planctomycetaceae bacterium
ATGGCCCGGGTCCGCTCCGCTTGCCGCAGCAGTTCTTTCGGCACCACGACCGCATAGTCCGGCTGGTCGTGGTATTGCTTCAGCAGGGTTTCGATGGCCGCGGCCGTCTCGTCGACCTCGTCGACGCTGTGCACGCTGACCGTGATCTGGCTCAGTTCGACGATCTCGCCCTCGATGCCGCCGGGCACGCGCCACATCACAAAGTCACCCACCCGGCTGCGAAACGTGGTCAGTGGAATGTAGGCATCCAGATTGTAGTCGCGGGCTTCCAGGCTGCCGCCGATGGCGGCGGAGGGGTCCCGGGCGGCGGTCTGCCCGATCACGGTATAGACGTCGACGGCCGAGATCGTCGGCATCCGGACGGTTTTTCCGATGGGATCCTCGAAGGGAAACAGCTGCCGGGCCGTTTCGTCGGCCAGGACGATGACATTCTCCCGGTCGTCGCTCGCAGTGAACCAGCGGCCGCGGGCCAAGGTCAGCTGGTTGAGTTCCGGATAGTCCGCCGAGCAGCCCACCAGCTTGGCGTCGGCCCGCCGGTCTTTCGAGCGCAATTCGAAGCGAAGGTCCCGAATGGGAACGGCGCGGCGGATTGTCGACAAGTTCGAGAGGATCCGGCGGTAATCGTCCCGCCGCAGGCCATAGGCGATGACGCGGTCATCCTCCGGACTTCCCTGGCTCGCATCCCGGCTCACGTTCGGTTTCACGCTGCGGACAATGATGTTGGTCGCGCCCAGGCTCTTGATCTGCAGCTGCGCCTGATAGCTGACGCCCTCGCCGACGGCCACGAGCCAGATCACTGTGGTGGTGCCGATGAAAATCCCCAGGGCCGCCAGGCCGGTGCGCAGCTTCTGCAGCAGGAGGCTGCGCAATCCCAGTTGCATGGTTTGGAGGAGTGTGCCGCTCATGGACGCTCGAATCCTGGCTGGGCTGCTGTCAACTTGACGCGTCTGACGGCTGGTTCGGACTCGGCGAAGCCTTCGAGTCCGTCTTCGCGGCGGCCTTCGTGGAGCGGCTCGCGCCGCTGCCGTTCGCTTGCTTCGGCTCCGGTTCCTTCGACCGGACCCCGCTCATGGGTTTCAAGGCTTCCCGCTGGGCTTCTTCGACATGCACCAGAGGATTGATCACCACCGGGTCGCCTTCCCGGACGCCGGCTTGGACGATAATGAACTGATCGTCCGTATCGCCGAGCGTCAACTCTCGCCGCTCGATGCCGGCGGCGGTTGTCGTCCAGCAGAAGTACTTTCCCTGCTGTTCCGCCACAGCGGACACGGGGATCACGACCACGTCGGGATGCCGGGCCAGGAAGATCTCGACGTTCGCGCTCATGCCCGGCTTGAGCCCGCTGGCCGGTTTGATTTTGATGATCGCATCGTACTTGACCATGTTCCCGTTCCACCAGCCGGCCGGCTTGGCCACCGAGGCGATGGACAGCACTTCTCCGTCGAGCACCCGGTCTTGGACCTGCACGCGGGCCGGCAACCCCGGCTGGACCTGCTCGACCTTGGCTTCGTGGATGCCGACCTTGACTTGCATGTCATTCAAGTCGGGCATGAGCAGCAGGACCTGATCCTCCCGGACCGTCGCCCCTTCGCGGATATCCGGCTTGTTCTCCCATTGCTGGCTGCCGGCGTAGACGACCATCCCGCCGCCCTGGGCTGTGATGACGCAGTATTCGAGTTGCTGCTGTTCGCGTTCCAGTTTCGATTTCTCCAAGGCCACGGCCGCCTTGTCGGAAGCCAGCTTGGCTTCCTTGGCCTTGAGAATCCCCTCCAACTCCTGCAGCTTCTTCGCCTTGGTATAGCGGTTCAAGACGTCCAGGTCGGTCTCTTTGACTTCGAGTTCCAGTTGGGCTTGTTGCAGCGCGTACCCGTTGCTGTCCACTTCCAGCTGGCCGATGTAGCCCTTGCGGAACATCCTGTCCGTGTGCTTGGCCATGTTCTCCGCGTGCACCAGATCGGCCTTGGCGAGGGCCAGGTCCTTTTCCTTGGTTTTCAGTTCCGAGCGAAACGTGCCTTCCAGGTATTCCGTGATGTTGATCTTGGCGATGGCGACGTCGCTTTCCGACTGGGCGAAGGTGGCCAGGGCATTCTGGTAGGCGATCTGCTGCGTATTGATATTGTCCTCGATGGTCTTCGTATCGATCCGGACCAGCAGGTCGCCGGGCTTGACTTCGGTGCCGTTGTCGATGATGAACACAATCGTATTGTTAGCCCCCCGCACCCGGCAGCGGATTTCGACGTTGTTGGCGCTCTCCAGCGTCCCCTCTTCGGTGACCTTGACGTTCAGATCCTGGCGGGCGATGGTGGACGTCAGCTTGGGGGCGGCTTTTCGAGGCGACTTGCCCGCCGCGAGGAATCCCGCCGCGGCGGCGAGCACGGCCAGGACGGCCAGCGAGATCGAGCCCCGCACCAACCAGCGACGCAAGCCCGATTCCCGGGCGGGCAGCGGGATTTCCTGGCAGGGCGTGTCTGCAGGCAAGGCAGTCGACATCGCAGCCTCGTTACAAGGGGAAACGCAGCGCGGCGGTTCGCGCCGCGAGGGCCTGGCCGCGCACTCACGGCCTGCGGCTGGAGCAAGTATACCACCCCCTGCGCATACCGGGCAGCCAGAAGCGGCGGCGAAAGGCACACTCGATACAATTGGATACAAACGGATACACCAACGCCACAGACGGGCCGCGCCGCACGGGCTAGAATGCAGCCTGTTCTGGCGGTTGGTTCCACAAAACCCCCACGAGAGACAATGCCATGACGGCACACCACAATCCACTGGACCGGCGTGAGTTCCTGGCCAAGGCCACGCACACCACCGTCGCGACCGCAGCCTGTGCGGGGCTGGGGACGGTGTTCGCACCACGCCTGGCCCGCGGCGGCCAAGCCCCGTCGACCCCGGCTTCCCGGATCTCGTACTACTGCAACGGCGAGATCCACGTCAATCAGATCGGCCAACCCGAGGGCCAACCGGTGACCACGGGCCACTGGGACTTCAAGCCGTCCTGGTCCAAGACCGGCGACCTGCTCGTCTGCTTCCGTCGCCTCAAGGACGATCCCGATGTGCTTCAATGGAAGACCGCGATCTTCGTGGTCCACGTGGACGGCACCGGATTTCACCAGCTGAGCGACGGTACGCACACGGATTTCAATCCGACTTGGACGCGAGACGGAAAGAACACGCCGATTTGGAACCGGAAGAACCCGGCGACGGGCGGGTTCATCGTGATGCAGGGCAAGGTGGGCGGCCAGCCGGGCGAAGAGGTCGCACTGACGGACGGGAGCTGTCACGCCTGGGCCCACTCCGCGCTGGCCGACGGGCGGATCCTCGTGTCCTTGCTGCACCCGGCCTTGGGCTGGGGCCTGTTCCTGATGAACGGCAAGGCGGCTGGGCAATCCGGCTTTGAACGCATTCAGTGCGAGCTGGTGCCGAAGGGTCAGTTCCACCGACTCAGCGTCTCTCCCAGCGAAAAGAAGGTCTGCTTCGAGTTCCTGCCCGGCGCCGAATTCAAAGAACCCGGCCACACACTGTACATCGGCGATTTCGACGTCCAGCAGCGGACCATCACGAACCTCCAAGTGATCGCCAACGCCGAAAGGAAGCAGTTCTGGTACGCCTATCCGCGCTGGATCCAGGGCGAGTCGGCGGTGGTCTATCACCTGAATAGCACTGGCAAGGGGCAGCTGTACGTGTACCAACTGGACGACGGCTCGACGAAGCACGTCTCGACCAATGCGAACGCGGACTACCGCTATCCGCACGGCGAAGCGGCGCCGTGCTGAAGAAAGGCGAAAACCAATGGCCAAGAAAAACACCCTCGGCAGACGCGAATTCCTGAAAACGGCTGGCCAAGTGGCGGCCACGGCGGCCGTGTGCCACCTGCCGTCCTCGGCCACCGCCGGAGCGGAAACCACGGGCCGGTCTGCCGGCACGCTCCCGGCGCGAACGCTCGGCAAGACCGGATTGAAACTGCCGATCCTCGGCTATGGCGGCGCGGCCCTGCCCAAGAAATGGGCCAATCCCCTCTCACACGAGGACCGCGTCGCCCTGGTTCGCTACGCCTACGACCAGGGCCTACGCTACTTCGACACCTCCCCCGTGTACATGGAGAGCGAGGCGATCCTCGGCGAGGCGCTCCGGGACAGGCGCCGCGACGTGTGCCTGGTGACGAAGGTCGAGAGCACCCGACCGGAAGACGTGCGGAAGTCGGTCGAGCAGTCGCTCCAGACGCTGCAGACCGATTACCTGGACATCCTCCTCATTCACGGCACACCGGGACTGGAGCAAATGAGCGTCCCGCAAGCGATGAAGGTGCAGGCCGAGCTGGTCAAGCTCCGCGATGAGAAAGTCACGCGGTTCGTCGGGCTGTCCGCCCACGGCTACTTCGACAAAACGCTCGCCCTGATCGCCTCGGGCGGCTTCGACGTGTGCATGCTGTCCTACGGCTACATCCCCCGAGGCGACAGCCAGATCTGGACCGCCCACCTGACGACCTTGCGCGACGCGTGCCTGGCCAAGGCTCAGGAACTCGGCATGGGCATCGTGGCGATGAAGGTCATCGGCGCGGGGATGCTCGGCGCCTGGTCGGGACACCTGGTGCCGGGCTTCGACAAGCCGCGTCTGCAACAACTGCCGGGGGCAGCTATCCGCCACGTGTTACAAGACCCGCGCGTGCATGTCTTGAACATTGGGATGCGTCTGCCGGAGGAAATCGACGCCAACATCAAGATCCTGGCCGGCGATACCGCCTACACCCCGGAGGACCGGAACCTGCTGGCCGAGTTCTCGGCCCAGCTGTACGACACGGATGCGATGCGGAGGCTGAGGGTTGAGGATGCGTATGCGACACGCCTTTGGGCCGCCGCGCGGGAGGGCGATCTCGAGGGGGTCAGGCAAAGCCTGGCGGCCGGCACACAAGTCAACGCACGAGAACCGCAGGGCGGAGCCACGCCGCTGAACATCGCGGCTTTGTTTGGCCGCACCCGAGTCGCCGTGCTCTTGATCGAACAAGGCGCGGACGTCTCCCTGGCCAACAACGACGGCAACACCGCCTTGCACCTGGCTTCGTTCTTCGCTCGTCCCGACCTCGTGGAACTGCTGCTGAAGCACGACGCCCCCGACCGCGCGAAGAATGGGCAGGGCGAAACGCCGCTCGATCTGGTCTCCGGCGAGTGGAGCCCGGGACTGGAGAACGTCTACACTTCGATTGCCAACCTGATCGGCATGGAGATCGATCTTCCCCGGATCCGAGAAGCCCGGCCCAAGATCGTCAAGCTGCTGAGCGAGAAGACACCGGGAGTCCGACCATGACGCGACGCGATTTTCTGAGCGGCTTGCTGTTGCTGGCGGGGCTGACGAGCAGCATTCCGGCACAAGACCACTGGTCCCGGTTCCGTGGGCCCAACGCGGACGGCGTGGCTCCGGATCACGCCGGTTTGCCGACGACTTGGACGGCCACCGAGAACGTGAAGTGGGTGGCCGACGTGCCGGGTTGGGGGTGGTCGTGCCCGATCGTGTGGGGCGACCGGGTTTTTCTCACGGCCGTGGTCAGTGACGAACCGAATGTCGCGCCCGGCAAGGGGTTGTATCTGGGCGAAGGTGTGCGCGATCCGGCGAAGGGGATTCACCACTGGCTGGTCTACTGCTTCGATCGGAACACCGGCCGGGAACTGTGGAAGCACGAGGCCCATGCCGGGCAGCCGCAGGTGCCGCGGCATCCCAAGAGCACCTACGCGTCGGAAACGCCGACGACGGACGGCCAACGGCTGTACGTCCTGTTTGGCGACCTCGGCCTGTACTGCTACGACCTGGACGGCAAGCCCCTGTGGTCGCGGAAGATCGAGCCGCAGAAGACGTTCTTTGACTACGGCGCGGCCGCCTCGCCGGTGGTCCATGACGGGCAGGTGATTGTGGTGTACGACAACCTCGAGACTTCCTGGATCGCGGCGTTTGAGGCAAGAACGGGCGACGAGCGGTGGCGAACGCCGCGGGACGAGACGCATTCGTGGGCGACTCCGCTGGTCTGGCAGAATGATGTGCGGACCGAGATCGTCGTGCCGGGCCAGAAGCGGAACCGCAGCTACTCGCTGGACGGCAAGGTGCTGTGGGAGTTCGACGGGCGGATGTCGAATCTGGTCATCCCGTCGCCGTTCGCCGCCCACGGCTTGTGCTACCTCGCGTCGGGTTACGTCGGCGACGCTCACCGGCCGACCTTCGCGATCCGACCGGGCGGCAGCGGCGACTTGACTCCGGGACCCGACTTCACCGGCAGCGAGTTCATCGCCTGGTATCAGGGCAAAGCCGCGCCGTACAACCCCTCGCAGATGGTCTACGGCGACTACCTGTACACGCTGTACGATCGCGGTTTCCTGACCTGCCACGACGCGAAGACGGGCCAGGAAGTGTATGACCGGCGGCGGTTTTCCCCGCCCGGCTCTTTCACCGCGTCGCCGTGGGCGTACGGCGGACGGCTGTTCTTCCTGAGCGAAGAGGGTATGACCTATGTCGTCAAAGCCGGACCGGAGTTTGAAATCCTCGAGCGGAACAACCTCGACGAACTGTGCTTGGCTAGTCCCGCGGTGGCCGGCGACAAACTGCTGATTCGTACCGCTTCCCGGCTGTACTGCCTGACCGCGGGCGCGAGGTTGGATGCGGCTGCGCAAGCGCGTCTGCCGGCCGGTGGGACAGCCGCCACGACGGCCGACATCTGGTCCGCGACGGCGGCAGGGGACGGCGATGCCGTGGCCCGGCTCTTGGCTGCGGGCACGGCGGTCAATGCCAAGCAGCCTGGCAGCGGATCGACGCCACTAAACACGGCCGTGCTTTTCGGGCAGGTCGCCGTGGCCCGGTTGCTGCTGGAGAAACACGCTGACGTCTCGCGGGCGAACAGCGATGGCAACACGGCCTTGCACATTGCGGCGTTCGTCGCCAATCCGGAGTTGGTTCGACTGCTGCTCGACAAGGGGGCTTCCGTCCGCACCAAGAACGGCCGCGGCGAAACGCCACTCGACGTCGTGGCGACGGATTGGAGCCCGCAACTCGAACAGGCCTACCGGACGATTGGCGATCTGGTGGGGATCGAACTGGATCTAGCCCAGATCAAGCAAGGGCGCCCCAAGGTCGCCGAACTCCTGCGCAAGGATGCGGCCCGATAGACCTGCAAAGCGGTTCCCTCAAATGGCCCAGTGGAGTACCTGTCCCAACTCCAATTTAACGACTCGGCATCGCCATGCTCAACACGTCGTGAGCGCCGAGTAGAGATGGACTCGCTGGGGGTCCTGCAGCACCGCGGCGCATCCCTGATTCCAGCATTGACGCTGCCGAAGGTTGGACTCCGCCCGGTCCCACGGCTCACGGCGAGCGTCTCGGGGTCAGGTCTTGACCTGACCGCATGTTCCCCTTTGTCTTGTCGGCGTCCTTGTCCACCACCTCCGACGGCAGCAGCAGTTCGCCGCCGGTGCGGGCCAGGTACGGCGGGATCGTCATCAGCTGCCGCGTGCCCTGGCTGTTCTCGAACTTCCACAGTCGGCCATCCTGGCCGGCGGGCACGGGAACGCGGAACCAGCCGTCTTCCGCCCGGGAAAAATCGAACACGACATTGCCGTCGCCGTCCTTCAACACGCCCGCCAGTCGCGGGGCCCACGAGGCGATGCGGGCCGCCCAACCGCCCACAACTCGCGTGCCCCGGGGGACGTAGCAATACAGCGTCCAGCCGCCGCGAAAATGGCTGCCGACGTGCGGCATGTCGAACCCGGAGGGCAGTGTGACGGGCAGGCCTTCCGGCCACACGATGCGGGTATAGTCGCCGCCGTCCACGACTTCGATCTCGTGCAAGCCCTCATGCGGCGTCTTCAACTTGACCGCATACGTGGTGCCGTCCGGGCGGACGATGTCGCTGACGTCCACCGGCTTGCCGGTCACTTCCAGCGGACTGCGGAGCGTGATCTGGTGCGGCCGCAAGTTCCAGACTCGCTGGACCGTCACTTGCAGAGTCAATTCCGCTGGAGCCGGCGAGACCCACGTCAGG
>CAIYOB010001411.1 GCA_903927685.1 uncultured Planctomycetaceae bacterium
GGTACGCAAACAGATCGTCAACACCAAGGAGTCGGTGATGAAGTTGTTCAAGCCGTACGCGGGGGCGTTGGTGGTCATCGAGACGGGAACGCATTCGCCTTGGATTGCCCGGACGTTGGAGTCCCTGGGCTGCACCGTGCTGGTTGGCAACGCGAGGCGACTGCGGGCGATCTGGACGGCGAAGGATAAGAGCGACGTGCGTGACGCTGAAATGCTGGCCCGTATTGCGCGCGTGGATCGAGAGCTGCTGTATCCCGTGCACCACCGGGGTGAGACCGCGCAGCAGCATCTGGCCGTCTTGAAGGCGCGAGATATCCTGGTGGCTGCGCGATCGGACTTGGTCAACCACGTACGCAGTGTCGTGAAAGCCTCGGGGCAACGGATTCGCAAATGCAGCACCGACTCGTTTGCGGCGCGAGCACGGGAGAGTGTGCCGGCGGGACTGATGCCCGCACTGCTTGCCCTGCTTGAGGAAATTGAGTCTATGACTCTGCGCATTCGGGCTTACGACAAGCAGGTTTTCGACTTGGTCGAGCAGAGCCACCCTGATGCCAAGCGGTTGAGCCAGGTGCCTGGTGTTGGACCCGTGACGTCGTTGGGGTTTGTGTTGTCTCTGGAGGAGTCCGGTCGCTTCAAGAAGAGCCGCTCGGTTGGACCCTACTTGGGCTTGACGGCGCGGCGCGATCAATCGGGTCAGACGGACAAGCAGTTGAGAATCACAAAAGCTGGCGACGAGTTTGTGCGCCGATTGCTGGTAGGCTGTACGCATTACATTCTCGGACCGTTCGGGCCGGAGTGTGACCTGCGCCGCTTCGGGCTGAAACTGGCCGCACGGGGCGGGAAGAATGCGAAGCGGCGAGCCATCGTGGCGGTGGCTCGCAAGTTGTCGGTGCTCTTGCATCGATTATGGGTGACAGGGGCGGAATACGATCCGAACTACCGTGAACACAGGATGAAGAAAGCGGCGTAATACGAAATCATTGAAGGCGAACAGCGGTCTATAGCGAAGCCACATTTTCTTAACAGAGGCTCTTGACGTCCCGTCCGGGTGACTGCGATTTGTGCAATGAACCGGTTGCCAGCCTGGCAACACGAAACGAGTTCGACACGAAGGTTGCAGCCCCACGACGGACCCTAACATGCACCGGGTCAAAGGCAGACCCACAAAGAGTGCGGATGGAAGCATGACGTTCTGGGACCCTCTGAAGCAAATGTGGAAATCCGTGAACTGACGACTTGACTTGCCTTCTCATGGAAGATCACAAAGAACACAAAGGTAAATGCTTTCTTTTTTGCTTTGTGTCCTTCGTGCCCTTTGTGGTTAGTCTTCCCAAATCATGACCGTCATTCGATCGATTCAATTCGTAAGGGCTCTTCCCGCCCAATAGCCGCGCGAGCCGGCAATCCGCCAGACAACGAGCAGCACGGCGGCGAGGAGCGACATCCCGCCGCAGAACAGCAGCGGGATTCTCGATCCGCCCGTCGTATCCCACAACCAGCCGGTGAAAATGCTCGCGGCGACCAGCAGCACTCCCTCCATCATTCCGAAGAATCCGAAGGCCGTGCCGCGTTGCCCCTCGGGAACCAGGTCGGCGATCACGGCCCGGCTCGCGCCTTCGGTCAGGCCGTAGAATACGCCATAGGCGGCGAACAGAAGCCACACCGCCGCGGACGAGGAAAACAGGGCAAACCCCGCGTATACCAGGGCATAGAGTGTCCAGCCCCCGAGCAGCACCGGGAAACGGCCGATCCGGTCCGACAATTTTCCGCCCCACAGGGACGTCAAAGACTTGATCAGATGCAGGAACGCCCAGATCAGGGGAATATGCGCCACAGTCACGCCCATGTCCGTGGCTCGGAGCAGCAGGA
>CAIYOB010001412.1 GCA_903927685.1 uncultured Planctomycetaceae bacterium
GAGAAAAGGGGCTCGTCGACACTTGGTCGCTTGAAGACAACAAGAATGTCCTCTGGGTCTCGCCCGTCGGCGGACGCGCCACGCCGATTGTGATGAACGGTCGCGTGTACCTGAATTGCCGGACCCACCACGACATCAACGACCCCAAGCAACTGCTCGAAGCGGGCGAGCAGGTGATCTGCTGGGATGCCGCCACCGGCGACGTCGTCTGGAAGGACCAGTTCAATGTCTTTCAGACGGACATTCCAGCGCCGCGCGTGGGCTGGGCCAGCATGGTCGGCGATCCGGACACGGGAAACGTCTACGTGCACTCGGTCGACGGCTTGTTCCGCTGCTACACCGGTGACGGCAAGGTGGTCTGGGAGCATTCGTTGCTCGAACAGTACGGCAAGATCTCCGGGTACGGCGGACGGACGATGACGCCGATCATCGACGAGGATCGGGTGATCATCAGCTTTCTGACGCTGAATTGGGGTAAGACTGGCGTTCCGCCACCGAAACACGCCTACTATGCGTTCGACAAGCGGACCGGCAAGCTGCTGTGGGTCTCGGCGCCCGGCGGGCGCCCCCTGGATACGAACTACTCCTGCCCCGTCGTGGCCGTGATCGAAGGGACGCGGATGCTGATCGGCGGCAATGGCGACGGCGGCCTGCACGCCATGAATGCCCGGACCGGCGAGCCGATCTGGAGCTTCCTGATGTCGAAGCGTGGGATGAACGTGACGCCGGTTGTGGACGGAAAGTACGTGTACATCGCTCACGGGGAAGACAACGTCGACAGCATTGCGTTTGGGCGGATCGAGTGTATCGATGCCACAGGCCGCGGCGATGTGGCGAAAACGCACTCCGTCTGGCGCGTGGACGACATCAAGGCCGGCTACCAGGCGCTCCTGATCCATGACGGAATCCTGTACGTCGTGGCCGACACGGGCAACCTGCATGCGTTCGACAGCAAGACGGGCAAGCAATTGTGGATCCACAACCTGGGCACCGTCGGCAAGGGTTCGCCGGTCTGGGCGGACGGCAAGATCTACGTGATGGAGGTGAACGGCAATATTCATATTCTCCAGCCGAGCCGCGAGGGCTGCCAATCGCTATCGCACGTGACGTTGAAGGCCGCCAACGGAGTCGGCATGGACGAGATCTATGCGTCGCCTGCGATCGCCGACGGCCGGGTCTACTTCGTGACCCGCGACCGGACGATTTGCGTGGGAACGAAGGATCAGCAGCCGTCCAGCGAACCGATTCCCCCGCCGCCCGCGGAGACTCCGGCTCAGGAAGAGGTCGCCTTGATCCAGTTGGTGCCCTACGAAACGCACGTGTCCGGCGGCGGCGAGATCGAGTACGAGTTGCACGCGTTTGACAAGAATGGTCGGTTTCTGAAAAAGGTCGAACCGACGCTGGAACCGCAAGCCGATTTGCCGGCTGCCAAGGCCGTAGGCAACAAGCTGGTGATCGCGGCAGACGCAGTCGAGCAGGGCGGCCTGGTCGTGGCCAAGCTGGGCGAGTTGACGGCGACCGCCCGCGTTCGCGTGTTCCCCAAGCTGCCGTGGAAGTGGGATTTCGAGGGGCTGACGGGAGCGCAGGTGCCGCCGACTTGGATCGCGGCCACGCGGCGGCTGGTGCCGGTCCTGGAGAACGGCAACACGGCCATGCAGCACACGCCCGCGGGCGGGACGCCCAGCGTCTATCTCTGGCTGGGGCCGCCGGACATGACGGGGTATACGATCCAGTCCGATGTGCTGCTGAAGGAGGACAAACGGCGACTCCCCAGTGTCGGACTGACGGTCAATCGGTACAATCTGATTCTGAAGGGCAACACGGCCAAGCTGGGATTCCAGGACTGGGCTCCACATCCGCGGATCGGCAACGAAGTCCGCTTCCGTTCCGACCCCAACGTGTGGTACACGCTCAAGTTCCGCGTGGACATCCAGCCGGACGGCGCGCATCTGCAGGGCAAGGCTTGGAAGCGCGGCGATCCGGAGCCGGAGGCTTGGACCGTCGAGGCCCTTGATCCGCATCCGAATGTGAACGGCAGCCCGGGGCTGTACCTGTACTCGCTGGCGCCCTGCCAGGTTGATAACGTGGTCGTGACCCCGAACTGACCCGTCCGCTGACATGACAAGTGTTCGCACGAAGGAACCCACCATGCAAACCAGAATAAATCGCCTGCTGCCATGGACGTTGGCCTTGGCCGCCGTGGTCCTGATCGGCGGCTGCATGCCGCCTCCGCCGGCCCGGTCCGGCGGCGATTCGAACATCACGGCGGCGGAACCGGAACCCGAAGCGGTCACCCCGGCCGAACCGGCGCCGGCGGAACCTGCGGCCGAGCCCGCCCCGGCAGCCGCTGCGGAGACGCCCGAGCAAGACGCGAAACCGGTGGACGAACCTGCCGGAGCCGCTCAAGCGGCCGCCGAGGATGCCGCCAACGACGCGAAAATGGAGAGCGGGACGACGGACCAGGCCCCGGGCGAGGAACCCCAGAAGACGGAAGAAGCGGTCAAGCCCGAATCGCCGCCAGCCACCGAAGCGGCCGAGAAGCCTGCCGAGACGACAGCGGAAAAGGCCGCCGAGATGCCCGCCGAGCCGGCAACCGAAAAGCCTGCCGAGCCGGCCCCCGAACAGCCCGCGGCCAAGACCGAAATTCCGCCTGCGGCCGAAGCGTCCCCGCCCCCCGCGGCGGCGGAAACGGTGGCCGAGACCAAGCCTGAGGCCGCCCCGCCCGCGGCCGCCGCCCCGGCCTCCGGCGATGGCGTCGTGACCGGCGACTGGCCGTGTTGGGGCGGGAACATCCAGCGGAATATGGTCAACGCCACCAAGCCGATTGCGACCGATTTCCAACCTGCCGAGGATCCGCAGAAGGGCAAGCGAGTGGTCTGGGTAGCCAAGCTGGGTTCTCAGACCTACGGCAATCCGGTCGTGGCCGGCGGCAAGGTCTGGGTGGGTACCAACAACGGCGGCGAGTACCGGCCCAAGCACAAAGGCGACCGCGGCTGCGTGTTGTGTTTTGAAGAGAAGACCGGCAAGTTCCTCTGGCAGTTGACCCGCGAGAAGCTGCCGCAGGGCCGCGTCAACGACTGGCCCGAGCAAGGCATCTGTTCGACGCCCTTCGTCGAAGGCGACCGCATGTGGGTCGTCACCAACCGCTGCGAGCTGATGTGCTTGGATACGGAAGGCTTTTGCGACAAGGAGAACGACGGGCCGTACAGCACCGAGGTCGATGCCGAAGAGCAGGACGCCGACATCATCTGGTCGCTGGACATGATCGAAAAGATGGGCGTGTTTCCGCACAACCTGGCGACCAGTTCGCCGGTGGTGGTCGGAGACATGGTCTATATCGTCACTTCCAACGGCGTCGATGAAGCCCACCTGGAAGTCCCCTCGCCTCGCTCGCCGTCGTTCATCGGCGTGAACAAGGCCACGGGCGAAGTCGTCTGGGAAGACAACACCCCGTTCGATACGATCTTGCACGGCCAATGGAGTTCTCCGGCGGCCGGAGTCGTCAACGGCCAGACGCAGATTTTTATGCCGGCCGGCAACGGCTGGTTGTACGCCCTGGACGCGAAGACCGGAGAACACGTCTGGGAGTTCGATCTGAACCCCAAGGACGCCAAGTGGGAGTTGGGCGGCCGCGGCACGCGGAACAACATCATCGCCACGCCGGTGTTCTGCGAGAACAGCGTCGTCCTGGGCATGGGCCAGGACCCCGAGCACGGCGAGGGCGTGGGGCATATCTACCGCATCGACGCGACGAAGAAGGGCGATGTCAGCCCCGTCACGCCGGAGAACCAGCCGAATCCGAACTCGGCGCAGATCTGGCACTGGGGCGGCATGGATCCCGACGGTTCGCTGACCGGCGAGAAGGACAACGAGTGCTTCCGCCGCACGCTGTCCACCGTGGCGATCCACGACGGCTTGGTCTACGCCCCGGACCTCAGCGGCCGCATCCACTGCCTGGATTTTGTGACCGGCAAGCGGTACTGGGAGGCCGACATCCTGGCCGCCGTCTGGGGATCGCCGATGGTCGCCGACGGCAAGATGTTCCTGGGCGACGAGGACGGCATCTTGTCGATCTTCGCCGCGGGGAAAGAGCTGAAGAAGCTCGGCGAGGTCGAGTTCCCCTCGTCGATCTACAGCACGCCCACGATCGCCAACGGGGTCATGTTCATCTCCGACCGTTCGCGGTTGTATGCGATTGCGACGCAATAGGGGCGGCCGATGGCGCGCAACGAGCAACTGATCCGCCAGCACAAGATCCTGCAGATCCTGGAACGGTACCGGTTCGGCCGCACGCTGGACGAGATCCGCCAGGAACTGGTCGAAGAGCTGGGGCTGACCTCGTTGCACCAGCGCACCGTGCGGCGGGACTTGGAAGCCCTGCAGGCCGCCGGGATCGACGTCGACGACCAGGAGACCCAGCGCGGCCGGGTCTGGAAGATCGGGCCCGGCGTGAGCGGCACGCACAAGGTCACCGCGTCGGCGACCGAGCTGATCGCCCTGTCGCTCAGCCGCGACCTGCTGTACCCGCTGGCCGGCACGCCGTTCTGGCTGGGCATCGAGTCGTTCTGGAGCAAGCTCCGCGACCAGTTGCCGGACGCGGTCTGGGATCATTACGAGGACTATCGCCAAGCGCTGTTCGTCCGCGGCATGCCGGCCAAGTCGTACAAGCAGCAGCACGGCATCCTGCAGACGCTGCACCGCTGCATCCAGGAGCATCGGATCGCGGAGATCGAGTACCAACCGATCGGCAAGGATCCCAAGCGGCGAAAGATCGAACCGTACGCCGTGGTGTTCTACCAGTCCAGCCTGTACATCATCGCGGGCGCGTCCGAAATCGAGGTCGGCCAACCGGCTCGCATCCGGCACTGGAAACTGGACCGGTTCCTGCGGGCGACCGCGTTGGATGCCTGGTTCAAACCGCCCGCCGACTTCGACTTGGAAAGACACCTGGGCCAAAGCCTGGGGATCTTTGCCGCAGCCGGAAAGCCGCGGGACTTTCGCGTCCGTATCAGCGCCCGGGCGGCCCCGTGGGTGATGGAAGATCCGTGGCATTCGGACCAGCAAATCGAGCGTCAGCCCGATGGCGGAGTGATCCTGACCGTGCGGGCGGCCCACGAACTGGAGATCATCCCCCGGGTGCTCAGCCTGGGCCATGAAGCCGAAATCCTGGCCCCCGCCAGCTGCCGGCGGACAATCGCCCGGATGATCCGCCAGATGGCCGGCAGGTATGCGGACGTGCCTGCGGAATGAAGCCGCGGGGTAAGAGGTTTCCTTCCGGTCGCCCAGGCGTTGGCGGACATGCCCCCACCGTTCGGGATCGCAATTCAGGCTGGCGTCCAGGCCGCTTCGAACAGGGCTACCAGGTTCTCGAAGGGGATTTCGGGGGTCAGAACGTTGGCCGGGCTGACCAGGAACCCGCCGCCCCAGGGATGGCCTAGCAGGTCCATGATCCGGCGGACTTCGCTGCGAACCTGCTGGGGCGTGCCGCAAGACAGCAACTGCTGCAAGTCGATCGCGCCGCAGAACGAGACTTGCCCGCCATAGCGGCGGACCAGTTCCTGCATGTCCATCGCCCCCGGCTGGACCGGGTCCAGCACGTCCATGCCGACTTCGATCAGATCGCCGACGATCCCCAGCACGTTGCCGCAGCTGTGGAAGATTACGTCCATGCCGCGGCGATGGCACTCGGCGAACATCGCCGCATAGTGCGGCTTGAACAGCCGCCGCCACATGTCCGGCGAGATCATCAGCCCGGTCTGGCTGCCCCAGTCGTCGGTCAGGAAGACGGCGTCCGCCCCCAGTTCTCCCCAGCGGCGGATCAGGACCAGGGTGTATTCGGCAATGGCCTGGATCAACCGCCGGATTTCGCGTTCATGCGCGTAGAAATCCGAAAACACCTCCATCATGCCGCGCACTGCGTGCAGACGCTCGAACAGCGTCAAGTGGATCGTGCCCATGCAATACCGCGTCGCGCCGTATTGCCGCAGCGCCGCCGCCCCGGCGTCCAGCCGGCCCGGGGCGTGCGGATCGGGCAGCCGGTGAGCCAGGTAGTCGTCCAATTGCGACCAGTCCTTCAGCGGGTGGTCCACGGGCGTCGCGCCTACGCCTCCCCGGGCATGCGCCCAGCGCGTGCCCCACTCGTCCTCCCACTCCGCGTCCCGCGTGGCGATCTCGAGCGGATCGATCTGCCCTGGGCGGTCC
Organism: uncultured Planctomycetaceae bacterium; assembly: GCA_903927685.1. The sequence continues at coordinate 6,202 of CAIYOB010001412.1, forward strand.
GGCGACTGGTAGCCCAGCCACAGATCGTAGGGCACGACTCGAACGGCGTCATCCGGCCAGCGGCAGAACAAGTCGGCCAGGTCGTCGCCATAGCGCAGAATAATGTCCGGGGACAGACGCTTGATCCACACGGGACAGCGGCCATCGCCGCCGCGCTGCAACGCCCGCTTGACGCGATCCTTGCTCGGCGGCGCCGCCTCCAACGCCGCGCTGACACGCTGCTCGAACCGCTGCAGTACGGCTTTCATCTCCGGAAGCGAAAGCGACAGGTAATCGCCCGTGGTCTTCATCGCGGCCTTTCAGGGCAGCCCGCCCGCCGACTCGTCGAGGCTTGGATTGACTCTTCGACTCTGCGACTGTTTCACTCTCCAACTTTCTTCCCGGCTTGTTCCTGCACCGCCCACAGATAGTGCTGCGAGGCCACGTACAGGACTCCGTTCGCTACGACGGGCGTCGCGTACATCGGGTTGCCCAGCTTGATTTCGCTGAGCAGTTTCGCTTCGCAGCCAGTGGCCAGCACATAGAACATCTTCTGGTTGCCGAAATACAGCTTGCCGTCCGCCAGCAGCGGGCCGCCCCAGGTTTCCGCCTTGGTCTCGTATACCCACTGGCACTGGCCGGATTCGGCGTCCAGACAGTGCAGCCGGCCGGCGATGTCGATCAGGTACACCAGGCCGTCGGCGACGGCGGCGGTGGCCATGGTCCGATCCAGCCCGGCGTAACTCCACAGCTTGCCGCTGGCCGTGATATCTCCGGTCCGGGTCGCATCGATGCAGTGCAGCATGCCTTTGCCGCGGCCGTGAGCCGGGTCCTGGCCCAGCGCGATGTACACGCGGCCCGCGTGGCAGACC
>CAIYOB010001413.1 GCA_903927685.1 uncultured Planctomycetaceae bacterium
GACGACTTGCTGCGCGCGGCCAAGATCACGATCGCCTTTCCGCAGCGGGACGTGCACCTGGACACGTCGCGACCGCTGGAGATCCGCCTGCATGCGGCGGAAGAAGCGTTGTCCGGGATCCCGCCGCGCGTGCAGCGCGCGGCGTGAGAAAACGATCGGCCCTTCAAGGCGGACGACCGACAACAAACGGTCGACATTGGGATGCGAAATCCTCGCCGCTGGCCGGCGAGTTGGTTGCGACGGCGGCAGTAATCGGTGAGCGTGTCGCGTTGGTTGCAGCCGAACTCCCGGTGCCGCGGCGAGTACACGACGTCGGCCAGCCGGCAACCGGGGTCGAGCAGATTGCCCAGGCGGTATTCCGGCTACACAAATCGTTCGCACGAAAGGCACGTTGCATACTCCACCACTCGGAGCCTTCGACTTGCCCGCCGTCTGCGGTTGGCCGCGCCGTCGCTGCTTCCGAAAATTCCGTGGGACGATCCTCCGGTTGGCATCCCCGCTCGGCTCCGATAGGCTCTTCCCGCGATCGCATTCCGAAGATCGTCAGGACCGAGAAAAGGAAGTGGCAAGGGAATGGGTGGGCAGGGGAATAGAAACGGGAATCTAATTCCCTTGCCCAACATTCCCTTGCCATCTTAGCTTGAATCGTCGGCGGAATCGGCAGCGGCACGCGACTCCCCAAAAAGACGCTGGCCGCCTCTTTCGCCGATCGGTATGATGATCGCAGGCCGGAGGGGCGCTGGTTGCCCATCCGGCCGCAGACCGCAGACGAACGATGCAGACGAACTATATGGACCGAAGCGGCGTTTGGGTCCAGCGTGCTGGTTGGCCTGTCCTGCCGCCGCTGGGTCACCCGGAACGTTGCACCAAATGGGGAACGCTACACGTGCAGTTTGGCTGCGCTAGCCGGCCGTTGGGAAATGCTCAAACAGCACGCACATCAGGGCCGAAACGGGTCTTCCACGTGCTTGTGCTTCAAGGCAGCGACGAGCACGGCGTGCCCCTTGGGGCGGAAGTATGGGCCGTTACCGAAGAATCGCGGTTCGTGGCCCGATTCGACGTAGCAGTAGACCGCGCCCGCCTCGAGCTGGACGCCCTCGTCCTCCGGCGCTCCCACGACGGCCGTGTCACCGTCCACGGCGACCGCATAGCCGAGTTTTTCGCCACACCCGCTAACTTGTCCAGCCCCTGGCTCAGAGGGGCTCAGACGGGGTAGTCCTCGCTGACGCTTCGGGTTACATTGGGCGAGCCGCTCCGTTGATCGGTCCATACCCAACGCCAGTGATGTGTTTGCCAATCGAAGGTGATCTCATGCCGAACCCCGCGCCCAACACGAACTTCTCGCTCTCGTACCGATGCCGACGCGCCGCTGTCGGGAGCCTGGTCTTGATCGCCTTGGTTCTGCTGGCCCCGGGTGTGGGAGGGCTGGCGGCCGACGCGACCGACCCGGTCCCCACGCTCTGGCAACCCTATCGGATTACGCCGCGCACCGGCGCCCAGCACATCGCGCTGGACGGCGCGTGGCAGCTCGGCTGGCGCGACGCGGCGATCACCGGCACGCCGGACTTGGACGCCGTGACGAACTGGTTTCCGGCGCAGGTGCCCAGCAGCGTGCAGTGGGCGTTGCACCGCGCGGGCCGGCACGGCCATCCCTACGAGCATTTGAACTCGAAGCAGTACGACTGGGTCGACCAGAAAGTCTGGTACTACCGCCGCACGCTCACGCTGCCGCCGAGGCCAGCCGCCGGCTACACGTTTCTTTGTTTCGACGGAATCGACTATTTCGCCCGCGTCTGGCTGAACGGGACCCTGCTGGGCCGCCACGAGGGCATGTTCGGCGGGCCCGCGATCGAGATCAGTCAACAAGTCCGCTTCGGAGCGGCCAACGACATCGTCGTCGAGGTGCGGGCCGGCAACTTCGGCCACAAGGCCGACTGGAAACCACGCGGGCCGGAAGGCGCGGTGATCAAGCCGTGGGTCATCGCCGGCGGCACGGGCGGCGAGATGTTCTTCCCGCTCGGCCTGTGGCGCGGGGCGCGCATCGAACTGGTGCCGCTGGGGCACCTGGAACGGCCGCAATTGGTGACCGAGGCCGCCGGCCTGGACGAGGCCCGATTGTCGCTGGGCGTGGAAGTGTTCGCCGGTACCCACTCGCTGCAGTCGCAGCTGCATCCGTGGAAGAACGCCCAATTGGCGGACGGCTCCGGCGGCTGGCAGGTCGGTACGCCGAGCAAGTCCCGGTTCGAGCTGCGCGTCGAACTGGCGGAAAAGACGGGCGGCGCAATCGCGTTGGACCGCACGTTCCCGTTGCCGACCCGCGCCGGGCGGAACTGGATCCGGGAATCACTCACAGTCGCCAAACCGAAGCTGTGGTGGCCCAACGGCATGGGCGAGCCGCACCTGTATCGCGTCAAGCTGACGTTGATCCGGGAAGGCCAGGCCGAGGACACGTTGGAGTTCGACTACGGCATCCGCACCATCGGGACCAGGCCGACGCCGGGACCGCGGACGGCCGACCGCTGGGCCGATTGGCAGTTCGTCGTCAACGGCCGGCCGTTTTTCGTCAAGGGGATGAACTGGATGCCCGCCGACATCCTGTTGGACCTGCCGCGCGAACGTTACCAGTGGCTGGTCGGCGCCGCCCAGGCGGCCGGGATTCAGTTGTTCCGCATCTGGGGCGGCGGCCTGCTGGAGACCGACGAGTTCTACGACACCTGCAATGAACTGGGCGTGCTCGTCTGGCAGGACTTCCCGATCGGCAACCGCGACACAGCCGAATGGCCGCAGGAGGTGTGGGAAGCGCAAGTCATGCAGACCATCTTCCGCCTCCGCAACCAGCCCTCGTTGGCACTCTGGTGCGGCGGCAACGAGTTCAATCCTTACTCGCTGGGCAACGCGGCGACGATGGGCATCTGGGAGCGCTGTCTGGCCGACTTCGATCCGGCGCGGCCCAGGCGGCGGACCAGCCCCGATGGCGGCAGCCTGCACACCTATCCGGACATGGACCCGACCTGGTACGGCCACCTGTATCCGCTCGTGCCCTACATCGCCGAGACCGGGATGCACAGCATTCCCGACGCGGCTTCCTTGCGCGAGCTGGTAGCCCCGACCGAGCTGGACAAGCCGCTGGCCGGGATGTTGGACAAGGAGTTTCCCGCCCAGCATCCGGAGCTGATGCACCATTTTGTCGAGTTCCAGGCCAGCCGCGTCCCGCGGATGCTCAGCCGCGCCTCGCACCTGACCGACGTCCGGGCGCCGACCCTGGAGACGCTCGCCGAGAGCACCCAGCTGGGCGCGGGCGAGTTCTATCAGATCTTCTCCGAGCAGGTGCAAGCGAACTATCCGGTCACCTCCGGCCTGATGCCGTGGGTCTTCAAACGCCCGTGGCCGGTCATCGCGATCATGCTGGTCGACGGATTCGGCCAGCCGACCGCGCCGTACTATTTCCTCAAACGCACCTATGAGCCGACGCATGTGCTGGTCAAGCTGCCGCAGCTGCTGTGGGGCAAGGGCGAGTCGGTGCCGATCCCGGTGTACGTCACCCATGCGCCGGCCGCCGCGCGGCAGGACCTGACGGCTTCGGTCGAGATCTTCGACGCCGCGTTCGCTTCGCAGTGGCGCCAGGCCCAGCCGGTCACGCTCGCACCCGGCCCGTCCGTCGCGTCACTTGACTTGGGCAACTTCACCATTCCGGACACGTTCGAGGACACCTTCTTCTTCATCGTGGCCGAGCTGCGCGACAGCGGCGGCCAACTCGTCTCCCGCTCGGTCTATTGGCCGCGCTGCCTGGCCCGGATGAGCGACACGGCCTTCCGCGACAAGTATCGGGCGACGCCGCAGCCGGGGTTGACGCTGGACCAAGGGCCGTGGCTGAAACCGCAGGCGGCCGCCCAGCCGACCGCGTTGACTGCCGCGTTGGAGGAACACCAACCGACGGCCGCCAACCGCAGCCGGCTCCGCGTCCGCGTCCGGAATTCCGGTGAAAAGCCGGCGTTCAACGTCCGGCTGGACATCGAAGCCGCATCGCGCGTCTTCTACGCCACCGATAATTTCTTCTGGCTGGCCCCCGGCGAACAGCGCGAGCTGCAAGTGGAAGTTCTGTGGCGCGACCCAGCCACGCGGGATCAGGCCGTGCTCGTCGTGGGCGCCTGGAATGCGGAAGCCCGGCAAGTCCCGGTCGCCAATTAGCGCTGGCCGGGCTCCGCCCGCCGTGAGGTCCCGGCCATGATGCTATCGCTGGCAAGTGCGTTCGTCGCGCCCTACGTCATAGCCCTGCTTTCGTTCCCGCTGCTGGCCAGGCGTGGCGGGACCGCTTGGTATGTCATGGCGGGGCTCGGCGTGCCCATCGGCCTCGCGCCCTGCCTGATCCCCGCCAACTGCCCGCTGCCGCGGTTCGTCGCCGCGATTTCGGCGGTTGTCGTGGCCGTCAAGCTTGTCGATGTGTGGCTCGACGCCAGGTTCCGGACCGCGCCGAATTGGCGTCAGTTCGTGGCTTTCCTGGGGAATCCCTTTGTTCACGTCCGGCGGTCGCTCGCGCGCGAGCCGCGCCCGTCCCGACGGGAGGACGGTCGGAGACTGGTGCAGGGACTGCTGGGCTGTGCCGTGGGCCTGGCCCTTCTTCAGGGCCTGTTCGCGATCGATTGGGAGCGGTGGCTCTGGGCGGTCGAGCATGTCAGCAAAGTGCTCGCCTTCATGGCCGCGATCGTGTCCGGTTTGGAGGCGGCCGTTGCACTGTGGCGATTACTTGGCGGCGCCGCCCGGGACTATATGGACAACCCGATCGCGGCCCGCACGCCAGCCGAGTTCTGGCGCCGCTACAACCGCAACATGCAGCAGTTTTTCTGGCTCAACGTCTTCCGGCCCTTCGGCGGAGTCCGCGCGCCGGTTCGCACCACTTTGTTGGTTTTCGCGCTCTCGGCGGTGATGCACGAATACGTCTTCGCCGTGGCGATGGGCCGCGTGCAAGGCTACCAGACGGCCTTTTTTCTCCTGCAAGGCCTGGCCGTAGCGCTGACGGGAGGTTTCAAGCCGAGAGGCTGGAGGGCGATTCCCGCGGTCGTTGGGACGCTGGCCTTCAATCTCGCCACGGCGGTGCTGTTCTTTGCGAGCATTCACGGAATCGCCCCGTTTTACGCTCGCGGCTTGCCGCCCTGGCTGCCAGGCCGGTAAACACCGTTCTCCAAACAAGTGGCGTAAGCTTCCAGCGTGCGAGGCCACTATCTCCCGCAAGGTGCAAGCTTACGCCACGGAAACAACTGTCGAGAGTCTGTCGCGGCCTGGGGAATGGGATGCCCACGGCTTGTCCGTGGGAGTTTCACGTTCGTCGCTACACCGGCGGACATCCCCAGCCCGCCGCCC
>CAIYOB010001414.1 GCA_903927685.1 uncultured Planctomycetaceae bacterium
AACACCTCCAGCAACGATAAGTCGCTGAGAGGCCGACGGCGCATTGTTGATCCCGACACTTGCAAACTGCGTAGAGGCCGTCGTCTTCAAATCCTGGTTCAAGACGATGACCGTGCCGTTTTCCGTGCGAAATGTCGGACACGCGTTTCCAGCAGCGAAGTCGGCCGAGTACATCTGAAACGCGTCGGCCGGGCTCGTACTGGGAGCAACTCCGCTCCCAACTGCCAGGGTTTTGGTAGCGTTCGTTCCAAATGTCGTCTGGCCAAGACCGACATTCCCGGCAAAGTAGTTGTTTGCGTTGGCGGCCGCGCAGTACAGATCCCAGCGGTTGGCGATCGCGCCCGTGGTCTCCGAGTTGTCCACGTAGCAGCCGTAAGCGGTCGTGATCGTGGTGGACGCGACGCGGTTGTAGATCTTGAAGTAAGCCCCGTAGCAGGTCGTAATGACCGCCCCGGCCGTCGCGTTCAGGATGCCCGCCGTGCAGGACAGCCCGTACTGCGTCCCCGTCGTTCCGGCAAACGCCGCCGTGTTGGCCTGTCCGGCGATGTTCATGGCCACCAGCGCGCCGCTGTTGGTCTGGCCCGCCGCCACGGCTTGATAGCTGTTGTCCACCAAGAACGCGTACGACGTTCGCGACGCGCTGGTCGTCACCGTCGTCAACTGGCGGCAGTACAGCACCGAGGACGGGATGTTCGCGTCCGTGTTCGAGTCGTACGCGTACATCCGCGCCGATCCCGGCGCCGCCCCCGCCCCGATCCGCCCGAAATACGTCGTCGTCGAATCGGTCGTCAGATCCTGGTTGACGTAGCTCGCCGACTCGACGGTCAGCCCGCCCGTAATCGACGTCGCCCCATCCACCGTCAGCGCCGCCGTGATGCTGGCTGCCGCGCTGACCGTCACGTCGGCCGTGAACGTCAGCGCCCGGGCCGCGTCTCCCGTGGTCAGCGTCAGCACGCGGTCGGCCGTCAAGTCGGACCCGGGCTTGACGATCAGGTCGTGGCTGCCGTTGGTGTCCTGCAGGTGCAGCCCCTGGTTGGACAGCGTCAGCGTGTTCACGCCCGTGGCGAAATAGGCCAGGATCTCGGCCCACGTGATACGCCGCGTCCCCGGTCCGCTGGCCGGACTGTTGACCACGACCAGCAGATCGTCGTCGGTGATCGCCGTCAGGGCGTCCAGCGCGCTGATCTTCTTGTACGGCATGACAAGCGTCCTCCGTTACAGGTCCAGCGCGCCGTTGTACGTGGTGAACCCCGCGGTCAGTCCGCCGAACATCCGCCGGGCCTCCGAGCGGCTCCGCGGCAGCCGCCCGCGGCCGTTGCCGCAGTAGCCCAGCGTCGTGGGCTGCCGCTGCATGTCGATGCTGATGTCGGCCATCAGCCGGGCCAAAAACGCAGCCTGCTTCTGGCCGTTGTTCTCGTCGTCCAGCTTGGCTTCGGCCGCCGCCAGCACCGAGGCGATGTACAGTTCCCCGTGGACCGGCCCGCCGGGCGGATAGGGATAGCTGTCCGACAGCATCCGAGCCCCGATCTGGATCTGGCCGACCAGCTTGTACTCCGAGTCAGGCGTCGGGTGCAGGACCAGCTCCCAGCACTGTTCGTCCGAGCCGTCGAACGTCAGCGGCTCCAGCGAGTACAGTGCCGGCACGCCCGTGCTGTCCTGGACGGCTGCCAGGTTCCTCAGTCGCTGGGACGGATAGAACACGATCTCGTGATACTCGCCCTCGCCGGCGTCGAAGGTCAGCGGCCCGATAAACCGCTCAAAGTCCACCTGCAGGGTGTACCGCCGCTGGTCCGCCACCGTGTCGATGGTCCAAGCCGGCCGCAGCCAGGACCACTGGTGCGCCTGCGTGCCGAGCGTCGGGACCAGCGGCGGATGGATGACCTGGTT
>CAIYOB010001415.1 GCA_903927685.1 uncultured Planctomycetaceae bacterium
GTAGCGGAGGGCACGGGAGTCGAACCCGCAACCGGCAAAGCCGGCATCTGATTTCGAATCAGACCCCTAACCATTCGGATACCCTCCGGCTGCGATGTCCCTATTTAACCGTCCCGACCGCCGAAAGACAAGCCCCGGACGACTGGTCGGTCGATTTTCAACACGTACGGGCTTGACGAACAGGGCCGGCGACAGCCACTTTGCCGACAATCGGGATCGGATGTCCGGAGGAGGGCTTCGCTCGGCGATTCAGCCGGTGAGGCAAGCGGTTGCCTGAATTTGGTGGTATCTTGTCCGAAATGGCTTATGATCGACAGTCTGGATACGCATGACTGGCGATTCACCCAGGGAGTTCTTGATGGACCGGATACCGGATCCTGTCGATCAGCGGTCGCCGCCGGAACGTAAAATCGCTCTGTTCCGGGCGCTGTTCCGCGGGCGGGATGATGTCTACCCGCGCCGCTTCGAGAGCCGCAAGACGGGGAAGTCGGGGTATCAGCCGGCGTGCGCCAACGAATGGGTGCAGGGCGTCTGCCAGAAGCCCAAAGTCAAGTGCGGTGACTGCCAGCAGCGCAGGTTCCTGCCCGTTACGGACGACGTGATTCGCTGGCACTTGACCGGCCGCGATGGCGCGGGCCGGGATTTCGTCATGGGCGTGTATCCGATGCTGCTCGACGAAACCTGCTTCTTCCTGGCCGCCGATTTCGACAAGGCCCAATGGCAGGAGGATGCGGCGGCCTTTCTGGAGACGTGCCGCCGGTTGAATCTGGCGGCGGTCCTGGAACGTTCGCGGTCAGGGAAGGGCGGGCATGTCTGGCTGTTCTTTCAGGAGGCCCTGCCGGCTGGACTGGCGCGGCGACTGGGCGCTCACCTGCTGACCGAAACGATGGAATCCCGGCCGGACGTCGGACTGGATTCTTACGATCGTTTCTTTCCCAACCAGGACACTTTGCCGCAAGGCGGCTTGGGCAATCTGATCGCGTTGCCACTGCAGAAGGGACCTCGCGACGCCGGCAACAGCGTGTTTGTCGACGCTCAGGGCATTCCTTATCCCGATCAATGGGCATTCCTGTCCCAGGTCGGCAGGATTGAGCGGGCGAGCGTCGAACAGATCGTTTGCGAGGCCGAGCGACGCGGACGGGTGGTTGGGGTACGCCTGGCGGCTGCGGACGAGGACGATGCGGAGCCGTGGCTGGCTCCGCCTTCGCGCCGCCGAAAGGAACTTCCGCTGGCCGGACCGCTGCCGGACCGTTTGGAACTGACGCTTGGCGACCAGATCTACATCGCCAAGGCCGCCTTGCCGCCCAGCCTGAGGAATCGGCTGATTCGTGTCGCCGCGTTTCAGAACCCGGAGTTCTACAAGGCCCAGGCGATGCGTCTGCCGACCTACGGCAAGCCGCGGATCATCGGCTGTGCGGAAGAACACGCCCAGCATGTGGGCTTGCCTCGCGGCTGCTTGGAGGATGTGAAGAAGCTGTTGGCTGACCTTGGCATTGCGACGACCATTCGCGACGAACGCAACGCCGGCACGCCGCTGGAGGTCGCTTTTCATGGTGAATTGCGGCCCGAGCAGGAGTCGGCGGCGCAAGCCATGTTGGCTCACGACACGGGCGTGCTGTGTGCCACGACGGCGTTCGGCAAGACGGTGATTGCGGCGTGGTTGATCGCCCAGCGGGGCGTCAATTCGCTGATCCTGGTGCACCGGCGGCAACTGCTTGAGCAGTGGGTGGAACGGTTATCGACCTTTCTCGAACTGCCGGCGAAGGCGATCGGCCGCATCGGAGGCGGCCAACGGAAGCCTACGGGATCGGTGGACGTCGCGGTGATTCAGAGCCTGGCACGCAAGGGTGTGGTCGAGGACTGCGTAGGGAATTACGGCCAGCTGGTCGTCGACGAGTGCCATCACCTGTCCGCGCTCAGTTTCGAGCAGGTCGTCCGCCGGGCGAAGGCGAGGTTCGTCACGGGGCTGTCGGCCACGGTCACGCGGAAGGACGGCCATCATCCGATCGTGTTCATGCAGTGCGGCCCGATCCGCCATCGGGTCGACGCCAAGGCGATGGCGGCGGCGCGCCCGTTTCAGCACACCGTCTTCGTCCGCCCCACCTCGTTCCGCCCCGTGGTCGCGGCCAACCCCGACGTGCGAATCCAGTTCCAGGACCTCTACAGCGAACTGGTCGCCGACGAGCAGCGCAATCAGCTGATCTGCGACGAGGTCGTCCAGGCGGTTCGGGACGGCCGTTCTCCCCTGGTGTTGACCGAACGGAACGAGCACCTGGACGACTTGGCGGCTCGTCTGTCGCCCCAGATTCGGCATCTGGTCGTGTTGCGCGGCGGGACGGGGCTGAAGCAGGCCCGGGCGACGGTCGCTCGCCTGGCGGAGATTCCCGAGAACGACGAGCGGGCACTGCTGGCCACCGGACGGTACATCGGCGAGGGATTCGACGATGCCCGGCTGGATACGCTGTTCCTGACGCTGCCGGTCTCCTGGCGCGGGACGATCGCCCAGTACGTCGGCCGCTTGCACCGCTTGTACGATCGCAAACGCGAGGTGCGCGTGTACGACTACGCGGACCTGAACGTTTCGATGCTGTCGCGGATGTTCGATCGGCGCTGCCGCGGCTACGAGGCGGTCGGCTATACGATTCTGCTGCCCGCCAGTGCGGTGCCGGGCTGGCCAGCCGAGGTGCCGCTGCCCGTCGAGCCGCGTTGGAAGAACGAGTACGCGGCCAGCGTTCGGCGGCTGATTCGCGACGGCGTGGATCGGCCGCTGGCAGAACTGTTTGTCCACGCGGCGCGCGAGGTCGGTCCGGATGCCGAGGGGGCCGAGCGTGCGCGGAGTGCCAGCGAGGCGTTCTTGTATCGGCGTCTGGAGACGCTTGGGGAAACCGCCGGGCGATTTCGGCTGAATGTTCCGCTGCCGATCCCCTTTGATGGGCGGGGGAACCTGGAAGTGGATCTGCTGGACGCTGAGGCCCGCATCGCCATCGAACTCGATGGCGGTCAGCATTTGGCGGACGCCGACGCCTATCGCCGCGATCGGCGGAAGGATGTGCTGTTGCAGGAACACGGTTACTTTGTCCTGCGGTTCCTGGCGGAGGATGTGGGCAAGCAGTTGGACACGGTACTCGATGCGGTGTTGCGAACGCTGTATCATCGACGGGCGGGCATGCGGGATTAGCGGCTTGTCCAGGCGAAGAACTGCGTTGGGTGCCTGGAGTTGAGCCGCGAGGTGCGAGTGGCGAGCCGCCCGGTCTTGCCTCTGAGGTTTGCCTCTGGGGGCTCGCTGCACTCGACCCCAGGCACCCCAACCTCTGGCCTTGACGGTGCACTAGTCACCGTCGAGGCTGTCAATCATGGGTAAGGAGGGGATCGCACATGCAACGAATTGCTGTATTGCTGCTGCTGTGGGCTGGGCTGGGGAGCGTATCGTCCGCGGCGGAGATCTTTGTGGCGTCGGACGGGGCTGACGCGAATCCCGGGACGGAGACGCAGCCGCTGGCGACGATCCAGGCGGCGGTGGAGCGACTGCAACCGGGCGACACGTGCCTGGTCCGCGGCGGCGTCTATCGGGAAACCGTGACGTTCCCTCGCAGCGGCACGGCCCAGCAGCCGATTACCCTGCGAGCCTATCGCGGCGAGACGGTGGTCATCAGCGGCTGCGATTCGATCGGAGGGTGGACGCGGGCTGACGAGGGCACGAACATCTGGAAGGCGCCGATGCCCTGGACGCTGGGCCTGGGACGGAATCAGGTTTTCGGCGACGGTCGAGTGCTGATCGAGGCGCGCCATCCCAACACACCCGCTCCGGGCTTGGCGATGTATGTGGCGGACTTGTCACCGCTGTGGCCGACCTACGGCGAGTTCTCGATCCCGCGGGAAACGCGGGTCAGTCAGCCGGGTCGGATCGTGAGCAAGTTGCTGGACGGTCAGCCGGACGACTACTGGAAGGGCGCGCTGTACTGCGGCGTCCATTTTGAGGGCTGGTGTGCGCAGACCGGCGTGATCGAGAGCTCGCGAGCGGGCGAAATCCTGGTGGGGGACCGCACGCAGGGCTGGTGGTTCGGTTCCGCCTACGACGGCAAGTTCCCGCAGGAGCACGAGGAGGGGCGGGGGATGATCGTCGGCCATCGGCACGCCTTGGACGCGCCGGGGGAATGGCATTGGCAAGACGGCACGCTGTACCTGATTCCGCCCGGCGGCGCGATGCCGCAGGTGATCGAGGCAAAACGCCGTCAACTGACGTTGGATTTGAGCGGACGCGAGCACATCCGCATCGCAGGGCTGACGGTTCGAGCGGCGTCCTTGCGGCTGGAAGATTCGGCGCACTGTGTCGTCGACAGATGCGACATCGCGTACCTGGCGCACTATACGCGTCACTACGCGATCGGGCAGATCGAGCATGGACGCGACACCGTCAAGTCCGGCGAGACGGGCATTTTCGTGAGCGGCCACGACAACAGCTTCCTGAATTGCAGCGTCCGGTTCAGTGCGGGGACGGGGTTCCACCTGCGCGGCTACCACCACACGATCCACAACTGCCTGATCGACGAGGTCAGTTACGTCGGCCACTATCTGAACGCGATCACGGACGCGGTCAGCGATTTCAACGACTACGAGAACTTCCTCGTCGGCGGCCATGTCATCACGTTCAATACGATGCGGAACGCGGGCCGGCATTTCTTCAACTTCTATGGCAATGGTACGAGCATTGCTTCCAGGAACCGCGGCCCCATGGACTACGCCGCCACGCTGTTTGCGCACAACCACTTGTACAACGGCATGCTGTTGACACGCGACGCGGGGTTTCTCTCAGGCTATTTCTGCAGCGGCGGGACGTTGAACGGCCAGCATTCCCAGGTAGCCTACAACGTGCTGCACGACTGCTACGATTTGTCGGCGCTGCGCTGGAACAAGCTGGGCCTGGTGTACTTGGACGAAGGCACGTGCCAGGTGGACGTGCACCACAACCTGTTCTGGGCGTCGCCCGGTTCGCTGCAGCGCGACCTGTGGTTCAACACCTGCTGCGTCGGCATCCGCGAGCACGACAATGTCTTTCACGGGCTGTTCACCCGCAGCAGTGCCGAGTTGCGGCCCGACGATTTTCCCGGCGGCCGGCCCTTCCGGTTCGGGCATGACCCGGCGCAACCGCCGGCACTGCCCCGGTGGCCGCAACTGGTCAGCCAGCGATTCGAAGCGGGGCAGTGTGCGGCGTCCTCCGCTGGCGTCAGCAAGACGCCGGAGGGCTTGGCGGAACTCAAGGA
>CAIYOB010001416.1 GCA_903927685.1 uncultured Planctomycetaceae bacterium
AACCGTGGTCTTCCTCCAGGAGCTTTGCGTTCCGCTGGGCCTGTGGGTCGGCAACGGCGGCATTGCTGGTGAGATCAGCGACAACGGGCCGCAGCAGGTTTGTGACCACCTTGACCTGTTCCCCAATGCCCGGTTCTTCATCATCGGCATGGGGACCAACGACCTGGGAACATGGCCCGACACCGAATTTACGAGCCGCAGAATCATCGGCAACCTGGGCCGCATGGCTCAAGTGGTCCGGGACCGAGGCAAGCAGCCGATCCTGTTCAACGTGCCGCACGTCAACGAGGCCATGTTCCCGCCACGTTTTGCCAACGAGATCAACGCCAAGCGGGATTACCACAACCCACAACTGAAATCGTTCTGCGACGAACACGGCATTCCGTTGGCCGAAATCTGCTGCCTGCTGCGGGACGAGCATTTTGGTGACGAGTTGCATCCGAATGACCAGGGAGCGAGAATCATCGCCGAGACCGTGTTCCAAGTGCTGCCCAAGGAGTAACCATGTTCCGCAACACGCTGCTGACCGTTTCCATCCTCCTGATTGCTCACCACGTCCACGGCCAGCAGGTTGTCGTCACCCCAGAAGAAACTGGCGAAATCCTTGCCAACCCCGGCATGGGCTGGGAGACGTTCCACCGCACGGCCAAGCAGGACAAGAATCTGCCGTCCTGGATTCCGTCCACCGTCCATTACGCTCGTTGGGGTTGGCGGGAATTGGAACCGCAGCCGGGCAAGATCGACTACGCTTTCCTGGACAAGGTGCTGAAAGAAACGCACGACTCCGGGCAAACGTTGGCGTTCCGAGTGATGTGCTGCTCGCCGTACAAAGGCCGCCCGTACCACCCCGACTGGCTCCAGGAGATCGGCGGCAGGATACTCGTTGCGGATCACAACGGTGTGACACCGCTGCCGATCCCAGACATGGACGATCCGGTCATCGTGAAAGCACACCTGGACTTCATCAAACGACTGGGCGAACGATACGACGGTCATCCCGACATCGAAAATCTTGATCTTGGGTCAATCGGCTGGTGGGGCGAGTGGCACTTGAGTGGTTCGAAGAACTGCAAGCTGCCGATCCTGGAGAACCGGATGAAGGTGGTGGATGCCTACCTGGCCGCATTCAAGAAGACGCCGCTGGTCATGCTGATCAACGGGAAAGAATGCACGGCCTATGCCACCCAGCATGGTACAGGCTGGCGGGCGGATTCCATGGGCGACCTGGGCAGTTTTTCGCCGACATGGAACCACATGCACAACGCCTATCCAGCACTGATACGGGAAGCGAAGTTGCAGGACGCTTGGAAGACTGGCCCAATTGCCTACGAGCCACCGGCCGCCGTTGCAGAATTCGTCGAGAAGCAGTGGCCGCTGCGGTGGATCTTCAACTACGCCCTGGCCTGCCACGGCAGTCTGTTCAGCGGCAAGTCGGGAAAGTTACCGGATGACGAACATTTTCGGCAAGAACTGGAGCGTTTCCTGCGACGGCTGGGTTACCGGCTGGTATTGAAGGAACTGAGCCATCCATCCAACGGTCAGCCGGGGGCCAAGATCCAGTTGGCGATGAAGTGGCAAAACGTCGGCTCCGCTCCGTGCTACAAGCCGTACCGGGTGGCCTACAGGCTGTCGAACGACCAGGGCTACGAGAAGGTCCTTGTGGGAACCGTGACCGTGAACAAGTGGCTCCCCGGCTCGGTGGAACTATTCACGGCGGAGTTCTTCAAGGAACCAGAGGACTTGCCGCCCGGTGACGTTCATTCCGTTGCCGACACCATCAGCTTGCCCGATGATTTGTCGCCAGGAACTTACGCTCTGTCGCTTGCAGTCATCGGCCGGGATGACACCAAGCCGGTCGTACAGCTTGGGATCAAGGGCCGATCCGAGGATGGTTGGTATCCGTTGTCCACCATCGACTTCGTGAAACAAGCGGTTGGGATGAAGTAGGAGGGGACCGATGTTTCGACTTTGTTGCTTTGCCTGCCTCTTGGCACCGTGCTTGGTGCAGCCCGCTGAAACGGCGGATGTTCGCCAGGAAGTGGTCATCGTCCATTTCGGTGACAGCACGTGCATCACCAGCTATCTGCCGGAAACACAGCGGGTCGAAGCCGTGCTCAACGCCCGCCTGTCGGCATTCTACAAGCACCAGAAGATCGTCAACCATAACGTGGCGGCCGGTGGCGATTACATTCGGCAATTCCTCGACTCGGGCCGCTACAAGAAATCGGTGAAGTACAAGATTCCGCACGTCGATATCGCTTTGATCCGTTACGGTCACAACGACCAGAAGCACTGCGAACCAGTCGAGTTCAAGCGG
>CAIYOB010001417.1 GCA_903927685.1 uncultured Planctomycetaceae bacterium
CAGCACGCGATGCGGGTCATCGCTGCCGTGGCTGACGTGGATGAACACACCGTCCCGCGGTTGCTCGGCAGCGGCTACCCCAACGCTCGCCAACGCCGCCAGCCCGAGTGCCAAACAAGCTGTCTGAAGAACTGCCTTCGCTGCCATGATAGTGCTCCTCGATTCTGCAGTAGGATGGACTACGCCACCCGAGACAGGATAGGCCCGAAGTGTCTCTAAATCAACGCGGTAGGCCGACGATTCGTCGCCTGGTTCGTGTGACCTGCCGGGACCGTGTCCCGGATCGAAGCAAGGGCCGAAGTTTCGCTACAGCCGAGACGACTCGATGATGAACGGCCTCGCGCAACTGCCACTCTGAGCCCCTGGTCGTGAACGAGACCCTCTTCGCGCAACCGCGGCGTCTCAACCACTGGGGACGACTTCCCCGCCGGCCACGGTTCCCAGGGCCCGCCAGACGGAGCCGGCGATCGTTTGCGGCACGAAACGGACGGAGCCGTCGGCCAGCAGCGACTGGACGCCGCCGGGGTGGAAGCTCCGCGAGGTGATCGCGGCAAAGGTCGGGCCGCCGTGGCGTTCCCGGACACTCAGCAGGTCGACGTCCGGATGCGTCAGCCCCGGACCGCCGGGGGTGGCTCGATTCGGCGTCCAGGCCGTGGTGAAGCCGTTGTGATGGACCGACATCTCGACCCACTCGCTGTGCGCGCTGAGAAACACGGCGCAGCCGCCGCCCTGGTATTCGGGGCAGACGGCCAGCGGGTCGGCGTCCGGGGGCGGCACGTGGTGCGGATCGTTGATCAGCGACAACGGCCCGCAATCGCGGATGGTGATCTGCCAGTTCTTGACTTCGGACATCAGCAGCGTGTTGCTCAGGCCGTCGCGGAAGCTCGCCCAGCGGCGGCTCAGGTTGACGCCGATGGCCGAACGGTTTGCCAGTTCCGGCTGATCGACGCCGTTCCAGACGTACCAATCGCCCATGCAGAAGCCGTAATTCACGCCGCCGACGTTCCCGAACGAGGCATGCGTCGAGGCCTGGGGACGCACTTCGCTGGGGCACAGGAACCCGCCGATCACGCGGCCGACCGCTTCCTTGTTGGCCAAGTCGCCGTAGACGGTGTCGATGTCCAACGAACTGAAGACCGTGTTCAGTTCGAGAAACGGCAGAATCCGGGCGTGCGGCCCGAGGTATCCCGTCCGGATCGTGCCGTCGGCGCGGCGCGCCACCAGCGCGCTGGGCGGCAGGCCGCGCAACATCAGTTCGTAGTTCTGAACCGCGAGGCCCAACTGCTTCAGGTTGTTGGCGCACTGCGCCCGCCGCGCCGCCTCGCGCGCGGCTTGGATCGCCGGCAACAGCAGTGCCACCAGCACGCCGATGATGGCGATCACCACCAGCAACTCGACCAGCGTGAAAGCTCGCCGCATCATAGCACAGGCCCTTCCGATTGGCTGTGGGACGAAATCTGCATGGAGCCAAGTTTCTGCTCCGAGGATCTTCAAGAGCCCTTGTCATACCGTTGTTCTCGCCTGCGGGCAACTGAGCGATGGCATCGGTGCGACGGCGTCGGGCGCTGCGCGCCGACGGCCGGCCGCCAGAACCGGCCGTGTCGTCCGGATCGTTGACGAGCCCCCGGGTGCGCTGGTAGTCTACCTGCGTCGCAGGGAACCGGCTTGGTTCCCCTGAACCACTCCCCGCCGCGCGGGTGCCGCCCCCGGTCGGCCTCGTCGCCGCATTCCTGCTCTAACCAAGGAGTTCTGGTGATGTCCCGCATCGAGATCACACCCCGCCAGCGGGTCCGCCAGGCCTTGCGGCATCAGGAACCGGATCGCGTGCCGTACGATCTGTCGTCCACCCAAGTCACGGCGATCAGCAACGTCGCGTATGTCCAGCTGCGCCGGCACTTGGGCTTGGCCCCCTTGGAGCCGGAGACGATGGACGTCGGCCAGCAGATCTGCGTGCCGCACGAGGACGTGCTGCAGTACTTGGGCGTGGACACGCGCGGCCTGTTCCCGCGGGTCAGCACGAACTGGAAGATCGACATCCGCGATGCAGGCGATGCATGGACGTTCCGCGACGAATGGCACTGTACGTACCGGATGCCCAAGGTCAGCGGGCACTACTTCAGCCTGGGCGCCAGTCCGCTCGACGCCGCCGTGTTGACGAACGCAGCCGTCGACGCGCTGGACTGGCCAGACCCCGCCGATCCGCGCCGCTGGGAGGGGCTGCGGGAGCGGGCGATCGCGTTTCGGGAGGCCGGCTATGCCGTGGTCCTGCGCGGGCTGTGCGCCGGGGTCTTGGAGATGGCCTGCCGGCTGCGTCCCATGGACCAGATGATGATGGACTTGGCGCTCGGCGAGTCCGGCGCGTTGCACCTGTTGGCCAAGCTCGCGGAGTTGAAGGCCCGCTTCTGGGAAGCCGCGCTCGACGACCTGGGCGACGTGGTCGACGTGGTGGTCGAGGCCGATGACTACGGCACCCAGCAGTCCATGCTCATCAGCCCGGAGATGTACCGGCGGCTGTTCAAGCCGCTGCAGGCCGAGTTGTTCGCGGTCATCCGCCAACGCCTGGCGGACGGGTTCATCTTCTTCCATTCCTGCGGGAACGTGCGGGAGCTGATTCCCGACTTCATCGAGATCGGCGTGGACATTCTGAATCCGGTCCACGTCCGCGCCGCCGGCATGGAGCCACGAGCCCTGAAACGCGACTTCGGCCGCGACATTTGTTTCTGGGGCGGAGGCGTGGACACCCAAGGCGTGCTGCCCAGCGGCACCCCCGAGCAGGTCCGCGAGGACGTGAAACGCAACGTTGCCGCACTCATGCCGGGCGGCGGCTTTGTCTTCAATACGGTCCACAACATCCAGGCCGACGTGCCGCCGGAAAACATCCTGGCGATGTGGGAAGCCCTGCGGGAGGTCGGCGTCTACGGCGGAGCGTTCCGTCATTGAACACGAACTCGGATGGCGCCCCGCGCACCACAGACTGGCGCGAGCGGTGTCGGACCCGACCGTGTCGGGCGCCAGCCGTGTCGGGCGTCAGCCGTATACCTTTCCGCCCGGCTCGCGACTACATTGGGCAAATCCAGTTTGCCGCTGCCGTGGGCAACCTGGGACTTGAGAGAAACCGACGCCGGTCCCCGACGACTCGCGTCGCCCGCACCCTCGCAGGAGCCCGCCATGACGCCACACTCGTTCGACCTCGCCAAGCTCGCCGTCCGCTTCCCAGGCCTGGCCATCGCCGTTCTCGCCGCCGTCGCGACGCTGCCGTCCGACGTGCATGCCGCCGTGGTTCCTTTCGTGTGGCTCGAAGGCGAGCAGCCGACGCGCACCAACTATCAGCCCAAGGCGGAGGGCGTCGGGCATCCGGAGTTCCTGTCCGAACAGGCCTGGTGGCGAGTGGCGATCGAGGCCGACCAGGTGGACCGCGTCGCGCCCGCCGAGGGCGTGTTGGTGGACTATGCCTTCGCGACGACCGCCGCCGGCGACTACGAACTGTGGGCGCGGATCGGCTACGAATTCGTCCGTTCGCCGTTCGACTGGCGCCTGGACGACGGTCCGTGGCAGTCCGTGGGGCCCGAAGAGCTGACGACCGATCTGATGGAACTCAGCTTCTGGACCGAAGTGGCCTGGCTCAAACTCGGCAAGCCATCGCTGGCCGCCGGAGCCCACACCCTGTCCTTGCGGCTTCCCAAGACCAAGGATGCTCAGGGCAAGCCGCAGCGCATCCTGTTCGCCCTGGACTGCGTCTGCCTGGCGGGCGGCGAGTTCCAGCCCTACCAATACTACAAGCCCGGCCAGGACCATCAGTCGGACCGCGACCGCGAGGCGGCCTGGCACGTGTTCCGGTTGCCCGACGCGCGCGATTCCCAGTCGCGGG
The DNA here is from genome assembly GCA_903927685.1 of uncultured Planctomycetaceae bacterium. The sequence goes on from CAIYOB010001417.1 coordinate 3,869, forward strand.
TCTGCCTGCCGCTGGACGGGCTGTGGGAAATCTGCCGGCACGACGAACGGCTGCCAGGTCCCGTCGCGGCGCCAATCCCGGACCTTCCAGCCTCGCCCCGCTGGACCGCGATCGAAGTGCCCGGCGACAAGAACCGGCGCGACGATCTGGTGTTCGCCCATCGGCTGTGGTATCGCACGCGCGTTCACGTGCCGGATTCGCTCGCCGGCCGCTCGACGCTGCTCGTCTTTCCGGCGAACAACTTGAACACCACGCTGTACGTCAACGGCCAGTTCTGTGGCTTTGACAAGAATCCTTTCGCCCGCCTGCAATTCGACGTGACCCGTGCCGTCCGGCCCGGGGTCAATGAAGTGTGGGTCGGAATCAAGGACGGCTGGTACGGCTACCAGGCGGACCCGGCGGATCCCCTGAAGCTGCGGCGGCGGTGGAACCTGCCGCGGCAGTTCTTCAGCAACGGGTTTCAAGAGCTGGTGTATCCCATCTGGAACCAGACGCTGATGGGCATCGTCGGCACGCCGCAGTGGATCGCCGCGGGACCGGTGTACGCGGCCGATGTCTTCTGCAAACCGTCCGTGGCCGACAACAAGCTGGGGGTCGAGATCGCGATCCAGAACAACCGCTCGGACATCCGGCAAGCCCGCGTGTTGGTCGAAGCGGTGAACGACCGGTCGGGCGAAGTCGAAAAGGGCTGGGAACCTGTGCCGGTGGATTTCTACGGCAATCACGCGACGCTCGCGCTGGACTTGGATTGGGCGAACGCGAAACTCTGGTGGCCCGACGAGCCGAACTGCTATCGCTTGCGGACCACGGTCCAGGTGGACGGCCAGCCGGTGGACGTGCAGGAGACGCTGTTCGGTTTCCGCCAATGGACTATCGACGGGATCCACCTGCGGCTGAACGGGGTCAAATGGCAAGGCTTTACGGAACACGGCGTACCCGGCAGCACGCCGGAGGATCATCTGGCGGCGCTGAAAGATCCGAAATTCAATTACGGCTTCAGCCGCATGTGGCCGCAGCACGGCGGCCAATACAAGTGGTTGGGCCGGGAACCGGAGGAAGTTCTCGCGTGCATGGATCGCGGCGGCGCCCTGCTGCGCCGCACGGGGTACCTGGACGGCGAAGCGGCGGGGTATATGCCCGCGGTCCTGCCGGAACTGGGCGACAACTGGATCGACCATCTGCGGGCCTGGATCAAGGGTGAACGCAATCACCCGAGCATCATGATCTGGTCGGTCGAGAACGAATTGAATTTCATCAATGCCCGCAACCTGGGATCGCTGGACAAGTGGGAGCCTGTCCTGACGCGGGCCTGGGAGGCGATTCAACAGGTGGACCCGACGCGGCCGATCATGGTCGACGGCGGCGGGGCGACGCGGGCCCAGACCTTGCCGGTGCACGGCGATCACTACAGTACCAAGCCGTTCTGGAATTACCCGCAACTGGCCTACGAAGCGAACGCGGACCAGCGTGAATGGACGTGGGACCTGCAGCGGCCCAAGTTCATCGGCGAGGAACTGTTTGCCGCCGGAATCAACCCGGCCTACGCCTACTTTGGCGGCGAGCAGGTGTTCTTGGGAAAAGCCGGCAATCGGCCCGCCGTGGGCAAGGCCATGCAGGTGATCTCGCAAGGCTACCGCTGGTTCGGCATCGCAGCGTGCGATTTCTGCCAGCAGCCGTCCGACGCGGACGGCTCGCAATACAACGAATGGGCTCCGCGGGCCGTGCTGGTCCGCCAATGGGATTTTACCTTCGCCTCCGGCCAGTCGGCGAAACGCACGGTAGGGATTTTCAATAACACCCGCTTCGCTGAGCCGCTGACGTTCGCCTGGCAATTGGTACTCGACGGGCAACTCGCGGCCGAACGCTCGACCACCCATGCGGTCCCGCCCGGCGAGAACGAGAAGTTCGACGTGGAATTGCCGATCCCGAACTCTGCGCGGCGGCTCGAAGGTCAGTGGACGCTGACCCTGTCGGCCCAGGGCCGGGAAGTGTTCCGCGCCGTCAAGGACGTCTCGGTACTGCCGACCGGCCGCGACCAGCCGCAGCGGGCGGCGCTCGGGCAATTTCGCGAAGCGGACCTGTTCGTGTACGACCCCAGCGGCGGCACCCAGGCCTTCCTGCGCTCGCACGGGGTGGCCTGCACGCCGCTGGCCGACTTGAGTCCGCCGCCGGCGCCCGGCAAGATCTGGCTGATCGGCCGCGATGCGCTGACGCCGGGCGACACCGCCTCGACGGCCTTGGCCGCCTACGCCGCCGGCGGCGGCCGCGTGCTGGTGCTGGAACAGGAGCATCCGCTGCGCTATCAGGGGCTGGGGCCGGCCGAGGTCGAATTCCAGGAGAATCTCGGCCGCACGGCCTTTGCCGAAGATGTTTCGCATCCGCTGCTGCAGGGCTTGCAGGACAAGGACTTCTTCACCTGGGAGCCGGGCGAAGTCGTCTACAAGAACGCGTATCTCAAGCCCCAGCGCGGCGCCCGCTCGCTGGTGCAATGCAACGAGTCGCTGCTGAACTCGGCCCTGCTGACGATCCCGATCAACGACGGTGTGCTCACGCTGTGCCAGCTGGTCGTGGGCGAACGGCTGGCGGACCATCCGGTGGCGCAGACGCTGTTGCTGAACGCCCTGGACTACTCCGCCGGCTACCAGCTCAGATTCCTGGCCACGGCGGCCGCCGTCGAGCCGCCGTTGGCCAAGGTCCTGGACTCGATCAACCTGCAGTACCAGTTGGTCGCCGATCCGCTGCAGGCCATCGCCCAAGGCAAGATCGCGATCGTGTCGGCCACTCCCGCCAAGCTGCAGAAGCTGGCGGCGAGTGCGGATCGTTTGCAGCCGTTCTACGCCGCGGGCGGTTGGCTCGTGCTGCACGATCTCACGCCCGAAGGCTTGGCGGACTACAACCGAATCGTCGGGTTCGAACACCTGATCCGGCCCTTCCGCCGCGAACGGGTGACCATCGCCGTGCCGCGCAGCCGGTTGCTGGCGGGCGTGTCCCTGGGCGACGTGGCCCTGTACTCGTCCGAGAAGATCTTTCCTTGGCAGTCCGGGACCTACGTCGCCTCGGACACGTTCCGGTATGTCGTCGACAGCGACGAAGTGGCTCCGTTCGGCACGTGGGACAGCGACGCCTGGTACAACTTTGTCAACGGCATGGTCAGCGCCGACGGCTGGAAGTACATCCAGAACCATCCGGCCGAGAACAGCACCTACGTGCTGACGCTGCCCAAGCCGCAGGAACTGACCGCGTGGACCTGGGACGGCAACGTTCTGTATAACCCCACGCGGCGAGTCGAGCTGATTTTCGACGGCGACGAGGGTGGCAAGTTGAGTTTTGACGTGCTGCCGGACGGCGAGCCGGCGACGTTCGACATCGCTCCGCCGCGGTCGGCGACTCGGATCGCAATCCGGCACGCCCAGTTCGACGACATTCCGGCCAAGCGTCAGAACGGCGTCCAGATCATCGGCTGTGACAACGTGGCTTTCTTTGCCCAGCGTCCGCCGGATTTCCGCGAGCGCGTCCGGCCGCTGCTGAACGTCGGGGGCCTGGTCGAGTATCCGCGCGGGGCGGGCGGGATCGTGTTGGCCAACGTCCAGTTCCTGGACCGCGAAGAGGTCCCCGACAACGCCGGCAAGAAACGCAACGTGTTGGCGTCCATCCTGCGAAACCTGGGCGCCCCGTTTGGCGGCGGCAAGACGGTGATCGCCGGCGCACGCTTGACGTGCGCGCCGCTTGACCTTTCGAAGCACGCCAACCAGTACCGCACGGAACGCGGCTGGTTCGGCGACGCGCGGTTTACCTTGAAGGACCTGCCCGTCGGCGAGCAGAAGCTGGCCGGGGTGACCTACCAGATCTACGATTTCCCCACGTCGCCGGTGCCGACGTGTATCATGCTCGCGGGCCCCGGCGTTCCCGGCCAACTGCCTGCGGAAGTCAAGGGTATCCCCATGAATTGCCGGGCGGACGCTTTGTTCTTCCTGCACACCGCGCGCATTCATCAGCGCCGCAGCGAAAAAGAAAAGCAGGAGGGGCAGGCCCTGGAAATTGCCCGCTATGTGGTCCATTATGCCGACGGCCAGGAAGCGGTCGTGCCGATCCGCGCCGAGGTGGACATCGACGACTACCGGGTGCAGCATCCGCAACCGCTACCGGGCGCACAACTGGCCTGGACGCGGCCCTACGAAGGCACCGATTTCCACGCGGCGGTGTACGCCAAGCAATGGACCAACCCGCGGCCGGCTGTGGAAATTCGGTCCCTGGATCTCGTGCCGGGGGAAAGCCCCCGCGGCACGCCCGCCCTGCTGGCCGTGACCGCAGCGAGCGTGCCGTAAGCTGGGACGGCTCAGCCGCGAGGTCGGCTTCTGGCCGACGCTCGGCTTCAGTCCGGATGGACGCCGGCTGGCGGCGGCCGAGTTGGGCCGGTTTCGCACCTGGGACTTGGCTTCCGGCGAGCCGGTCGTCGATATCCTCCTGCCCACCATCGACCGTTACGCCCGGATTCACTGGCTGGGGCAGGACTACATCTTGATCGACAGCCTCGGCCTGTTGCTGGTCGATGTGACGCGAAAGATTGTGCTGTGGGAGTACCTGCGGAGCCGGTCCAACGACAAGGACGTCGTCGCAGCCTGGCAAGGCTCGTTCTGGTCCGTCGGTACGGACTCGGCCCGGCGGAATGCCGTGCTGCTCCCCGTTCGACTGCCCGACGAAGAGGCGAGCAAAGTGGCCGAACAACTGGATCCGGAATCGACGATGATTGTGCGTCCAGGCGTGGCGGTGAGCGTCGATCTGAAGATCCCGGCGGATGCTGCCAAGCTGGCGGAGATCCGTTCGTCGCTTGTCCAACGGTTGACGGCCAACGGCCTGAAAGTCACGGACGGCCAGCCGTTACTCTTGACGGCGACCACCGGGCCGGGAGAATCGCACTCCGTGACCTACCACGGCGGCCTGGGCGGCGGGCAGGCCACGGTCTCGGTCGCGGACCAGGTCGCCACGTTGCGGTTCGTTCACCAAAACCAAACCGTGTGGAAGGCGGAGAAGGTCTCGGGGGCCCCTTACTTCCTGACGCTGGAGGCCGGGGAGTCGATCCAACAGGTGGTCACCGAGAAGACCAAACCGGATCTTGCTTTTTTCACCACAGTGCGAATTCCCACGCACTTGGCCAAGCCGCTTGGGGAAAAGCAGCGAGCCTACGGCCGCTCGGTGTTGCGCGACGATGGCGTGATCCAACGCCTGCCGGCGTCTTAGCAGGATGTCGTGTTTTTCAACCCAAGTTGGCGGTGGGGCGGTAGAATCGCTCGTGGCCTCGTGGATTCCTGACGTGAGCACGACCCCGCCCATCACCCCGCGCCCCGCCGGCGTTGCTCCCTGGGCGGAACGCCCTGGTCGAAAGCCGAACTCGATTCCGAGAAGCCGGGATCGAAAATCGGCGTGAGGACTTGCAAGATGGCTTGTTGAAGGACGCGATCGATCACGTTGGGGACGGTTGACGCAACTCAAGGCAGGCCCCACATCCTCCCGCGCGCCCAGGCCGCCGCGCGGGCACGCGCTGCCTCACCTTGGGGCGATCCCGAAGTCGCCGTACCCGCTCGCCACGGCCAAACCGAGCCAGGTTGTGCCCAGCTCGCCCAGCGTTGCATTCGACGATGCCCAGCGGAACAACGTCAGCCAGCGGCAGCCCGAGGTTCGGCTGTTACGGGAGCCGACCACCACCCAACCAGGACCGACGGCGGCGACTGACACTTGGAGTTGGCTGGCGTCTGGACTCTAATCCGTGGGTAACGAAATGGGGTCGTGGCGAACGGGCAGACCCGCCAAGGCGATCGCTGCGGGGGCCGGCATGGCGGCGCGGGAACCTAACGCGTGACACCGACCGGAAGGCGAAGGCGTTCTTCGTTCCGGTCGCCGAGATCCGGGAGAACAGGTACGACCTGTCCATCAGCCGCTACACGGAGATCGAGTACGAGGAAGTGAAGTACGACCCGCCGCACAAGATCAAGGAACTGCGGGGGATGCTGTGAAATCCGAAATTCGGAATTCGGCGTTTGAGATTCCCGATCCCAGAAATTCCCGCTCCCAGACTTGTCATTCTGGCTTGCAGCCTGCACACTGGGGTCATCACCGTTGAAATCCCTTGATCTCAGATTTGAAATCTCAACCCTTGATCTCAGATTTGAAATCTCAAGTCTGGAATCTGAAATCTCAAATCCCTGTCCGCGAAAGGAGCCCGCCGATGACCTACGACCGCTTCGAGGACACGCCCGTCTGGCAAGCGGCCGCGGATCTGGCTGCGGCGGTTTTCGACTGGGTCGAGCATCCGGTGTTCCGCGGCAAAGGGGATCTGGCCGATCAACTCCAGCGTGCGACGCTGTCCATTTCGAACAACATCGCCGAGGGCTTTGAACGCGGGACGACCAACGAGTTGCTGCAGTTCCTGTACTACGCCCGCGGGTCGGCTGGCGAAGTCCGCTCGATGCTCGGCGTGATGAACGTTCGGCCCGCTTTCGGGATTTGAAATCTCAAATCGCAGATTTCAAATCCCGTTGCGAATCCATCTCCCGCCAGATCCGCGGCTGGGCCAACAGCCTGCAGAATTCCGACATCCCCGGGCAGCGGCACTTGAACGACCAATCCCGCCGAGCGTACGAGAATCGTCAGCGCCGCGAGGAGCATCAGAAGCGCATGGACACGTTCAATCAAGAGCTTTTGACGCGACTCGAGGCGCAGCGCCAGGCCTGGCAAGCTGGCGACTCGCACAACGCGGCCCACGATGGCGACGCCGCGCCCGGCGCGGATTCCCCTTCCGGAGACAGCTCGTGACGCCCGCGGCTGCAGATGACGCAGCTCAAGGCCGTGATTTAACCCCATATTTCGCACCCCAGTTTATAGTCAAACCGTGTGGGCGGAAACGGTCGGGTCGAAATTACGCGGGAGGACGCGGGAGGCGTTGGCAGAGGATCTGAGCGGGCGTCGAGAATCCGAGTTGTTGCAGGATTTCTCGTTGTTGAGTTGTAAGGCGAGTCGGCTGAACCTCGCGTCCCAGGCGATGGTGATCAACAACGTGTAGTTCGAGAACGCTTCCAGGATCGTGCGGGTCGTCGTGCGGTGGTCTTTCGCCGGTGCGTCTTCGGGGACGGTCTGCCGGTAAAGACGCTGCAGCAGGTAATACAGCATCAAGACGGCAATCAGCAGAAACACCAAAGCTTCGACGCGTTCGGGCGTATGCAGGAACGCGGGACGAACGGCCAAGGGGCCTTTGAGGTTTCGGTTGACCTGTTCGCTGTAGTTCTGCTGCTTGAATTTCGTAAACACCACGTCCGCCGTAGCACGGCTC
>CAIYOB010001418.1 GCA_903927685.1 uncultured Planctomycetaceae bacterium
CAAGCTGCGCTTGATGCCCCGGAGCGGACCGCTGGCTTGAAAGAACGCGGGGTCGTACTGCGGCCCGCCTTCCTTGTGCGGACCGTTGTCCGAGGTGAACACGACCAAAGTCCGGTCGTCGATCCCAAGCTGCTTCAATTTCGCCAAGAGGTCGCCAATCTGCCGGTCCAGGCGAGTGATCATCGCGGCCTGGCCCTGCAGCGAGCTGTGCCAATCGCGGCCCGCATAGATTCCGTAGTCCGGCACTTCCTGGCCGTCGCCCAGTTCGCGGGACCGCTCGTTGTTGGCATGTGGAGCGACCATCGCCAGGTAAAGAAAGAAGGGCCGATCGCGATGCTGTTCCACGAACGCCAGCGCCTCGTCGGCAAAGAGGTCTCCCGCATACTTGACCCGCTGCGTCGCGTACCCGCCGCCTGCCGTGCCGACGGGCGTCACGACATTGGGCAGCGGAGCCTTCTCGCCGTTGCGCCACAGGTAGTCTGGAAAATGGTTGTGGGCGTGGTGCTGGCTCAAGAAACCGTAGAAGTAGTCAAACCCCTGCCTGTTCGGCATGCCTTGGTCGCCAGGCATTCCCAGTCCCCATTTGCCGATCAGGGCCGTGGCATAGCCGGCGCCGCGGAGCACTTCCGCGACCGTGACATCCTCGTCTCGCAGCATCTGGGCGCCCGAGTCCTCCGGAGCTGCGTTGCCGCGGACGCGCGTGTGTCCCGTGTGCAGGCCGGTCATCAGCACGCTGCGCGACGGAGCGCACACCGTCGAGCCCGCGTAGAACTGGGTGAACCGCAGCCCCTCGGCCGCCATCCGGTCCAGGTTCGGCGTCTGGATGGTCTTCTGGCCGTAGCAGCCCAAATCCCCATACCCCAGATCGTCCGCCAGGATGAAGATGATATTCGGCTTGTCCGCCGCCGTGGCCCAGCCGCCAAACAGGAGCACCAAACCCAGGGTCACACGAAACGCCATAAGGCTCTCCCCGGCCAATCGCCCAAACCACCAAACACGCATCCGAATCCCACCCTGATCTTTCACCTAATCTTTCACCTAATCTCCCGCCCCCCCAACTCCCTTGCTACCGAATCTTCGCGTCCGGCAGTTCCTGCTTGATCCCTTCGTCCACCGGCATCTTGTCGGTTTCGGGCGTCAGGCCGGTCTCCTGCATCCGACGTTCCAGCTCCGCCTGCAATCGTTTCACGACGTTGGCGTACTTGGGGTTGCCGATCAAGTTGTGGCGTTCCTCCGGGTCAAATTCGATATTGTACAGTTCGGCCATGTGCCGGTCCGGCCCGCCGTCGCCGTGCGGATAGTGAATGTACTTCCACGACTCCGTGCGCACCCCGCGGACATTCGGCGTGTACGGGAATTGCTGCTCGTAGTTGTAGTGATAGAACCACGACTTTCGCCACTCGGGGTCGCCGGTGCGGACCAGTTGCACCCACGACCGCCCGTGGATCTTGTCGAGGGGCGGAGCGCCGCACAATTCCAGGATGCTGGGGGCCACGTCCACGGTCAACACCTGCTGTTCCACGACCTTGGGTTGGTCCGGTGGCACGAGGCCCGGATAGCGGACGACCAGCGGGATCCGGATGCTGGGCTCGTGCATCGTCCGCTTGTCCACCATCCCGTGTTCGCCGTTCAGGATCCCGTTATCGCCCAAGTAGACGATCACCGTGTTATCCAGTTCGCCGCGCTGTCGCAGTTGCTCGTACAGCCGGCCGACACTGTCGTCGACCGACAGCAGGGTGCCCCAATAGGCCCGCGTCATGGCCTCGAAGTCTTTGACCGCTTCCGGCGAATCATCCGGGAACTTCTTTCGCCAGTCGAACAGCGGGCCGTAGATGCCGTGCCACGTGTACCGCCGCTGCTTGATCCAATCCGGCTTGTCGTCCAGCAGGAATGCCGTTTCGGGGTACGGCACACGGACCCCGTCGAACGCGTGCTCGTACTTCGGCTCCGGGAAATAGAAGCTGTGCGGTGCCTTGTGGCCCAGGATCAGCAGCCAGGGTTGATCGTGCCGCGGGCGACTCAACCACTCGGCCGCCATGTCGGTCACCGCGTGCGTATAGTAGCCCTTGACGACCTCGCGGCGTTGCCCGTTGATGTTGAATTCCGTGTCGAAGTACTTTCCCTGTCCCTTGTGCGTGACGAACCAGTTGAACCCCGGCCGCGGCTCGTCGTTGTCTTCGCCCATGTGCCACTTGCCGATGTACGCCGTATCGTAGCCGGCCGCCTGCAGGACCAGTGGGAAACTCTGGAAGCCGGTGGGATACTCCGTAAAGTTGTTCGTCACGCCGTGGGTGTGGGCGTACAGTCCGCTCAAGATCGACGCGCGGCTGGGCGAACACAGCGACGTCGTACAGAAGAAGTTGCGGAAGTACACGCCTTCCTTGCCCAGCCGGTCCATGTTCGGCGTCTGCAGGTGCTTGCTGTCGCCCAACCCGATGGCATCGGCACGCTGGTCGTCGGTCAGGATGACCAAGACGTTCGGCCGCGGGGCGGCGTGAGCGGTTGGCTGGCCAAGGACAGTCAACGCCCAAACGCCGATCACCAGGGACGCCAGGGTTAACCGGATCTTCATCGCTGTTCAATCCTTGTGAAGGGCACGGGCTGTTACTTCTCCGCCGCCAACAACTTCCTCAACCGCTGCAGTCCGTCCAGGTTAGCCCGCAGGGTCTCCTCCGAGTCGGTCTCGGGACGGTGGTCCAAGATCCCCACCGGCCCGTGCCAACCGCTGGCGCGGATGGTCTTCAGCAGCGCCAGGTCGTGTTCGCCCTCGCCCAGCGTGAGGATCTTCTTGCCCGCCTTGTCGCCGTCGGTGACCATGCCGTTCAAGTTGATCGCCAGCAGGTGCGGTTGCATTTTGCGCAACAGTTCGGGAAAGCGGGCCAGATGCTCGTGCCCATGATGGAAATTGTAGACAATCCCGACGTTGGACAGCTGCAGCTGCTGGATGATCGCGATCTGGTTCTCCGGTTCGCCGAACCAGCCGCCGTGGTTGTACAAAGCCACGCTGCAGCCGATCTTCGCCGCAGCCTCGGCGATCGGCCGGACCGCCGCTGCCCCCGCTTGGACTTTCCCGTCCTGCGCCGCCTGCGGAGCCGGGTCGCCCATCGTGATCCACAACTGCGTCTTGACCTGATGTCGCTCCAGGCAATCGAGAATCTTGCGGGCGGTGTCGTTCAGGCCGCCGGGAAACCACCAAGCGATGATCTCAATCCCGTGCCGCTGCATGGTTTCCACTTCCTGGTCGAACGTCGGGATGTGTTCGTCCCGCCAATCGTAGGCCAGCCGCTTGAGTCCCAGGCGATCGAGCATCTGGGCCCGCTCTTCTGGACCTCGCTTCTTGGCGTCGAACGGCACGATGCACCAGGCAACGAGGTTTTCCGTGGCAAGAATATCGGCCTCGGCGGCAGCGGCCGGCGTCGGCGGGACTCCGGGAGCCGCGAGCGTGAGCAGGCCGAGGAGAGCGGAGAGCAGCAGCAGGCTGACAAGTCGTCGATGCCGCGGACGGACGTTCATGGTGGTCACCTTGTCGTTGTGGCAGGAAGGAACAGCGATCCCAGCGGCCGATTCTCGGCTGCGGCAATGGCCGCGTCAACCGGGGAAGCGGCCGACCGGTGTCGGGCCGACAGGTGAAGCGGCCGACAGTGTCGCCCGATAGGGAAGCAACCGTGCTAGCATGGCCATCCACTGTAAATCGATCTTGACCCGTTTTCGGGTTTCCACTAGAAACAGCGATAGTTAATGGCCAGAGATGGGGAAGGGATTTCCAGGGTCTTGGAATAAGATCCGCCGCAAGGACTGCGGGCATCAGGCCGCTGATTCCGTAGACGGCACGCCGCCGGCAGGCGGTTCAGGCACAAGCCAGCAGCGGAGCAGCGGACGGTCACCGTACCTCAAGGCAGAGGTGCGCCGCGGGTCAACCAGGAGGGGATGACCGTACGGCGTGCCGGAAAGGAGACCCTGACAATGCTCGTCTTATCCCGCAGTCGCAACGACAAGATCGTCTTCCCCAACCTGGGCATTACGGTCGAGATCCTGAATATCGCCAGCAACAAGGTGCGTGTCGGCATTGATGCGCCGCCCAACGTGACCGTCTTGCGGCACGAACTGGCCGGCGACGCCACCAATTCCGCCCCGGCGGAGCTGGTCAATCCGGCCCGCAAGCTGTCGCACGAGGTCCGCAATCGGTTGCACGCCGCGAACCTCGCGCTGCACCTGTCGCAGAAGCTGTTGCAGGCCGACCGGCCGGCGGATGCTGAGCGGACGCTGCAAAAGGCGTTGGACGAATTCGCCGCGATCGAGGAGCGGCTGACCAGCCGCGACCAGCCGCCCGCACCGCCGGGAGCCCACCGCTCGCGTGGTCACGCGCTGATCGTCGAGGACAACTTGAACGAAAGCGAACTGCTGGCCAGCTATCTGCGGCTCAGCGGTTTTGAGGTCGACACGGCCCCCGACGGCTGCGATGCGCTCCGGCTGCTGGAGTCGGAACTGCGGCCGGACGCGATCCTGCTGGACATGCGGATGCCGCGTTGCGACGGTCCGACGATGGTCAGCGCTCTGCGTGCCAACCCCGATCTGTGCGATCTGAAGGTCTATGCGATTAGCGGCACGTCGCCGGATGCGCTGGGCGTCGAACGCGGTCCGCGAGGCGTGGATCGCTGGTTCCCCAAACCGCTGAACCCCGAAGTCCTGGTCCGCGAGCTGTCACGCCAATTGAGCGTCGTGTCGGCGTAACGTGGCCTGCTGAAGCTGATCTGCCGGCCGATGACCAACTCACTACCGACCCGTGCTTAGCATCGTTCGAGAAACGAGTGTCGTCTTTCGGTCCGCGAAAGCACGTCCTTTCGCGGAACGAAAGGCGACAGTCTGACAGTAATTTCTCGAACGATGCTCACGTCGCGAATCAGGGTTCCGCTTCATTTCACCCGGGCGGGCGTCAGGCCCAGCAGTTCCCGGGCGCAGCCGTGCAGCGTGCGTTGCGCAAAATCGATCGCCATGTCCAGGCTAAACTGGCCCGCCTGCACCTTGTCGGCCAAGACCCGGGCCAGCACGTGCTTGACCATTTTGGCCTTGGCGTACATCCACTCGACACAATACGCATCGGAAAAGAAGCCGATTTGTCGATTCGTCGGCAGCATGTCGAGTCGTTCGTGCATCACGCGGCGGATGATCGCCGGGAAGAAGTTGTGCCACCAGTAACCGACCAGCGCCAGGTTCGGCAGCTCGCGGCACAGCGAGCACATCGCCTGGTTCGCGTGCCCGCTGGCCAGGAAGCACTGGAACTGCACCCGCGGATGGCGGCCGATCATCTCGGCGACCTGCTTGATCGTCCGCTGCTCCAGCCGGCTCGCCGTCTCGTACGGCAGCGGCTCGGCCCCGAAGCTGAACTGGAAGACCACCCGGTCGGCCGCGGTCTGCTCAAACCGCGTCAAGAACAGTTCGTTGATGTAGCCCGCATAGATGTCCCGTTCCGCCGCCCCGGCCCGGGCTCGCCGCGACAGGGCCCGCGCCATCTCGTCCTCCTGCGGCGGATCGAGGTTCAGGTCCGTGCTGATGTGCGTCGCCGTCGAGATGATCCGGTCGGCCGGGATGTGGCTGACGTACCAATCGACCGCGGCGTGCACGTCGTCGAGCGTGCGAATGACTCGCTCCGTCGCCGGCCGCTGGCCGCCGCCGATCGGCGTGGGACTCTCAGGCAACCGGCCCCAGCACTTTTCCAGTTCGTACAATGCCGTGTCAAACTCGCCCCACTGACATCGGGTGAAGAAAGCCCATTCCAGCGCGTATTGCAGCACGTCGTCGTCGTCGCCGGACTCGCGGCGGGCGATCTCCGTGCAAATCCGCTCGACGTGAGCCCGACCGATGATCTCGCGGTGCCAGGCGCGATCGTCCGCCCGCTCGCGAATGCGGGCGTCGAGCGTTTCCCAGTTGGCCTCGGTCACCTCGTCCGTCCACCCGTACAGTTCCTGCAGGACGATGCGAATGCCCCAGCTGATGCTCGTGTGCCGGACGCGGGGCAAGAAAGGAATGGCCTCGCTGATCCGCCGCCGCGTCTCGGCCCGATCGGGCCAGCCCGGATACTGGGTCAGCCGCTCGCCGCTCGGGCAGCCGGCGGCGTACAGGTCGCTGACCGCCATGTGATACAGCAGGACGTCGTGCAGGCCCTTGGCGCCCAGTTGCCCGCCCACGAGGTGCGTGTGCGCGTCCAGGATCGGCAGACCCGCCAACGCCTGGTCGAGCGTCTCGATGCATCGTGTCAGGTCCATTGTTCGCCCTCCTCATTGCACCCGTGTCGGCAGGTACTCCCAGCCGCTCGGCCGCGACGCGTACACCGCCGCCGCCGCGGTCGCGAACTCGATCCGCTGCTCGACGGCCGCTCCCCGCGCCAAGGCTGCCGCATACGCGCCGTGAAACACATCCCCGCACCCGGTCGTCTCCACGACCTGGACTTGTCGCGCCGGCTCGTGCCGGGGCTGGTCCGACGCTCCTGCCAGGAACCAGCAGCCGTCCGCGCCGCAGGTCACCGCGGTCAGCGCCCGCGGATTTCGTTCGTGCAGTTCCCGCACGGCCTGCCGCGGATCGGAGGCACCCGTCACCTCCTGCGCAAACTGCAGGGGGACAATCGCATGGTCGATCAAGCCGAGGAAGTCCGCCAATCGCGGACAATGGGTCCACTCCAGGTCGGCCACGACCGGCACGCCGATCTCGCGGGCGATACGGCACGCGGCGAACTTCCCGCTCATTTCGAATTGATCCACGAACAACACGCGGGCCGAACCGATCAACTCGGGTGTCACGTCATCCGCCTTGAGCCCCTGCATCGGCGCCAGATCAAAGAAGATGTTCCGCGACCGGGTCTGCTCGGCGACGATGATCACGCTGTGTACCGGGCCCGCGGCGTCGCGGTGGATCATGCGTGTCATCTCGATCCCGAGCCGCTCGAGGGCGGACCGCATGGCGTGGGACAGTTCCTCGCCGCCCAGTACGCCGGCATAACCGCAGCTCGCACCCAGTCGCGCCGCGGCGGCCAGGCCGGTGCCGATCAGGCCGCCAAACTGCCGTGCCGTCCGCAACACCTGCGCCTTGCCGTCCGCGGGCGGATAGCTCGCCACGTGCAGTAGGTCGTCCACCGCCAGGATGCCCATGCCCAGAATGTCGAGCCGCGCCGCCGACACGTTAGGCTCCCGTGCTTTCCGTCCGCTCGCTCGCTTCCGCGGGCGACGCCTGGTCGTGGATCACCGCCTTGAACGCCCGCACGGCCGCCGTCACTCGGCCAAATCCCCAGACGTTGCGTCCGATCGTCATCCCCCGCGCTCCGCTCGCCACGACGGCCGCCGCCATCCGCAAGGCGTCCGCCAGCGTGCCGGCCTGGGGGCCCCCGGCGGCTACGATCGGCAACGGACAATCACGAACAATCTCTCCATAGCTGGCCGTATCGCCCGTGAACGGCACCTTGATCACGTCCACGCCCGTTTCCACCGCGCACCGCACGGCCCAGGCGATGTCCTCGGGGGCATACGAGATGGCGACCTTGCCGTCCGCGCCGGTCTTCCGCGGATAGACGTGCACGATGACCGGCAGCTCCCAGGCTTCCGCCTGCCGGACGAAATCGGCCACCCGGCGCAAGTGGGCCGCCTCGCTCGCCCCGCGGACGAACGCGCAGGTCGCAAAGGCGTCGGCGCCAAGTCGCACCGCATCCTCGGGCTCGGCCAGGTGCTCGTCCGCACTGTCGTCCGGCCGGCCGATGATGCTCTGCACGATCAGCGGAATCGCGCCCGCGTGCCGCATCCAGCAGCTCGTCGCCACGCCCTTGTGCATCGTGATCGCGTCGGGCGCACCGGCCACGATTTCGGCCAGCGTCGCCGGCAGATTGACCAGGCCCGCGGGCAGGCCGTCCTGGTACCCGATGAAGTGATCGACCGCGACCGAACAGAATCGTCCGCTGGCATGCGCGAACAGCCGGTTCAACCGGACCTGCTTGCCCAACCCCATGCGAGAATCCCTTTCTGTGGACAGCCGGCCCCTGTTCCCGCCGTCGCTGTGGCTTGCTCGAAATCAAACAGGTTCGTGGCAGCATGACACCGCCGCGCGAGGCTGTCAAGACGAGACGCAGCCTCCAGCATCGTTCACGAAATAGAGTTCTGCACGAGCCGCGTTCTCGAACGTTGGCGTTGCCCCTTCTCGGTTTCAAGATCGGGTCCCAGCCCAGGAAGGCGTCAGCGGACGGTGGGCCAGTCACCGTTTCGCACCTACTTCGGGGCGGGGCATTCCTGGCCGGCACGGATCGCGTACAGCGAATAGCCGACCTGCCGACAAGCGGCGATGGTTTCCGCGTAGGGCGTATCGCAGACGTCGACAAAGCCGTTCTGGAAATTCTCGCCGTCGTCGCGGCCCGTGGTGGCCTGGTCGCCGAACTGGTGCCAGTGCGTGCCGACGACCCACGGATTCTCCAAGGCGCTGCGCGCGTACCGCTCGTAGGCCGCCCCGCGGGCCTGCTGGTCGGCCACCGGACGCAGGCTGGCGTGGAACTTGCCGCGATCGAGCGCCCCAAAATGCCACTCGCCGATCAGCACGGGCTTGTCGATGCCCTCGGGCAGCCGCAGGTCGGTCAACGTCTCGGTGTAGCGATTCACGCTGACCACGTCGCTGTACTTGGCCGCAGTACGAAAGACCACGCTGTGACTCCAGCCGGCAAAGCGGCAGCCGAGGTACAGGCCGTCCGGATCGACCTCCTTGACGGCCTCGCGGCACTGCCGGAAGTACGCGTCGGCCAGGCTGGCCAGAAAAGCCGCCAGGTCGGCGCGGCCTTGCTCGGGACCGGGCGGCGCCGTGGCTTGCAGGATCGCATCCCAGGAAGCATAGCCGCTGTTCCAGGCGGCGTTCAGTTGCTCGATCCGGTCGTATTTCGCCTGCAACTCGTCCACCAAAGCCCGTTTGGCCGGCTGGTCGGCGGGTGAAGCGAGGACGGCCCGCGCCAGTGACGTCTCGTCCGCGCCCCAATTCAATTCGTTGCCCGGGAAGTAGCCCAAGCACCAAGGGTCGCCCACCGCCTGGCCCTTGTGCAACGCCACTTCGCGGACCAGGGTGGCCTTGAAGCTGGGATCGAAGACGTCGGGGAACTTGCCCCACCCGCCGCTCGTGCCTTGGATCACTCGGCTGTCGTCGTGGATGGTCGCGACGTAGCCGGTCGCGCCGGGAGTATCTTCCGGCGGCGAATCGAGGCTGTACACGGTCGCCGTGTAAGGGGTCTTGCGTTGCAGATAGATGGCCGGCTGAGAACAGTTGGCCAGGGTGTTCAAGCCCCAGCTGCGCATGCGTCGATGGCACACGTCGGTGAATGCGGCCGGCCAGTCAGGGCCGTATTTTCGCAACAGGTTCGCGCCGGAGAAGTTGTACGTCTGCGCACCACGCTCGTACAGGCCTGAAACCGCCCACGTGCTGCGGCCGTAGAACTGGGCGAACGGCGAATCCGGCTTCGGCAATTCGGCGAACAGGGACTCGCGGCCGCTGACCGGCGTATAACCGCAGGACCACGTCACGCGGACCAATCCGTGCGACCAGAACAGGCGTCCTTCGGGATCGACGAACCACCATCGGTCGCGCCACTTGGCCACCCGGAATCGACCCGTCGCTTCCAGTTGCGGCCCGCCCAGCCAGCCGCCGTACTGATTCCAGCCGGACGGGCCGGGATGCTCGGCCAGATCGGCCGCTTCCTGCTTGCGCTGGTCGGCCAGTTCCGCCTCGGCATGCGTCTTGCCGGGCCAGTCCTTGTGCATGTACTGTCCAAAGCGGTCGATCATCGGGAACAGACCATTCACGTCGTCGGGCAGCGGAAAGGCCGGGACACCGCCGGCGCTCAGGGCCGAGACCTCGAACTCGCAATCGGCTCCGGGGCGGTAGACATAGACCGAGATCGCGACGACGTTGGTCGGGTCGATGCCTTGGCCCGAGCGAGTCTGAAAGCCGCCGGGCGTGGCACGCATTCCGCGAAACACCGCTTCCAGCGAGCGGGGCGGATGGGCGGTGATTGCGACCTTGACGGCCTGTGTCTCGCCGGGCGGGATGGTCGCCGAGCCAATGCAGCAGCCTTTCCGCTCGGTCCGATCGGCTCCCGGATTGTCCAGCGCCAGGTGCACCCCCAGGGAACCTGTCCCAGTGTTCCTCACCCGGACTTCGGCGTGGCTCAAGCCCATCACGTCCCACCGGCCTGCCGGTGGCCGGAAGATGATGCCCGGGCGGCCGTCGCTGCGGCGGACTCGGACTCGCCACGACGCCCCAGCCTGCTCGATCTGCGAGTCCGGGGTCGCCTCGGCCCGGCTCATCGTCGCCGCGTCGAGGGCGCGTGTCGTGTTGGACGACTCGGCGGAGGCGGCGATCGTTCCAGCCGCCGGCTGGGCCGTGGCGATGGCGGCTGGCCACAGGAACCAGGGGAGCAGGAAAGCCAGCCGGCAAATCATTCGGGCGTCGTTCATGGTGAGTGACCTCGATCAGGGCCGCCGAACAGCAGGCATCGTGCGGCAAGAATTATCCTGTCTCGCGCTGCCACCGGGGCCGCGAGTTCGATACAATGGTCCCGGTTTTCGAGCCGACTGCCAAGGGGGCAGGCCCCGTCCTGTTCCCAAGGCAACCAGCGGGGCAACACGAGGTGATTCATGAGCCATAAGATGCATACGGACAGCCTGCAGAGTCTGCGCGATACGGTCGAGCAGATTGAATTCTCCCGGCCCGAGGCGGAGATCATCGAACGCTACGAGAAACTGTACACGGGCGCCGTCAACGATGTGCTGCGCGAGATGTGCCTGATCAACCAGGCTCTGCCGCCGCAGATTGTCCCGCTGCGGGACGAGATGGTTGTGGCCGGCTTCGCGTTCACGATCCGTTCGGCCGCCGATCCGACCTTGGGCGGCGAGTTGGAGCTGCGCGTCAAGATGCTGGACGAGCTGCGGCCCAACATGGTCTGCGTGTGGAATGCCAACGGCCACGACAACGCCTCGCACTGGGGCGGCGTCATGACGCGGGCTTCCCGGAAACGCGGCGTGCGCGGCGCGATCATTGACGGGGGAATTCGCGATTCCAAGGACATCCTCGAACAGGGCTTTCCCATCTGGTATCGCTATCGCACCTCGAACGGGGCACTCTCCCGCTGCAAACTGACCGGCTATCAGGTGCCCGTGGTCATCGAGGGGGTAATCATCAAGCCGGGCGATCTGATCCTGGCGGACATCGACGGGGCCCTGGTCGTGCCCCGCAAGCTGGTCGAACCCGTCTTGGAGCGGGCCGAGACGATCGAGAGGAACGAAGGTGAAATCAAGGAATGGGTCGACGCGGGCCTGCGGGCCGAGGCGATCCACGAACGCGGGGGCTATTTCTAGAGACTGGCCGAAGAATGACCAACGCCCTGCCCCTTCACGACCGCTGGCTGCCGTACAAGTGGGAACTGCTTGTACTGCTGTGGATCGCATTTACCCTCAACCAGGCCGACCGCCAGATCTACAACAACCTGCTGCCGCAGATTCAGTCCGACCTGCAATTGAGCGATGAACGGGCGGGCTTGGTGGCCACGGTCTTTACGGCCATCTACGGCCTCCTGGTGCCGATCAGCGGCTACGTCGGCGACGTCTTCCGGCGGAAGTGGGTGCTCATCGGCGCCTTGGCCGTGTGGAGCACCGCCACGCTGTTGACCGGCTTGGCGGGCGGAATCGTGGGCCTGGTCGTCTTCCGCGGCTTGGCGACGGGAGCGGGCGAAGCATTCTACTATCCGTCGGCCAATTCGCTGATCGGGCAACTGCACCAGCGGACGCGCGCGCTGGCCATGGGCATTCACCAGACGGCCAACTACATCGGTGTCGCCATGAGCTTCCTCGGCGCGCTGGTCGGCGAGTGTTTCGGCTGGCGGAACGCGTTCTACCTGTTTGGCGGGCTGGGGATGGTCTGGGCCGTGTGGATGGTGGTCCGCATGGAGGACACGCCGCAGCCGCGGCAGGACGCTGGTACAGCGCAGCGTCCGTCCGTGTTCGAGGTCTTGCGGCACCTGCGGGGAAAGCCGACGGTCATGTTCCTGGCCGTGTCGTTTGCCTGCCACGTGTTCGCCAATATCGGCTATCTGACCTGGATGCCGACGTTCCTGCACGAGAAGTTCGCGTTGAGCTTGACGGCGGCCAGTTTCTGGGCCCTCTCGGTGCACTACGCGGCGGCGGCCACCGGCGTCCTGATTGGCGGGCATCTGTCCGATCGCCTGGTGACGCGGCGCCGCGCGGCTCGGATGGAGTTCGAGTGGATCGGCCTGCTGCTGAGCGCGCCGTTCCTGATCGCGATGGCGCACGCTCAGACGCTGGTGCTGTGCCTGCTGGCCTCGGGGCTGTATGGCATTTTTCGAGGCGTCTACGACTCGAACCTGTTCGCGGCCCCGTTCGATGTCACGGCGCCGCGGTATCGATCGTCGATGGTTGGATTGGTCCTGAGTTTCGGGTTCATCATCGGGGCCGCCGCTCCGTACCTGCTGGGGGCCATGAAGAAGCCGTGGGGGCTCGACACCGGGATCACGATTCTGGGGGCGGCGTACGTGGTCGGCGCCGTCGCGGCTTTGGTGGCCCTGTACGCCTTCTTTCAGCGTGACCTGGTGCATGAGGACCTGTCCGAGGAAGCAGTGTCATGAGTTCGTTGCAGAACAAGGTGGCCCTGGTCACCGGGGCCGGGCGGGGGATCGGGCGCGCCATTGCGTTGGATCTGGCTCGCGCCGGCGCCGACGTGGTCGTCAACTTCAGCCGCAGCCAGCCGCAGGCGGAAGACGTCTGCCAGCAGCTCGCGGCCCTGGGCCGGCGCGGTTGGGCCGTACAGGCCGACGTCAGCCGCAAAGCCGACATCGACCGGATGTTCGACCGGGTCGAGGCCGAATGGGGACCCGTCGCCATTCTGGTGAACAACGCCGGCATCGAACCTCGCGCCGACGTCTGCGAGTTTGACGAAGCGACCTACGAGGCCGTCTTGGACACGAACCTGAAAGGGGCGTTCTTCTGCGCCCAACGGGCGCTGCGCAAGATGCGCGAGGCCGGCTGGGGCCGCGTCATCAACATCTCGTCCCTGCACGAACTGACACCCACCGGCTTTTCGGCTTTGTACGGCATGAGCAAGGGCGGCCTGGCCATGATGATGCGTGAAATGGCCAAGGCGTACAGCCGCTATGGAATCACGATCAATAACGTCTGTCCCGGGGCCACGCGGACAGACATCAACCGGCAAGTACTCGCGGACCCGGCATACGAAGCCCGGGTGGTGGCGCGGATTCCCGCCGCGTTCATCGCCGAACCGGAGGACATCGCCCCCGCGGTGACCTTCCTGGCCTCGGAGGCCGCCCGCTACATCACCGGAGCGTCCATCTTTGTCGACGGAGGGCTCTGGCTGTGAGAGTTTTGTGGGGCCGGGTCCGACCGGCCGATGGATGCTTGAACACGCGGCCGGTGGGAGCCGGCCCTACAAGGAGCCCCCCATGACCGTACGAATTCGCCTGATGCTCGCGGCCGTGCTGGCCGCTGTTGTTGCCGTCGGCCGTTCCGCCGACGCCGAGTTGCCCGGCAACTACCTCAAACGCTGGGACGACCCGGCGGTGCAGAAACGCATCGACGACGGCATCGAACAGAACCGCAAGAGCGACGCGACACTGACCATCGTCGATTCCGCGGGGAAGCCGCTGGCCGGCGCTGCGGTCGAGATTGCCCAGCAATCGCACGAGTTCCTGTTCGGCTGCAATATCTTCGTGCTCGGCCAGATGAAGGACAAGGAATCGGCCTACGAGGCGGCATTTCTGAAGCTGTTCAACTTTGCCACCGCCGCCTTCTATTGGGATGACATCGAACCGGACGCGGGGCGGCCGCGGTTCGCCGAGGGCAGTCCGGACATCTGGCGGCGGCCGCCGCCGGACCGCGTGGTCGCCTTCGCCAAGCAACACGGCCTGACGCTGAAAGGGCATCCGTTGCTGTGGCACAACCGCGACCACAACCCGCCGTGGATCGCGAAAGACCCCGAGGAACTCAAGCAACTGTACCGCAAACGGTTTCGCGAAATCGCCGAGCGGTACGCCGGGGACATCCCGATTTGGGACGGGGTGAACGAGTCGCTGATCTGCTCGGCGGAATTCCCGCTGTTCGCGCCACAGGACCGCGATTATCCCCAGTACGTGCCCTGGGCGTTCGGCGAAGAACAGAAAGTGTTTCGGCCCGAGAATCTGCTGATGATCAACGACGTGACGACGTTCAATTGGCCGTCGAACCCGTCCAACCGGTACTACCGGCAGTGCCAGCGACTGCTCGAAAACGGCGTCGGGATCGAGGGGATCGGCTTTCAATTCCACTTCTTCAACCGAACGTCGCTCGACGGCTATCTGAACAGCGACCGCTGCGATCCGGGCTCGCTGTTGGACACGTACGAGTTGTTCGCCAAGTTCGGACTGCCGCTGTGGGTCACGGAGATCACCATCGGCTCGGCGGGTGACGACGGTCTGGCGATCCAAGGCCGCGTCGTTCGCGACATCTACCGGGTATGGTTTGCCGCGCCGAAGATGGCCGGCATTACCTGGTGGAACCTGGGCGACGGCACGGCCTATGGGAACGAAGGCGTCGCCGGCGGGGGCTTGGCGGACCACGAGTTCCACCCGAAACCGGCCTACCAGGCCCTGGACCAACTGATCAACCACGACTGGCGGACCAATCTGGAGACAAAGTCGGCAGCCGACGGACAGGTACAGTTCCGCGGCTTCCACGGCCGTTACGAAGTCCGGGTGACCGCCAACGGACAAACCAAGGGCTTCGCCCTGACGCTCCGTTCGGGCGCGGCAGCGCAGGCCACGCTGACGATGCCGTGAAACATCCCAGGCCAGCGAAGTCCCGCAGTCCTGTTCAAGGCGGGGCTCGACCTAGTTGGCGTTCACGCTTCAGCGTGTGGCGACCGGTTGAACCGCACTCCGAAGGCACGCCAAGCGGGAACTCCAGCGCACTCACAACGGAAGGATCTGACCAGCCATGAAAATCGTCGACCTGAAAGCTCGAACCGTTGCCATTCCCATGAACGCCCAGTTACGGCACAACACGGGTGTCCATCCCGGTTATCTCCTTCGCACGGTGGTCGAGCTTGTCACCGACGAGGGCCTGGTGGGACTGGGCGAAGTGGGCGGCGGTGACCAGCGGGGGGCCTTGCTGAAACTGAAGCCGCGCATCGTCGGGCTGAACCCGTTCGATCTGGAGGCGATCAAGCTCAAGACGTTACGTTCCATCTACTATTTGTCCAACGCGCGGCTGTACGGCGCGATCGAAATTGCCTGCCTGGACATCCAGGGCAAAGCGGCGGGCGTGCCGATGAACCAGCTGTTGGGCGGCAAGCTCCGTGACGCGGTGCCGATGATCGCCTATCTGTTCTGGCGGTACGATCGGCCCGGCGGCGGCGATGACCAGTCGGCCGAAGATCTGGCCGAGCTGTGCGTCGAGCTGCACGAAACACTGGGCGTAAACGCCATGAAGCTGAAGGCCGGCGTGATGGATCCCATGGAAGAAGCCCGCGTGGTCGAACTCTGCCGCGCGCGGCTGGGCGACTCGTTCGGCCTGCGGATCGACCCCAACGGAGTCTGGTCCGTGCCGACGGCCGTGCGGGTCGGCCGCCGACTCGAAGACTTGGGCCTGGAATACTACGAGGATCCGGCGTGGGGACTGGAAGGCATGCGAGCCGTGCGGCAGCAGGTCCGCATCCCGCTGGCCACCAACATGTATCCCAACAAGTTCGACGACCTGGGGCCGGCGATTCGCATGGATGCCGTCGATATCATTTTGACCGATCTGCACTACTGGGAAGGCCCGCGGGGTGTCAAGGACTTGTGTGCCGTCTGCCGCACGTTCAATCTCGGGGTCGCCATGCATTCGGGGGCCGAGTTCGGCGTCGAACTGGCAGCCATGCTGCACACGGCTGCGGCGATTCCCGCGATGTCCTTTGCCGGCGATGCGCATTACCATTACCTCGATGACGACATCATCGTCGGCGGCAAGCTGCCGTATGTGAACGGCGCCATCGCCGTCCCCACGGGTCCGGGACTGGGCGTTGAACTCGACGAGGACAAGATGGCCCGCTACGAGAAATACTACGAACAAGTCGGCGACTACTACGCCCGCTTCCACCAGGACCCGCGCCGCCCCGAGTGGTATCCCAACGTGGGCGGCATGTGAGCGACGACGATTCGACAACCGCCGAGATTTCAGCCCCGAAGTGATCCCATGAAACACACGCTGTTCGAAATGTTCTCCATTGCTCTCCTTGTTGCTTCTGTCCATCCGGCGACCGCCAGTGGGGCGGCGCCGACGACGACAGGCATCGTCTCGCCCGCCGGCGAGATCCGTATCGAACGAGCCGGCCAGGAGGTCGCCACGCTGCTGCCGGGATTGTTCGAGGCCGAATGGAAACACGCGTCGCTGAGCGAGGGCAAAGCGGGACAGGTCTTTTCGGGTGACGTACACCGCGGAAAGATCGTCGCCCCGGGAGGAACCGCCGTGGATGTCGAGTTGCGGGTTTCGCCCGCAGCCGGCCGCGTCGGACTCGAATACACCCTGACCCCGCCTGTCGCCATCGCGCTCAACAGCCTGCATGTCAGCCTTGGGCTGCCCGCCCGCCAGTGGGCCGGCGGTTCGTTTTCGGCCGACCAGCAGACCGCAGCACTGCCGCAGGAATTCGGCAAGGCCGGATTGCATTCCGCCCCGCTGAAGTCGCTGCGCGTGGTCGGCAGCGACGGGGCCGAGCTGGTCCTCGAATTCTCCGAGCCCACGCCGGTCCTGGTCCAGGACGATCGGCAATGGGGCGAGTCCTTCTCCGTGCGAATCGGGCCGCAGTTGGGCAACGGGGAAACCTGGCCGGCAGGCAAGTCGCTGAAGCTGGCGTTCTCACTGACCAGCGGAGACGGTCTGACGCTGGCGGAGGATCGCCCGGTGACAATGGCCGCCGGCCCGGACTGGCTGCCCTTGAACGTGGCGCTGGATATCGAACCGGATTCCGCCCTGGACTTCAGCCAGGTGATTCCCCGCCATACCCCCGCGGGCAAATTCGGCCGCGTGATCGTGAACGCGGCTGGCAAGTTCGCTCTGGCGGACCGCCCCGACCAGGCCGCGCGGTTCTACGGCGTGAACCTGTGCTTCAGCGCTCATTACCTGGAACATCGCGTGGCCGATCAATTGGCCGAACGACTCTATCGCCTGGGATACAACGCCCTGCGAATCCATCACTACGAACGGGAATTGGTCGATCGCTCGTCCGCCGGCGGAATTCGATTTCTGCCGGAACGACTGGACCAACTCGACTACCTGTTTGCCGCCCTGAAACAGCGGGGCATCTATGTGACCACGGACCTGTTCGTCTCGCGGCCCGTCCCCCAGGCAAAGATCTATCCCGGGACGGACGGCGACATCGGCATGGACGAATACAAGCTGGCCGTTCATGTCAACGAGCGGGCGTACGCGGATTTCCTGGAGTTTTCGCGAGCCCTGCTGGAGCATGTGAACCCCTACACGAAAGTCCGTTACGCCGACGAGCCCGCGCTGTCTTGGCTCAGCCTGGTCAACGAGGACAACCCCGGGAACTTTGCCAACCGCCTGCAAGGGCCGCTGCGCGACGACCTGCAACGTGCCTGGAATCGCTGGCTGGCCGTCCGGTTCCCGGACCGTGCGGCCCTGAAGTCCGCGTGGGGGAACCTGCCCAACGATCAGGATCCCGCCACCGGCACGGTGCCGCTGCAAGACGTCCACGCGACCTCGCCTGCGGCCGTCCTGTTCAACGTGTTCCTGGCTGACCTCGAACAGGATTTCTTCAATCGGACGCGTCGGTTCCTGCGCGATGAATTGAAGTGCGACGCCCTGTTGACGGACATGAACGCCTGGACCAATCCGATCCAGATGCAAGCCGTCCGCACGTCGTTCGACTATGTGGACGACCACTTCTACGTGGACCATCCGCGGTTTCTCGAGCGGCCGTGGTCGCTGCCGTCCAGTTGCCCCAACACGAGCCCGATCGCCGACGGGGCCCCGGGCGGCCGCAGCTGTGCGTTTACCCGTTTGCACGGCAAGCCGTTCACGATTACGGAATTCAACTATTCTTCGCCGGGCCGGTTCCGCGGCGTCGGCGGGATCTTGACCGGGGCACTGGGCGCGCTGCAAGACTGGGACGGCGTCTGGCGGTTTGCCTACTCGCACAACCGCGAAGGCGTCGTCGGCGTACGGCCGCTGAACTACTTTGACGTCGCCTCCGACCCCTTGAACCAGGCGGCGGAACGGGCCAGTCTGTGCCTGTTCCTGCGTGGCGACTTGGAGCCGGCTGCGCACGCGGTGGCGCTCGCGGCGACCACCGGCCAGTTGCTGAAGACGCCCAGCACCTCGCGCGACAAGACTCCGTCGTGGAATGCGCTGGCCTGGTTGACACGCGTCGGCTGGACGGTGGCGGAGGAACCGCCGCCGAAGCTGCCCGGCCGAGCCGTGCTGCCCATCGTGGGCGGCCGCTTCGATCCGTTCGCCGGCGATGCGGGCCAGCGCGTGCTTGACGGCCTGCGCGAACTGGGCTGGCTACCTCGTGAGAACCGCACCGATCTCGGTGCCAAACGGCTGGTCAGCGAGAACGGCCAGCTGACCATTGATGCCCCGGCAAACACCTTTGTGCTGGACACCGCTCGGACCGCCGGCGGCTTTGCTCCGGCCGGGGCGAAGATCGAAACGCAGTCGGCCGTGATCGAGATCCAGGACACCGACTCCACCGTCTGGATCAGCAGCCTGGACGGACAGCCGATCGCGGCCAGCAAGCGGCTGTTGATCACGCACCTGACCGACTTGCAGAACACCGGAGCCCGCTATGCCGACCGGGCCCGCAAGGTGCTGCTCGGCTGGGGCGGCCTGCCGCACCTGGTCCAGAACGGTCGCGCGACCGTGGCCCTGCGGGTGCCCAGCCCGGCGGACGCCAAGATCTACGGACTGGCCACTAGCGGCAAACGGACGGGGGAAATCAACGCGACTTGCGAGGCGAACCAACTGTTGATTCCGCTGTCGGTGTCCGACAACGGCCAGGCCCGGATGCTGTACGAAATCGTCCTGCCGTAACCATTGATCGAGAAACAGGGGCCACGCCGTGGGGGACATCGCCACGCGCCGTTTTCAGCTTGCTTGCTCGGTGTTGAGCTAGCAAGACCGGGAAGGAAGGCCGCCGGCAAGCGGTTGCTGACAAGTGTCCAGCTGATGGGCTGTCCGTTTGATGGGCCGTTGAATAATTGCGCCAGTCTGGTACGATCCTGTGTGGCCAGTGGCTGGGGGGCCTCGGCCCGGTGGAACCGGGACGGGAGTTGGAACCGCTGGCTCAAACCCCCGGCGATTCCCGTGGACCGTGACCTTCAAGGCGGACTGATCCTCGTGCCAAGGTACTCGCATGCCGACCAGCCCAATGCCCGCGGACGACTTGTCCCAGCCCAGCCGCTTTATTGTCGGCATCGACCTGGGAACGACCAATTCCGCCGTGGGCTTCGTGGATACCAGCCGCGAGCCGTGGAAAGTCGAGACGTTTCGCATTCCGCAACTGGTCGACGTGGGTCAAGTCGAAGCCCTGGAGACACTGCCTTCGTTCCACTATCAACCGGTTGCCGACCAGGCGACAGCGGCCGGCTTGCGGTTGCCGTGGAGTCGCGAGGTGCCATCCTACGCGGTCGGCATGTTCGCGCACGAACAGGGCAGCCGAGCGCCGGCCCGGTTGATCGCTTCGGCCAAGTCCTGGCTGTGCCATTCGGGCGTGGACCGCACGGCGGACCTGCTGCCGTGGCAGGGCGCCGCCGACGTGGAACGGCTCAGTCCCGTCACCGCCAGCGCCCGCTATTTACAGCACATTCGCGACGCCTGGAACGCCCACTTCCCGGGCCACCCGCTGCAGGACCAGGACGTCGTGCTGACGCTGCCGGCGTCGTTCGATGAAGTGGCCCGCGAGTTGACCGTGCAAGCGGCGGCCGCTGCGGGCCTGCCCCGCGTGGTCTTGATCGAGGAACCCCAGGCCGCATTCTATGCCTGGCTGGACGCCCATCACCAGGACTGGGAGCAGCGGGTCGAGCCGGGGCAGAAGATCCTGGTCTGCGACGTCGGCGGCGGGACGACGGATTTCACCCTGATCCGCGTCCGTCGTGGGGAAGGGGACAAAGTTCAGTTTCATCGCGTGGCGGTGGGCGATCATCTGATCCTGGGCGGCGATAATCAGGATCTGGCCCTGGCCAAGCACCTGGAGGAGCAGCTGGGCGGCAGCTTGCAGCCGCATCAGTGGGCTGTGCTGGTGCGGATCAGCCGTCGGCTGAAGGAAGAACTGCTGACCGAACCCTGCCTGCCGCAACTGACCTTCAACCTGCCCGGCAGCGGGGCGAAACTGATCGGCGGCGGCGTGCGAGTCGAAGTGCACCGTGACCAGGTGCGACCGCTGCTGCTGGACGGGTTCTTCCCATTCGTCGGCCTGGACGACAAGCCGCAGAAGGTGCAGTCCGGGTTCCGCGAATTCGGCTTGCCCTACGCGCCCGATCCGGCGGTGACCAAGTACCTGGCGGCGTTCCTGACCGCCCATCGGCATGCCGGTGATGAAGTGCTGGACAGTCCTGCTGACTCGACGCAGGCCGCGGAACCGCCGGCCGCCGCGCGGCGGGCAACGAAGCAGGCCATGACGGGGGAGGCCGATCCAGCGCGGCCGGATATCGTACTCCTGAACGGCGGCGTGTTCAACTCGCCGCTGATCCGCCAACGCCTGCTGGAGGTACTGAGTTCCTGGTTCCGCGGCGGCGATCCCGACTGGACGCCGATCCTGCTGGACAACGACCGCCTGGACTTGGCCGTCGCCCACGGAGCCGCGCATTACGGCACCGTGCGGCGGGGCCGGGGCGTGCGGATTGCCGCTGGACTGGCGCGCTCGTACTACATCGGCGTCGAGAGCGAGCCGCCGTCAGCTGTGTGCCTGGTCCCCGGCAGCGCCGAACCAGGGCAAGCGATCGATCTGCTCCAGCGGCGGTTTGACTTGCTGGTGCACCAGCCGGCCGAGTTCCCGCTGTACGTGTCCAGCACCCGGTTGACCGACGCGCCGGGCCAGTTGTTGGCAGTGGACCGCGAGCAGATGAAGCCGCTGCCGCCGATCCGCACCGTGCTGCGGACCCGGGGCAAGAAGCAGGCCGGCTCGCTGCCGGTGCTGCTCCACGCCCGGCTGACAGAGATCGGCACGCTGGACCTGTGGTGCAGCGAAGCCGGCACCGACCGCCGCTGGCGGCTGCAGTTCGACGTCCGCTCCGCGACGCAGACGGACAAGGACGCGGCGGAGACCGTCGGCGAAGCCGAGGGGGTGATCGAGGAAGACGGCTGGAACCAGTGCGCGCAAGTCCTTGCCGATACCTTCGGCGCGGCGGGGCACGACAAGCCCGAAGGCTTGGTCAAACGTCTGACGGCGGCCCTCGAGTTGGACCGCAACGATTGGCCCATGACGCTGCTGCGGAGGATTTGGGAGACCTTGCTGGACCACCAGGCGGGCCGCCGAAAGAGCGCCGAGCACGAAGCCCGCTGGCTGAACCTGCTGGGCTTTGCCCTGCGGCCCGGCTATGGGCTGGCCGTCGACGACTGGCGGGTCTCCGAGACGTGGCGGATCGTGCAGGGCAAACTGGTCCACAGCGCCGCCGGCGTGCGGAGCGAGTCGTGGATCCTCTGGCGGCGGATCGCGGGCGGATTGTCGGCGGGGCAACAGCGCGCGATCGCCGATCCGCTGCTGGCCGCCGTGCGTTCGTTGCATCGCCGGACCACTGCCGGCAAGGGCAGCGGCGATGTGGGCTTCACGCCGCAACAGTCCGTCGAACTGTGGCGTCTGTTGGCCGGACTCGAGTTATTGCCGGTCGGCGACAAGCGGGACCTGGGCGACATGCTGGTGGACCTGATGGCCAAGAAGTCCATGCAGCCGGCCCGCGGCGCTATGGTGTGGGCGCTGGGCCGCATCGGGACACGCCAGCCGCAGTACGGGCCGTTGAACACCGTCGCCCCCGCCGAAACGGCCCAAGCCTGGCTCGCCCGGCTGATGCGGACTCGCGAGCCCGGCGACGTGGACGTCTTTTCGGCCATGCAGATGGCTCGTCGCACAGGCGACCGCTACCGGGATGTGGACGACAGAACCCGTCGCGAGATTGTAGACTGGATGGAGAGCCTGAACGCCTCGCCGCACCTGATCCAGCTGGTCCGCGACGGCGGGACGTTGGACCGCGAAGAGCAAGGCCGGGCGTTCGGCGAAGCGCTGCCCAAGGGATTGCGGATTCAGTAGAGTGCGGGAGCAGGAGTATGCGTCGGACCACGTGGGCTTATGTCATCTACTTCCTTTATCTTGCCGCCGTGGCGGTTCCCGCCGCGGCCCAGACCCCGGCCCAATTCGAACAGGCGCGGCGGCAACTGGTCGACGACATCATCGTTCCGGATGGCGTCAAAGACCCGCGCGTGCTGGATTCGATTCGCACCACGCCGCGGCACGAGTTCGTGCCGGCCGACCAACGCCGATTCGCCTACTACGACATGGGCTTGCCGATCGGCGAAGGCCAGACGATCTCATCGCCGTTCATTGTCGCCTACATGACCGAACAGCTGACCCCGCAGCCCACCGATCGCGTGCTGGAGATCGGCACGGGCAGCGGGTATCAGGCGGCGGTGCTCAGCCCGCTGGTCAAGGAGGTGTACTCGATCGAAATCGTCGAGCCGCTGGGGCTGCGCGCTGAACGGACCTTGAAACGCCTGGGCTATACCAACGTCTTCGTCCGCGTCGGCGATGGCTTCCAGGGCTGGCCCGAACACGCTCCGTTCGACAAGATCATCGTCACTTGTTCGCCGGAAAAGGTGCCGCGGCCGCTGGTGGACCAATTGCGCGAAGGCGGCCTGATCGTCGTCCCCGTGGGCGACGCCTACCAGCAGACCTTGTACTTGATGCGTAAGAAGGACGGGCAACTGCAGGCCGAAAAGCTGCAGCCGACCCTGTTCGTGCCGATGACCGGCCGGGCGGACGAGGAACGCCAGCCGCAGGACGCGTCGGCCGGCCCCGGAGTCCTGAACGGCAATTTCGAACAATCGCCCGACGCGCGCGGGTACATGCCCGGCTGGTACTACCAGCGGCTGGTGACCTGGGAGACGGGCCGCGAGGCGCCCGAGGGCGAGCACTTCATTACCCTGCGAAACCAAACGCCCAGTCGGATGGCGCACATCATGCAGGGCTTCGCCGCCGACGGCCGCACCGTGACGGACCTCCGCGTGTCGGCCTGGGTCAAGTTCAGCGACACCCGCAAAGGCTGGACGAACTCCGAGGTCCCCGCCGCCCTGGTCACGTTCTATGACGACGACCGCAAGGAAGTTGGCATGTCCCTCCTGGGTACGTTCCTCGGATCGAGCGACTGGAAACAGCACACCAAGGAAATCCGCGTCCCGTCCCAATCTCGGCAGGCCATCGTCCGCCTGGGCTTGTTCGGCAGTACCGGCGAGATCTCCTTCGACGACGTCCAGATCGAACAGGCCGCGCCACGTTAGCTGCGTGCCCTGTCAGAACCCCGCCGTGGCGACGGTTAGTCCATGCTCCCACCTCACTCCCCCGAAGGAAAGCACGATGCGCACGCCCGCCCCCTGCTCAGCCGGTCCGGTCCTGATGCTGCTCCTGGCCCTGGCGAGTCCCGCGGCTGCGGTGACGCTGCACGTGGCGCCCCACGGCAGTGACGCCTGGTCGGGGCGGATCGCCGCGGCGAACGCGGACCAGTCCGACGGCCCGTTGGCCAGCCTGGCCGGCGCGCGCGACGCCGTGCGCCGGCTCAAAGCCCAAGGACCGCTCGCCGAGCCGGTCCACATCGTCGTGGCCGACGGCGTCTATCCCCAGAGCGAGACGCTGGAACTTACGCCGGCCGATAGCGGTTCGGCGGAGTGCCCGATCACCTACGAAGCCGCGCCGCGGGC
>CAIYOB010001419.1 GCA_903927685.1 uncultured Planctomycetaceae bacterium
GCTCACCCTGCCCCCTCCTCGTCGCTCAAGGCGGGTTCGTCCAAATGGCGACCCACGCTTCGTTCCAAGTCAGCCCAAGCCCGCCGCACTTCGGCATGCAGTTGGTGCTGGCGGACGCGGCTGTCCAGCAGTTGACGCGTTGTCTCCAGGACGACCACGTACGGGACATGCCCTTCGCGATACGCCTGGTCCATGCGCTGGATCGCCGACTCGACCTCCGGGCGAACCTGCTCGTCCAGGATTTCCAACTCCGCCCGAGCTTGGAGGTAACGATCGTGGGCCTGGTGGACGTCCAACACAATCTGATTATGAATCGTCTCGCATTGCCGGCTGGCCTTGGTCAACTCGGCTTCGGCGCGGGCAATCCCGCCCTGGTTCCGGTTGAAAATCGGGAGTGTGACGCGAAAGGCCGGCCCGAATTCGTGGCCCTTGTCCCGGCCACTGGTCGCGTCCAGCATCCCGAGCAGACGGACCCAGCCCACGCGAGACAGTCGTAATCGCTCGCAGGCCGCGGCCACGGCCTGTTCGGCGGCCAGGGCATCCGGACGCGTCTCGGTCGCTTCCGCCGTCAACTGGTCGGCGTCCAAGTCGGCGCGCAAGGGTGGCGAAACCGCGCTCAGGCTCAGCGGCGTGCGGTCACTTCCCAAGGCCAGCAGGTTGCGCAGCCGTTCCTCGGCCAGATCCACGTCGTAGCGGATTCGCGTCAAGTCCTGCTGGGCCTGGAGGGCGTCGATGCGCGCCGTCGCCGCTTCCTGACCGCTGCTATCTCCCGCCTCCAGTCTCGCCTGGGCCAATTCGGCGATGCGACTCCGGATCCGTACCGCCTCTTCGGCCACTTCCCGGCGCCCTTGGGCCAGCAGCACATCGGCGTAAGCCTGTCGCACATCGCGGATCAAGTCCAGGGCGGACTGCGTCAGTCGTTCGCACACCCGATCGGCCTCGCGTCCCGCCGCCGCGACCCGGATCGGCCGCAACCAAAACGCTTCGATCGGCATGTCGACCAAGTACTTGAAAGGCTTGTCGGACACGGGAAAGAAGTACACGACCTCCGGGTTCGGCAACAGCCCGGCCTGGATCAGGTCGGCGCGCGCAATCCGCAGCTCGGCAAGTGTTTCCAGAAAAGCGGCGTTGTTCCAGAGCCCGATGAGAACCGCTTCCTCCTCAGTCAGTCCGTCCTCCAGCGCGGCCCCATTGGGCAAAAGAACTTCGCCCTGGCACGTCTCCGCCGCCAGCTCCAGCCCGGTACGCGGTTGGAGGTTCGCGGACACGCAGTCGCGGTCGCAGACGGGCCGGAAACCGGCGCAGCCAGCCACGGCCGTCAGCAGTACGAATGCCGCCAACACGCACGGGCGGGTGGGCAGCCCGATTCGTTGCCAGCATTGACGGCGGCTGCGCACGACAGCGACTCGCATGATCCTAACGAGATTGACTGAAGATCGGCCCGCAGCGTCGAGCGGGCGGCGGAAGGCACTTCCGTGCCAGCCAATTCGCACCTCGTCGCCTGCCGCCGATCTGTCGCACTCCCAAGGTATCGACGCGCAGAATCGACTGCCTTTAACGATTGCGCAGCCTGTGCCGGATACTGCCTCGCGATAGCTCAGCTTGCGCACCAGGAGAAGCCGGGAACGATGGTGCTCGCTGAGGTAAGTTGTTGTTCAGCGACGGGGCCCTGGCCGGCCGTTACCGCGCCGCCGATCTTCCCCTTCACACTTCCCCCTTCAGTCTTCCCGCTACCTTCTCCGCCACTTTTTCGCTCTTGTAGATACAGAACGGAATGCCGACGCCGCCGAAGGCATTGCCGGTAAAGTACAAGCCGGGCAGCTGTTCCAGGGCGGCTTCGACTTGCCGGATGCGTTCGCCGTGACCCACGTAATACTGTGGCATGGCCTGCTCGTAACGGCTGATGAGCACCAGGTTGGGCTCACCGGAAATCCCCAGCAGCTGGCCCAGTTCAGCGTGGGCGATGGCGACCAGTTGATCGTCCGGCAACGCGGCCAGTTCGGGCTGCATCTCGCCTCCGATAAAGGCGCGGACCAGGGCGCTACCCTCGGGCGCGCGTCCGGGGTACTTGACGCTGGAAAAACTGCCCGACAGGACTTTTCGGTTCTCGACTTGCGGGACGACGAAACCGAAGCCGTCCATCGGATGCGAAATCTGCTCGCGGCGATAGCCGAGCGAAACGATCGAGCAGCTGGCGTGCGTGATGGACGCCAGTTGGTCGGCCAATTGCGGGTGGATCTCGGCCATCAGACGTGCAGCCGCGGGCGCCTTGGGCGCCAGGACCACGGAGTCGCAATGCAGCGTCTCCGGCTTGGCCCCGCCCGTGGTCAGCTGCCAGCCGCCGGCTGGATCGCGGGCCAGGCGAGTCACCGGCGTACTGGTCCGGACCGCGCCGGCCGGCAGCCGTGCGGCCAGCGTGTCGATCAAGCTGGAGATCCCGTCCCGGAGCGTCATGAACATGCTGTATCGCGCCCCGCTGCCGCCCTGCATCTGGGACTTTGGCTTGCTCGCCTGCTTCCAGACGGCGCGGATCAAGCTGCCGTGGTCGCGCTCCATGTCCTGGAAGCGGGGCATCGTGGAGCGGACGCTCAACTTGGTCGGATCGCCGGTGTAAATGCCGCCGATCAGCGGTTGGACCAGCCGGTCGTAGGTCTCGCGGCCGAACCGCCGCGTGACGAACGACGCCAGGCTCTCGTCGCCCTCCTCCTGACGCTTGGGAATAAAGTACTCCCACGCCATCCGCAGCTTGCCCCAGGGACTGAGGATCGGCGTGGTGACCACCGGCCAGATGCGGCTGGGCGCCATAATCACAAAGCCCTCCGGGATCCGCCGCAATCGGCCCCGGCAGACCACAAAGGCATGGCGATGTTCGTGATTGGTCTGCAGCAACTGGTCGCCCAGTCCGACGCGCCGGCACAGGTCGATGCCCCAGGCGGGAGTCGTAATAAAGTTGTCCGCGCCGCGTTCGATCAGGTATCCATCGGTGCGCACCGTCTCCAAGACGCCGCCCAGTCGCGGAGCCGCTTCCAACAGAAGCAATTCGACGTCCGGCGCCAATTCGTGCACGCGATGGGCTGCCGCCAAGCCGGAAATCCCGCCTCCGACGACCGCGACGCGCTTCTTTGTAACGGTTGATTCAGTCATGGATCTCATTATCAAGTGGATGGGTTTGGCGAGTTGCAGTTAGACCCGTTGGACCGGGAATTGGCAAGTGGGGCTGCGGGGGCTGCATTGACCCTGCCTTGCCAAATCCGGTACCATGTCACACGGCACAACATTAT
Source organism: uncultured Planctomycetaceae bacterium (assembly GCA_903927685.1). Next base: position 3,282 of record CAIYOB010001419.1, read on the forward strand.
ATGGGGCAGGGTATTACGGATGATCGTAGCAACCACTTGTCGATCGCTTTGTCTGTTCGCCGCCGGCTTGGTCTTGTTTGTGTCCTCAAGTCTTCGGGCCGCGGAGCCGGCCTCGCCGCCGGCGATGCTCCCGGATTTCGCGGATGCGCCCGGATTGGGCGACTTCCTCGGCGACGGAGGCGGCGAGAACGAACTGAAGCTCTCGGGCAGCTTCCGAGCCCACCGCGGCCAGCGGACCGGCGTCCTCGAAGTCCGCGCGTCCTTGGCCCCCGAATGGCATGTGTACGCACTTGACCAACAGGGCGGTCCCGGGCCTGCCAAGATCACCGTGCCGCCGTCCAGTCCGGTCCGGCTCACCGGTCCGTTTCAGCCGGACAAGCCGCCGGAGGTTCGCAAGGTCGAAGTGTTCGAGGTGCCGTTGCGCGAGCACTATGGTCAAGTGACCTGGTCGGCGCCAATCGAACTCGCCGCAGACGCCGACGTCGAAAACGTCCGCTTTCAAGCCGTGTTCGACGGCCAGATCTGCAGCGACAACGTCGGCTGCAAACCCGTTTTCGGCGAGAAGATCGAGATCGCCTTTGGCGGCTACCTGGATCCCGCCCCCGCTGCGCCTGAGTCCCCGGTGGCATCGGCCGTGGCGCCGAGTGCGGTGCCCAGTCCAGCCCCCGCAGCCAACGACTATCGGGCCGACCGTGCCCACGCTGCATTTCGCGGGCATGTCGAGCCGTCCACGGTAGCGGCGGGCGGAAAACTAACCCTGGTCATCTCCGCCGTGCCGGACGCCAGTTGGCACCTGTACGCGTACGAGCCCCGGGACCCCCAGCAGGTCGCCAAGCCGACGCTGATCGCGGTCAGCTCGCCGGCCGGTTGGAAACTGGATGCGGTGACGGCTTCGCCGGAACCGATCGTCAAGCCGGCGGAGGGCGACCAGCCCGCGGTTCGCTATCACGACGGGCCTGTGACCTGGACCGCCGAATTGACCGTGCCGCCGGGCACTCCGGACGGACCGTACGAATTCGCCGGGCTGTTCGGTTACCAGACCTGCACGGACACTTCGTGCGACCGGCCGCTGGGGGCGAAGTTCGCGGCGTATGTTACCGTGGGGCCGGCAGTTGCGGGCCAGTCGGCGTCCCTGGTTTTCACCGACTCGCGGTATGCCGAGGCGGCGCAACTGGCCGCGGCCCTGGCCGGCGAGGCGCCTGCGGAGTCCGCGCCGCCCGCGACGATTCCGGACGCGGGCCGCACCGCGATCAGCACCCCTCCGACCATTCCGGGAGGTTTGCCGCCGGCGAACACCAACGGGCAGACGCCGTTGTCGCTGGTCCTGGTCTACGCCTTTCTGGGCGGCCTGGTCTTGAACATCATGCCCTGCGTCCTGCCCGTGATCGGGCTGAAAGTCATGGCCTTTGTCCAGCAAGCGGGCGAGAGCCGGGCCAAGGTGTTGGCCTTGAATGTCTGGTACTCGCTGGGCCTGCTGTCCGTGTTCCTGGTATTGGCGACCCTGGCCGCCGTATACAACGTGGGCTGGGGCCAGCAGTTCAGCAGCGAAACGGTGACGATCACGCTGGCGGGAATCGTGTTCGCCATGGGGCTCAGCTTCCTGGGAGTCTGGCAGATGCCGATCCCGGGCTTTGTCGGCAGCGCCTCGGCGTCGGAACTGGCCGAAAAAGAAGGGCCGGCGGGCGCGTTCATGAAGGGCATCCTGACCACCATCCTCGCCACGCCGTGCAGCGGTCCGGGAGTCGCCGTGGCGCTGGGCTACTGCACGGGCAAGCCGGCCGGCGTTGTGTACATGATTTTTGCGATGGTAGGGCTGGGCATGGCCAGTCCCTACCTGGTGATCGGCGCGGTTCCCAAGGCGCTCCGGCTGCTGCCCAGGCCGGGCGCGTGGATGGAGCGGTTCGAGCAGCTCATGGGCCTGGTCCTGCTGGGCACGGTCATCTACCTGCTCAGTTTCACCGCCTGGGCGAACGTGGTGCCGACCGTCGCGCTGCTGCTGGGGCTGGGGGCCGCGTGCTGGTGGATCGGCCAGATTCCCTTTACCGCCGAGCCCCAGGTCAAAGTGAGAAACTGGCTGGGTGCGGCGGCGTTCGCCGTGCTGTGCGGGCTGGTCGCGTTCACCGGCAAGATCACGCTCGACGGCCGTGAAGTGTACGGGCTGCGCGGGATCATGGAGCATCGCCTCGAGCGGTACGTCACCCAGCAGGCGGCTCTGCACGGCTCCGCAGACGACCTGCTGGACGCACCCGAGATAACGCAACACACGACCGAGATTCACTGGTTGCCGTACAGCGAGCAACGGTTGCAACAGGCGCTAGCCCGCAACCGGACGGTGCTGGTCGACTTTACCGCCGACTGGTGCCTGACCTGCAAGACGCTCGAAGCCACCGTGCTGGAGACCCAGCCGGTCCGCGACGCGCTGCGCAGCAACGGCGTGATTGCGCTGCAAGCCGACTGGACGAAGGGCGATCCCGAGATCAGCCAGAAGCTGGAATCCCTGGGCAACAAGCAGGTCCCCGTGCTGGCCATCTTCCCGGCCGGACGGGCTGACCAGCCGATCGTCTTGGCCGGCTTTTACACCCAGGCAACGCTGCTGCAGAAGCTTCGAGATGCGGGGCCGTCACACGCTCTGGCCACGCTCTGGAAGTAACGCCCTCGCCCCGCTACTCCGGGGAGCCAGCGTAGGACGGATTGCCAATCCGTCCCACGGGCTCGTCACCGCGATTTCGGCCGCGTAGGGTTGAGCTTCAGGTCCTGCCACTGGTCGCCTGTCAGCACGCTCCGTCCCACCTGGGCCGTGATCTCGGGTTTCGGGATCCGGGGCGGCAGATCCAGCCGCGAGAAGAACCCCGGGTCGGGCTTTTCATACCGCTTGACTGCATCCTGGACCGTTTCGCCTTCGTTCAAGTGCAGCAGTGGCGGGATGCGGTTCTCGGTCGCCCGCGTCCACAACACGTTCGAGCCGCTGCGGATCTGCAACTCGGCGGTGAACGGCGTGAGGCTGGCCGTGCTCACGGCGTTCGGAGCGCCGCGCATGCTGCGGAACTGCAACTGCTGGGTCTCCCCGCGGCCAATCTTGGCGACTAGGGTGACCGGAGCACTGCGGCTGACCTTCCAGCCAGCTTTCTCCGCCGCTTGCCCCAACGACGCTTCGATCTCCGCTTGATCCACCGGAGCGGTCGACTCGACGGCAATCGCCACCGCCGAGCCGGCCCGCACCAGCATCGCCCCGTCCCCCGCCCGCTGGAGCGCTTCGACGGCTTTCTGGGCCGAGGCATGCGGGATTTTCACGCTGGCCAAACCGCAGTTCTGCGACGTCGTCGCCACCAGGAACTTGTCCCCCACCATGATCGGTTCGGTACTGGCCGAACTGCTGTACTTCCAAACCGACATGCCCAGGTCCAATTGGACGGCGTCCCCCAACGCCCCGCGGAACATCTTGGGGCCGATCCAGTGGATGGGATGCGAACCCAAGTGGTCGGTCGTCGTGGCCTGGCTGACGGTCTTGTCGGCCGCGACGTCCCAGACCTGGTACTGGTTCGAGAAGCAGACCGCGAGCAGTCCGCCCGTCGGGTCGAAGGCGGCTCCCGGCGTCAACGTGCTGCCGGTAGCCAGCGACCTGCGCACCGTTCCGCTCGCCGTCTCGACGATCACCACCTTGCCGCTCTGCGGAATGGCCATGTACCGCTGGCTGCCGCTGAACACCGGCGGTTCGCTCGCACTGGCTGTCTCGACGCGGTACAGCAACTTGGCGGCCGGCAAATCCCAGACACACAGCACGCGGTCGACAATCGCGGCCACGTGGGAACCGGAGAGCAACTTGGCCCATTCCACTTGCGGTGCAAATCCGGGTTTGCCGGCGCCCGGCAGCGTTCGCCGGAACAGCGACTTCGGACTGCCCGTCATCAGCCCCTGCACCAGCACCAATTCACCACCTCGCTGGAACTGGTCCAGTTTGTCGACCACCAGCGTTCGGCCGCTGGCCGGGTCGTGGTCCCACACCCGCACGGCGTTGGGAAAGTCCCAGACGAGATCGGCTTTCTTGCCAGCCAGATTCACGACATAGATCCGCCCGCGAGTCTCCGGCGAACTGCCGGACTTGTGCCGCCCGATCGACAACAGAAAGCGGCTCTCGGCGCCGCTGGCGAGCACCGGGGTGGAGACTTTGTCATAGGCATCGACCGGACTGACCGGCGCCACCCCCGCAGCTACGGCTGGCGCTGCCGGTTGCGGGTCCGGCACGAACGGCGCGCTGGCGGGCGCCGCTCCCATGTCCAACGTGTTGCCCGTGCCCGGCAAGGCCATTTCCTCGCCGGCGGACGGGGATTCTGCCGCGGCCCGCAACGTCCCCGGCAGGGCTGCCGAAGACGCCGCCGGCGCTGCCGCCGCCGCCGCCGCGGGCATCGGCGTGCCGCCGGCGAACGGATCGTCGGCCGAGGCGTTGAGTGACTTCAGGTAGTCCTGGTCCTCCTGGCTCAGGCGCGCGAGCGGGACCGCGATTTCGCGTCCGTCCGCGGTATGCAGTCGCACGGCCGTCGCGGTCTGCTCGATCAACGCCGCAGGAATCTGAAACTTGCCGGTCGAGTCCTTCCAGAGCCGCGTTTCGTTCTGTTGGCCCAACGCTGCACCGCGAGCGACCAAGACGAGCAGGACCAAGCTGACGAGCAACCCTCTGCGTGGCATGGCAACCTCACATCGAAACTGTCGGAAAGGCAATGAAACTGGATGGTGGAACCGCCGATGCGGCGATGAACGCCTCATGCACCCTCCCGCCTGCGGTGAGGGGCGACTGCGGTAGCGTTGACGAACATTTCACCCTCCCGCTTGCGGGAGGGTCGGACGCGGTAGCGGCCGGGGAGGGTCCCCCCCTCCCGCTCAATCCACCGCAAACGGATTCTCGGCCTGCTGCTGTTGCTGGACGTAGGCCTGGTCGGCGGCACTGAGTTTCTCCAGCGGAACGGCAATCACGCGGCCATCGGCACGGCGCAAGTTCACTTTCCCGTCGACCACGCTCACGAACGCGGCTTCGATCTGAAACCGACCGCTGGCGTCCGACCACGTGCGGTTTGTCACTGGCATTGGTGTCGCAGCCGCCGTTGCCGCCGCCGGCGGCTTGACCGGCTGTTCCAGTTCCGGCGGCGCCAACTGGATGTTCCGCCGGGTAACGACCTCGGTATCCCGCACTTCGCCCCACGTCAGGAACCCCAGCTTGACGGTGCCATCGGCCAGCAACTCCTGGACTTGGGCGGCGCGCCAGAAGGGACCGTAGTTCTTGCGTTGCGCCTGGACCAACTGGCCGACATACAAGGGCGTCGTCGACTCGACGACCAGGTCGGTCGAATCGAGCGCTCCGGGCCCCTGATAGGCTTTGGCCAGGCTCTTCCGCCGCTGGTACGCGGGAGACCATTTCAGCAAGGCGCTGTGGGCCGCATCGGCGACCGCCTTGTCCTTGCTGACCAACAGTTTTTCGATCGCAGCGACAACGTCGGGATCCGGTTCCTGCGGCGCCTTGGCGGCCAGTTCGCCGAGCGTCTTGGCCATTCTCCCGTTATCGCCCGAGGCCAGCGCGGCCAGCGCGTCGCGTTTCTCGGCGCTGGTCAGCGGAGCCTCGGCCTTGGCCTTGGCCTCCGCCGCCGCCTTGGCTCGGGTCTCGGCTTCCTGCTTGGCCGCCGCTTCCAGGCGGGCGAGTTCTTCCGCGGAAATCCGGGCGTATTTCACCGTGATGGGCACCGTGGTCGACGTGTTGCCGTCTTTCACGGTCAGCTGGTAGCTCATCTCCAGCGCGTGCGGCACGTGCTCTTTCTGGTCAAACGTCCAGGTGCCCGTCCCGGTCATCTGAAACGCGGGGTTGTCGCCCGCTTGCGGCATCGACAAGTTGTACGACCGGGAGACCTTGACCAGGCTCCCGCTGGTGCTCTGGATGCTGTACCGGGTGACTTCGCTGGCCGCCTGCACGGTCTTGTTGCCCTGGCCCCCGAAGGGATCGAACGGCCCAAACCGGTGCCGACGATTCTCGTCTTCTTCCGTGATCGAGACCCCGGCATCCAGAACCCACTCACGCTCGGCACCTTCCGGAAGCCACTCGAACGGCATCAGCGACACGTTTCCCAGCAGGTAGGGCAACTGCGAGTCGCCTTCCATCGCCAGGGTCTTGCCGCGCGGCGTCAGGGTGATCCGGTTGGTCGTCTGCGTCTTGCCGGCAAACGCCGGGCGGGAGAACGGACTGGGGATCCCCGGCGGACCACCAAAGCGGCCACCGAACGGGCCAAACGGCGGCCCAAATCCCCCCGGGCCCTGATTGGTCCGCTTGACGGTCTTGGATTCCGTCAAGCCGCCGCGATAGGTCACGCGCAGCTGCTCGGGGCTGGCGGCCTCGACAGCATAGTTGGTAATGCCCTTGTACGAGGTCGTCTCGTCGTCAGCGTCGACGGTTATGTCAAAGCGGTACGAGAACTTCTGGTTGGCGGTCCAGTTGTACCGCAACGGCTGGGCTTGGACCTCCCCCCACCCGCCGCCGACCTGCGCGGCGGCCAAGACGAACACGAGCCTCAGCCCGTAGCGAACCGAATAGGACATGATTGCCTTCCTTACTTTCCTCGCTGACGCGTCGGGTTACGAATCTGTCCTCGCTCACGCGTCGGGTTACGATGGCGTGCCCCAGGACCTACCTTCCCACCGCCTCGCCGCCGGCGATCGTCAGCAGGGCCTGGATTTCCCGCGGGTCGACGGATTTGCTCATGAACCGAACCGAGCCGTCCGCCATCAGGACCTCGAATCCGCCGGGGTGCGCCGAGCCCAATCCCGCCAGCGGGTCCTGAGGCTCGGGCGTCCAGTCGTCGGGCTGAGTCCAAATGGCCGCGTGGCTGTCGTCGACCTCCAACGCCATGATTGTATTGGACGTGCCGTCAAGGATCTCCCGGATTCCCCGGCCCTGGTTGCCCGCGAACAGCATCCCGTCGCCGCTGGGAGCCAAGTAGTTCGAGCGTCCCGGCGGCGGGTTCCCGCTCGGATTGCGATACACCTGCGGCATCAGCGGAATCAGTCCCTGATTGTGCGGGCTATCCCAGGGTTCGTTCAAGTGAAACCGCTCGTACAGTGCCGCCTCGCCCAGGAACGGCAGGATATGGACCCGCCAACTGAGCAGCGGCTTGCCCTGCGGGTCCGTGTTGGCTCGTCCCGGAAACTTATTATGCGTGTCGTGATAGTTGTGCAGGGCCAAGCCGATCTGCTTCAGGTTGTTCGACGACTGGGTGCGCCGAGCCGCCTCGCGCGCCGCCTGGATGGCCGGCAGCAGCAGCGCGACCAGCACGCCGATTGTCGCCACCTGCATCTGTCCCTGCCCCTTGGTGCCCAAGGTCAGGAGACTGCCCTTGCGCTGGGGGCGGAAGGCCGTCAACAGCCGCGAACTTATCCGCTGGGCGTAGCGGGCGGACGCCTGCTCCACCGGGTCGGAACTCTCCGCCTGCTTGGCGACCTCCATCAGCATCGCCTGCCGCGCCGTGTCCAGCAAGCGGCCGATGAGGGCGTCCAATTGCTCGGCGGCCTGGTCGCTCTCCGCACGCAGCGTGAGCGACATCGCCATGTCGCCGGTCATGTTCACGCGGACGCCGACCAGATTCAGCAGGTCCGGAACCTGCTCGACGCCGGCCAGCGGCGGCGGCAGCGGCACTTGCTCCAAGGTGCCCTTGAGCAGCGGGCGGAGCGGCGCCACCAGCAACACGGCCAGCATGTCGGGCGGGTCGGGGATCCGTGACAACACTTGGCTTATCTCTCCCGCCGGCGGCTGGGCATGCTGGCGCAACAGTTTTCGCAACAGGGGATCGTGGGCCAGGATCAACGTCCGTTCGTCCGGGCGGAAGATGCTCAACATCATCGGGTTCTGCGCCTGGCGATACTTCTTGCCGTCCAATTCGGCGTCGGTTGTCTGCTGCCACAACGGAGCGAAAACCTGCTCCTGTGCCAGAGGCTTGGCGAACCGCAACACGGCGGCGACCTGGGGTGGGCCCTCCTGCGGCGGCTCGGCGATGACCAGCACTTGCTCGATGTCCAACGGATCGACGCCCAGTTCCTTGATTCCGGCCGCGGAAATCACCTCGATCGGCAGCAGTTCGTTCTCCGGCGCGGTCAATACGCGGCGGGGATGCAGCACGACGGCCGCCAGGGTTTCTGGAGTCACATAGCCGAGATCGACAGCGGACTTGGCGCCCGCCGCAGCCGGCGGGTTCGCAGCCGGTGGTTGAGCGTAGGACAAGGCCGGAGTCAGGACCATCAGGCCCACAAGCAGCCAAGCGACCGCACCGCGGTGACAGCGAAATAACATGGTCGTTCCTTTGCGTGGAAGAGTCTCGCCGGATTGCCGACGACAAGGCGAAAGACGCGGCCTGGCCCCTGGTGACCACTCAAACCGACTGCTCGATCGAGCAGCATTGCCGTGGCCGCGACCGGGCCAACCGCGTGAGTCTAGCGGCCGCAGCCGGCAAGTCAAGCAGGGATGAACTAGCCGCGGGATGAGCTAGCCGCGGGTACATGCGGGAAGGCGTGCCCAAGCTTCACCGGGGGCCAGCGTCTTGCCAAGGCCAAATGTCGGAGTGCCTGGCCGAGTGCCGCGAGCCCACCAACTGCAACGGCTGGGGGCTCGCTACTCGCCCCTCGCGGCTCGCCCCCAGGCACCCAATCCCAGCTCTCAGCCTCGGTGAACCACTAATCATCGTTCGAGCAATAACGGTCAGATGGTCGCCTTTCGCTCCGCGAAAGGGCGTTCTTTCGCGGAGCGCAAGACGACGCTTGTCACTCGCACGACGCGAACCTCGACGGCACGGCGCCGGCCCTCGTTCACCGCTGCTCAACGTCTCGCGGCCGGTCCTCTGTCGCCCAGGCCAGCGGGGCCAAGTCCCAATCGCCGGACGCCTCGAACACCCGGTCCACGCGCCCCGTGTGCTCGTCTTCGTCGTCCCGCCGCAGGGCTGTCAGCAACGCCGACTCCTGGTCGTCATCGTCCGCCGCCCAGGCCAGCAACGCCGCCTCGGAAGCCTGCCGGCTGGCCAAGCTCGTCACCGGAGAACCGGACGCCAAGGGCCGGTCAGCATCGCTCGCGGTCGTAAGCGACGGTCCCGGATTCCGCAACTCGACGCCATCCCACGCCAAGTCCGACAGCTCCAGCCGCCGCACCCCGGGGATCGACAGCACCGGCACATGCCACGGCTGCGGAGAAAACTCGCCCGCCATCAGCTCACCCGCATGCTGCTCGGCGTCCAAGTCGTCCAACCCCAGCAGATGCCCGAACTCGTGCGTCAGCACGTGCCACAAATCGACGCCGCCTTCCGCGCCGGCCCCTCGGTCCCAGCTCTCAGCTCCCCGCTCCCCACGCGACGACAACTGAC
>CAIYOB010001420.1 GCA_903927685.1 uncultured Planctomycetaceae bacterium
CCGCGCTTCGCAGCGCAGCGGATAGTAGCGGCTGAGCCAGACTTGGTCGAGGCCCAGTTTGGACTAGCGCAACCTGCGCAGATCGGCCGACTCGGGACCCGAGACGCGAGTCGCTGTCTCGACCGCCTGGTTCATGAACTCCGTGACACGATTGAGCGTCGGCAGATCGAGCCAGTGGGCCGAGTTCACGCCGAAGCAGCCCAGATAGATCCGCTCCGCTTCCGCCCGCGCGATCAGGGTGTCCCAATACTGTTGGAGCAGCGGCGCGACCGCGGGGCCGTAGTAGCCGCGGAGGAACTCGTCGATCAACTGGTCCCCGTCCAGCTGCGGCTCCCACATCACGCGCATCAGCAGCCAGTTCTTCAACTCGCAGAAATCGTCGCCTTCGCCTTCCGCAAACAAGCCGATCGCCCCGTGCCGGACGAAATAGCGGACGTTCGGTACGAGCACGCGCAGGTTGGGATGTGGGCCCAGGTAGTCATTGTAGTTGGTCGTGTAATCCCAGACGAACAGATGCTTGGCCAGCTTGCTCCAGCCTTCCATGTCCGCCGCGAACTTCTGGTTCTGCTCGCCGTCCAGCGGTTGGAGGTACGAGCACTCGATCGTACACAGCCGAATCAACACGTTGTCCCGGGGCTTGATCGTCTTGGGCGGCTGGCGGGTGTACTGGTAGGCCAGCGTTTCGACCAGCACGTCGGGGAATTCGCTTTCGACCGCCTGGGCGACCTTGTTCAGCATCGACAGCAGTGTGCCCGCATGGCTTGCTTCCGCCTCGTCCAGGGCTTTGCATTTCGCGCAGGTACAGAACCCGTGCCAGTCGTTCTGCGAGATGTCGATGATCTTGGCGTCGGGATTCTGCCGCAGCGTTTCCAGGACGGTCTTGGTCAACTCCTGGATCATCTCGTCGTTGGTCAGACAGAGTTGAGCCTGTTCATGCTGCCGTTTGCCGTCGAGTTCCGAGTACCACTCCGGATGGTCCGCGAAGTACTTGTCGGGCGGCAGGTACTTGTAGAACGAATGGACGAAGTTGATGATCCGCACCGCGCCGCCGTATTCCGGAGTCAGGTGGCCGTTGCCCTTCATGCGGGCCGAGAACACCGTCGGCTGGGCGTTGCGGTGGTACATCTCCCGCGAGATCATCTGCGGCGCATAGGAGATGCGGAGCTTGTCGGGCACAACCAGCGTCGGCTTGGTGGGGATGAACGTGTCTTCCGGCGTCCACCAGCGAACGCCGACCACGTCTTGTAGGAACGAGTAGACTGCGTACAGACAGCCGCGCTTGGCATGTCCCGCCAGGATCAGATTCCCGCCGTCCATCTGGATCAGGATTTCGTCGAACTGGTAGTCCTGCTGTGGAGCCTTGGTCGTGTGCCCCACGAAAATCAACGACGTCCCGTCGGCGGAGACATCTTTCTCGGTCACGGTCGGATAATCCGCACCGGTCACCAGCTTCAGATGCTCGGCCAACTCGCGCGCGGCCGTCTGTTCGACAAGCGTCGGCTGGTCGGGCAGGACAATCTTCCAGTCCGTCGCGCCCTCTTTCGACAGTTCGCCGGCCGATACATGGGCCGACAGCAACACCAGACCGAACCACAGCAACAGTGTCTTCTTCATCGTTTGCTCCTCGCCGCAGGTCGACCGTGATTCTAGCAGACGCAAGGGCCAGGAACATCTGCCCATTGGGAGGTCCACTGCGAGGCGTGTGTCGGGCGTGGTTGGCGGCAACGCACGCCCGGCGTTTCCGGATTTTCCCTCGGTCGCCTCTGGTCACGCAGGAGGCATGGGGCTAAGACTCTTACAGCGAGCAGTCCTGACTGGCGGCCCAGGTAAAAGGCCCAGTCGGCCGACCCGCCGGGCTGCGATCCGGAGGACAATCCATGCGAATCCGACGTGCGGCGATGACGTGGCGCGGGAACCCGTTTCGGCTGCTGGCCGCGGACTGTCGCGCTGTGGCGGCGGTCGTGGCAGCGCTGCTGCTCGGAGTTCCCGTGTCCGCGGCGGAGGTGAACGAACCGCCCCAGAGCACGCCCCTCGCGGCCGCCGCGGCGCTGCAAGCCAGCGCGGGGCCCACGGCGGAACCTGGCAGAAGCCAAGTCGAAAAAGCGACTTTCGGCTCCGGTTGCTTCTGGTGTACCGAGGCCGTCTTTCAGGAGTTGAAGGGGGTCAACGAGGTCGTCTCCGGATACAGCGGCGGCGGCGTTCCGAATCCGACGTACTATCAGGTTTGCACCGGATTGACCGGGCACGCGGAAGTCACCCAGGTCACGTTCGATCCGCAGGTGATTACCTACGCGGAGCTGTTGGAGGTCTTCTGGAAGACCCACGACCCGACCACGCCGAACCGGCAGGGACGCGACGTGGGGACCCAGTACCGATCGGTCATTTTCTATCACAACGATCGGCAGCGGGAGTTGGCCGAGTACTACCGGGCGCAATTGGCCAAGGAGTTCCGCAAGCCCATTGTGACTCAGATTGCCCCGCTGACGGTTTTCTACCCGGCCGAAGCCTATCATCAGGACTATTTCGCGCTGAATCCCCGCCAGGCGTACTGCCGCTCCGTCATCCGGCCCAAGGTGGACAAGGTGCGCAAGGTGTTCCAGGACAAGCTGAAGACAACGGCCAAGCCGGAGCCGGTCGCCGCGGGCCGCTAGCCTAGGTCATCCCTGCTCCAGCTGTTCGATCCGCTGCAGCAGCGAATCGCGGATGGTGGTCAGCGTCTGCTCGTCGCTGATCTTCTGTCCGTGGGCGTCGGTCACGTAGAACACGTCGACCACCTGGTCCAGATGCGAGCCAATCCGTGCTTTGTGCACGGACAGCCCCAGTTCGTACACCTGCCGGGCGATGGTGTACAGCAGGCCCATGCGGTCCAGGGCAAAGATGTCCAGGATCGTGAACCGGTCCGAGGTCGCATTGTCGATGCGGACGCGGGCCGCCGGCCGATGCGGGCGGGGGGCGCGCGAGGCGGTGCTGGTTCCCCACAGCGAAGGGAACTTGGGCGGTTGCTCGGTCGGCTTGCGGAG
>CAIYOB010001421.1 GCA_903927685.1 uncultured Planctomycetaceae bacterium
CGACCGTCCCACGACGCTGCCCGCCGATCGGCCGTCGCTTGGCAAGCCGGGAATCGGTGGAGTGGACCGTCCGGGGCTGGGCAAGATCGACCGCCCCACGACGCTGCCCGCCGATCGGCCGTCGCTTGGCAAGCCGGGAATCGGTGGAGTGGACCGTCCGGGGCTGGGCAAGATCGACCGTCCCACGACGCTGCCCGCCGACCGGCCGTCTCTTGGCAAGCCGGGAATTATCGACCGCCCCGGGATGGGCAAAGATCTTCCCGGCATCGGCAGTCGGCCCGGGATCGGCGACCGCCCCATCATTGGCGGCCGGCCTGGCCTTGGTGATCGACCCGGTGTCGGTGACCGGCCGATCATCGGCGGAGGCAACAACATCGGCAACAAGATTGGAATCGGTAACAATATTGGCAGCGGCAACGTTGGGAATTGGATCGGCAACGACTTCAATTTCAACTTTAACAACTTCAACCGCCCCGGTTGGGGATACGGCGGGAACTGGCACAACCACTGGGGCGACCATTGGTATAACAACCATGTCCACTATCACCACCACGGCTGGTACCACGGTTGCTGGAGCGGACATTGGGGTAACAACTGGTACGTGCCCGTTGCGGTCGGAGCCACCTACTGGGGCTTGACCGCACTGACGCGGACCTGGGGTTACGGGTACTACTACGGCTACGTGAACCCGTACTACGTCGCCCCGACCGTCGTGGCGACCGCTCCGGCGTACGATTATTCGCAGCCGATTGTCATCAACAATTACATCGAGTCGGGCGACCAGACCGTGGCGGCCGACGCGCAAGCGGCCGCTCCGGCGGCGCAGGCACCGGCGGAATCGACCGAGGAACAGGCCGGTTACGCCTTGGTGGACCAAGGCCGCGACGCATTCAAACGCCGCGACTACAAATCGGCGTTGAACCTGGCCGAACAGGCGGTGCAGAAGGTGCCGAGTGACCCCGTGATTCACGAATTCGGCGCCCTGTGCCTGTTTGCGCTGGGCGATTACCAGCGGGCGGCGGGCGTCCTGAACGCCCTGCTGGCCGTGGCTCCCGGGATGGACTGGACGACGTTGATCAGCTTGTACAGCAGTTCCGACGAGTACACTGCCCAATTGCGGGCGCTGGAAGCGCACGTCAAGAGCAACCCTGCCGACACGGCGGCCCTGTTCGTGCTCGCCTATCACTACCTGGTCTGCGGCCACGCGGATTCGGCGCTGAAATCGCTGCAGCGGGTCGTCGAGGCCCAGCCGAACGACCAGGTGGCCAAGCGGATGTACGAGGCGTTGAAAGGCCCCGAGTCGGCCCCGGCTCCGCCGCCCGCCGAGGCCGCGCCGCCGACCGCGAAGCCGGACGTCGAACCGAAACCGGAAGCGGCCAAGGCGGACGAAGCGGCGCCGACCACGGATCTGGTCGGCCAGTGGCACGCCGAACGGGACGGCAACGCGTTCGACCTGACGATCGACGAGCAAGGGGCGTTCACCTGGAAGGCCACGCCCAAAGGCCAAGACGCGACGACGATCTCGGGCCAGTATGAAGTGACCGGCAGTGCGCTGGTCATGGACGGCGGCGACCAGGGCACGATGGCCGGCCGCGTGACCTCCGGAGGTCCGGACCAATTCCAGTTCGTCATCGCCGGCGGCCCGCCCGGCGACACCGGCCTGACCTTCCAACGGGTCAAGGCGAACTGACCGGCCTTCTGAAGATCGGAGTGGCCGGTGTCGAATTCCATCACGAGTTGGCTGAACGCGCTTCGCCGCGGAGATTCGGATGCCGCCCGAAAATTGTGGGGGCATTACTTCAAGCAGGTGCTGCGATTGGCTCGGCGGAATCTGGCCGGCCGGAACCGCGCGACGGCGGTGGACGAGGAAGATGTGGCCGCCGGCGTGCTGGGCGGGTTGTTGGTCAAATTGCGCGAAGGCGGTTATCGCGACCTGGGGAGTCGCAACGAGCTGTGGCAACTGCTGGTCGTGTTCACGATTCGCCAGGCGGCCCTGGTCGCCCGTCGCGAAAACGCTCAGAAGCGGGGCCGCGGGCGGGTGACGCTGGAATCGGAGTTGACCGCTTCCGGACGGTTCCGCCTGGACGACCTGATCGGCCATGATCTGTCCGACACGCTGCCGGAGTTAATGTCCGAGCGATGCCGCGTCTTGATCGACGCGCTGCAAGATCCGGAGTTGGAGCAGATCGCGCTGTGGAAGCCGGCGGGCCACACGAACGACGAGATCGCCGACAAGTTGGATTGTACGCGGGCCACGATTCAGCGCAAGTTGCGTTTGATTCGCAAAATCTGGGACGTGGAGACGGACGGGTTGGCGCCGGGCGGCGAGTCCGGCGAAGCGGATTGAAGGGAAGGCAAGCCGGCCTGTCGTCGTCGCTTCTCTCCAGTCGCCGCATCGATGCGATTTGCGGGCAATTCGAGTCCGCCTGGCGTTCGGGCCAGCGGCCCTCGATCGAAACGCTGGTCGCGGCCGCCGAACCGGAGGACCGGTCGGGGCTGCTGGCGGAGCTGGTCGTCCTGGAATTGGAATTGCGGACGGTCGCTGGCGAGCGTACCTGCGTCGAAGAGTACCTGGCCCGGTTTCCGGGCGACGAACAAGTCGTGCGGGCGGCGCTCGCCCCGCCCGACGTGCCCATTGCGGCTCGTCATAACGAGAATCGCGAGGCTTGGCCGGCGGCCGAGCGGTATCAGCTGGGCGACCAAGTTGGCCGGGGCGGGATGGGAGTTGTGCTCAGGGCCCGTGACCGGCAACTGGACCGCGAACTGGCCGTGAAACTCCTGGCGGAGCCGTTGCAGACTCGCCGCGAGGCCCGCGAACGGTTCCTGCGAGAAGCCCGCATTGGCGCGCAATTGCAGCATCCGGGGATCATCCCCGTCCACGAAATGGGCTGGTTGGGCAAGCGGCCGTACTATGCGATGAAACTGGTGCAGGGACAGAGCTTGGCTGAGTTGCTCCAAGGTCGGTCCTCCCCTGACCCGGAACTGCCGCGCTGGCTGGAGGTTCTCGAACGTGCCTGCGAGGCGGTGGCCTACGCCCACGCCCAGGGCATCGTTCACCGCGACTTGAAGCCGGCCAACGTGATGCTGGGCTCGTTCGGCGAAGTCTACGTCATCGACTGGGGCTTGGCCAAACGCATGCCTCCCGACAAGACGTCCCGAGCTGCTCTCCCAGATGCCGAACAGGGCACCGACGGGGATTCCCGTGACGCCTGGCCGGTCCCGACCGGCGCAGATTCCGCCGCTCCGGAGCACGATTCCCTCGCTCCCCCGCCCGACGCCTCGGCCGCGTGGACCTTCCTGGGCGACGTCGTAGGCACGCCTCAGTACATGTCGCCGGAGCAAGCCCGCGGGGACGCGATCGACCAGCGGGCCGATGTCTTCGCACTGGGCGCCATGCTGGCCGAAATCCTGACCGGCTCGCCGCCGTATTCGGCCGGCGAGCCCAGCGTGCGACTCGAACAAGCCCAGCAGGGCAACTTGGCCGAGACGCTGGCCCGCCTGGACGCCTGCCCGGCCGACCGCGAGTTGATCGACCTGGCTCGCGACTGCCTGGCCGTCCAGCCAGCCGCCCGCCCGACGCGGGGCACGTGTCGCAGCGGATCACGGCTTTTCGGCGCAGTGTTCAACAACGCCTGCAGAGGCTCGAGCTGGAGCGAGTCGAAGCCCGGACGCGTGCCGAGGAGCGGCGGCGACGGCGGCGAATCGTTTTGACGCTGGCGGCGGGGTTGATGCTGCTGGCCGTCCTTCTGGCCGCCGGCACGATGTGGACCGCCCGCCGCGAAGCGACTCGACAGCGCGACGAGGCCGCGCGCCGCGAGCAAGTTCGGCGGGAGCTGACCGAGACACTCGACGAGGCCCAGCAACTGTCTGCCGAAGCCCCGGAGGATTGGCGACAGGGCCCCCTGCGGCGGACCAGAATCCGCGAACTGGCTCACCGGGCCGAGACCCTGACCGAGTCCTCGTGGAGCGAGCCGACACTCGCGGGGGCGGTCCGCACGCTGCACGACCGGATTCGGGCCGAGGACGCCGACGGCCGGCTGTTGGACAGCCTGGAGAAAATCCGGCTGCGGCTGCTGCGGGCGGCCCAGCCGAACCATCCCGGCGATTTCTGGATCAACCAGAATCTGGGACTGGTCTACTACCTCCTTCCCGATCGCCGACTGGACGAATCGGTGCGTTTCTTTACGGCCGCTTTGGCCATCTGGGAAACGGGAGCCGCTTATTTGAACCTGGGGGCGGCCCTGGTCGACCTGCAAAGGTATGCCGAAGCGGAACAGGTTTTTCGCGCGGCACTGCGTCTGCAACCGGACTACGCGCACGCTCACCTTGGATTGGCGGAGGTCCTGCAATTGCAGAATCGCGTCGAGGAAGCCCTGGCCAGCGTCGAGCGAGCGCTCGCCATCGTCCCGGACCTGCCCGAGGCCGTGGCGTTGCGAGACCAACTCAGGGCGTCGATCGGCAAACGCAGGGCGGGAGGGGATGCGAAGGCCGGCGGCGATGGCTCCCGCTGACGGCTTGACCAGCCGCTCGGTGCCCACTGGAAGCGGCTTCGGGAACTCGGTCTGGTTCCGCCCCCGCCGGCCGAGAACGAACGCATCAACCGCATTCTCGCAGGGGAAGAATGAAGACCTACGTTGATGCGAACGCGCTGATTTGTGTCATGCACGTCGCGTCGTCCCAAGCCTTGGGGTGCTCGCGTTCTCTGACTTTCGACGCCAAGGCTAGAAAGCTCGCACAACTGGTCGGGATGCAGACGGACTGACTGCCGGGACTGACCGGAACTCCTTCATCCTCGCAGGACCAGCGACTGGCTTTCGGCTTGCCGAGCCTTCTCGCGACAGACGTTCGCGAGGGCCTTCATCCCTAACTCGTCGTAGCATTCGGCGAGCAGAAACTGAAGATGGGCTCGCCGAGGCAGGACGGGCATCGTCTTGTCCAGGGGTAGCTGAGAGATCATTCTACCGCCGACCCTGCGTCGGCGGAAGGGTGATTGGTCAGCTAGAGCCGCGCTCACGCGGATCGCGTCCGTTCGGACAGCCGCTCGGGATCGGACACTACGCCGACTCCTGCAGGTGCAGCCTCAGGATGCGGAGGACCTCCTGCACGGTGTCCGGGTGGGTTTGCAGGTGCTGGTGCCTGGCGGGGACCAGGATTTCGCTGTCCACGCGGTCGTGGCGGGCGCTGTCCGCCGGGCCAAGGTCGTGGTTTGCCCGTCATGCCTGGGCAGCGTTTTGACCGCCACGGGGGTTGAAGACCTCCGGAGCCGAGGAAGCTGCGTTCGGCCCTCGGATTCCAGGCGGGGGAGGCCACACGAAGTGGCGAGCCGGAAGAAGATCGACCGCACAAGAACGGAGTTGGACGCGGGCGAAAAACGGCGAACGGCGGACGAAATAGACCGACCGACAGAAAGAAACGGCCGCACTTGCGGTTCGTGCTGGGACACTTACTCGTACACCTACTCGTATACTTACTCGTACACCTACTCGTACACGCGAATCTCCCCCAACCGTACCACGGAAGGAGAAGGAGGTGTACGAGTCCGTGCGGTGTACGAGTAGGTGTACGAGTAGGTGGGGAAGTTCGTGGGGAAGTTCGTGTTCGACCATTGCCTTATTGCTGCGCAATTGCAATCCAAGGCTGGAATGTGTCAGTTCGTCGCAGAAAAAACCGGATTCTCTCGCCCCTCGGGCTTGGCGGTTGGCCGCGGGGGCCGATCGTTGCCTGGCGACGGCCAATTCGGCGGAAACTCGTCTGCGACTCACTTGTCAACTCCCGGACTGCTCGCCATACTCCTGTGGCTCAAAATAATGGATTCGCGTTCCATCTCTTTCGCCCGTTCGGGAGGCACAGGCTATGAACATCGTCTGGTTTCTAATTATTGGGATTTGCGCCGGCTGGCTGGCGGGGCAGTTCGTCAAAGGCGGCGGGTTCGGCCTGATTGGCGATCTGGTCGTGGGCGTCATCGGCGCGGTGCTAGGTGGCTTTGTGTTCGGCCTGCTGGGAATCACGGCGGGCGGGCTGATCGGCAGCCTGGTGTGCGCGACCATCGGTGCGGTGCTGTTGCTGGTGATTTTGCGAGCGATCAAGCGCGGCAGCTGACGATCGGTGAGGGTGGGCGTACGGCTGTTGCTGCCGCAGGCGAAACAAGAGAGGACACTGAGATGCAAAGAGGGTTATGGACTGCCCCGTGGGCGGCAATCGCGTTGGTTGGCCTGCTGGCTTGGCCGTCCTTGGGATCGGATCTAAGCAAATTCCTGCATGCCGTGTTCGACAACCAGAATGGCCGTCCGCCGACCGGCGCCGAGGTGAATTACTACTCCAGCGTGTCGCGCACCGACGGGCCGCTGGAGAGCCTTGCCAGGATGGTGGCGTCCAATGACTACTACTATGTCCAGTGCCAGCAGCGGACCGACGTGTACGTGACCCGGCTCTACGAAATTTTCCTGCACCGCGAGCCGACCTTCGAGGAACAGCGCTACTGGGTGAGCCGCGTGCCGAGCGGGGGAAACGAAGCCCGCCTGGCATTCGTCCGCCAGTTCTGCCAGGCGAACAACCTGGTGGAATACGTGCCAACCGTGGCCGGGATGGTTCCCCTGCCTGCTCGTCCCACTGGCACCCGGTCCGAGCTTGCCCGCCAGCTCGAAGCCAAGACCAGCCAGCTGAATTCGCTGGTTCAAAGTGAACTCGGAGGGACGTATCTCGGCCGGGACCTGTCGAGTCAGGCCGCGGTCCTGGCCTCGGCCAGCACGCAGTATCGCGGGACGGTGGAAAGTCCCGACAGTACCTCGCAGCAAGTCGCGATCGCATCCAATAACGTCGCCCGGGCCTTGCAGGATTTCCAGGCCACGTTCCGTTCCGTTCCGGGCGCTTCGGCGGCCTGCCAGAGCGTTCTTTGGGAAGTCTCGCAGCTGGAAGCGGCCGCGGAACTGTCCGCCAAGGCGACGGTGCCCGGCCTTGGCCCCGCCTCGGCAGTCGAAGTCGAAGCGGGCCAATTGCTGTCCCTGCTCAGGCAGTTCACGTCCGTCCTGTCGCGGTATCAGCAGCAGGGCGCGTTCTACGTGAACCTGGCTCGCGACGTCGAGGCGTTGGCGGTCCAGGCAGAGAGCCTGCAGTTGCTGGCCAGACAAGGCGCCGAGGGTCGAGACGTGAAGCGGATCACGACCAGCCTCCTGACCCAGGCCCGCGACGTCGCCCGCCAGATCGCTCAGGTCGATGTCAACTTGCAGCAGGGCTGGTGGAACATTCAGCATGAACTGGATCAATTGGCGCTGGCCGCGGGCTGCGCCGGCGACTTATACGTCACGACCGACCATCCGGTCCTGCTCAATCATCCTGCTTGGTCCGGGTTTCCCGTTCAAACCAGTCCCGGCTATCAGGCCTCGGCCGACAATCGACAGATCGTCAGCTATGCCGATCATCTGCTGGCGCAGATCGACAACTATGTCCTGTCGCTGCGGCCGGTGGCCGGCCGCAACGGCGATGCTGGCGTGATGGTCAACCAGACGCTCAATTTGCGGAACGCGGTTCTGGTGCTGAGACAGCAAGCCGCCGCGGGGGCCTGGGGAACCCAGCTGCAATCCGCGTCGCGCGAGGCGGTGCGATTGTACGCGGCCGCCGGCCCGACGTTTCTGAAATTGGTGGGCCAGGATCCGACGCTCAATTCGCCCGTCTGGGCTCAGATCGGCGAGTTGACCTACAAGATCGACAGGGAGTTGGGCGGAGCCCGGTACTGAGTGAACCTGGCTCGCGAGAGCCTGGGCTGTTAACAGGAGGAATGGAATTGGCCGTCAAACGCTTCTGCCTTGCCACGACGCTGTGTCTGCTGACTTCCCTGCCGTCTGTCGCAGCCGAGCCGGAAACCCCGGCGGACGGCGTGCCGGTGAAGCCGGCGGTGCGCAAGTTGGACGACCTGCTCACCCGCGCGGCTGCCGTGTGGAACCGGACGCCGACGCTGCAGGTCGAGGCGATCACGCAATGGACATTGGCGGGAGACTTGTCGCGAGGCGGCGTCACGCATTGCCGCTTGAGCGTCCGTCAACCCGGCCAATTCCGCTTGGAGGTATTTCCTGATGACGCGCCGAAAGTGTCGCTGCTCTGTGCCAGCGACGGCAAGCAGCTGACGCGTCTCTATCAAAGCGGGCGGCTGGCGATTTACTCGCGGGCCGAAGGAGGGTTGGCCCAGGTGTTGGACGACGCCCTGACCGACAGTTGCGTGAAGGGCACCGGCTTGAGTGTGATCCTCCGCCCGGACGCCCAGACGTACTTGATGTCGACGGTTTCCGACGTCAAGGACTGCGGGCGGGAAGAAGTGCAAGGCCAGGCCGCGGACCACTTTTCCGCCGCCTGGTTCGGAGGCTCGCACCTGGATTTCTGGATCGCGGCCGGCGACTCGCCCGTGCTGCTCCGCTGGAAACGCGTGCAAAAAGTCGATCTGGGCGGTCGGCCCCATGAGCTCGAGATGGACGGCCAGTTACATTGGAATCTGCAAGCGGAGGTCGCCGAGGGGCAGACCGCGGTGCAGACGCCGCCGGGGGCGGTCGAGGTCAAGGATCTGCAGACGTATCTGCTGAAAGGCGGCACGGACGCGCTGTTGGGCCAGCTGGCTCCGCGGGCCCCCGCCAAGCTGTTGGACGGAGCGGATTGGGATTTGGCCAAGCATCGTGGCGAGCACGTCGTGGTCCTGTTCTTCTTTGCCACGTGGGCCGTCCCCAGCACGCAGGACATGCCGACGGTGCTGGCGTTCATCAGCGAGTACGCCGAACGCGGAGTCGTCTTCTACGCGATCGATGTCGGGGAGAAGCGGGAACCGGTCAAGGCTTTCCTGGACTCGATCCAGTATGCGCATTCCGTCGTGCTCGACCCCGAGCAGAAGGTCGCCGAGGTCTACCGCGTGACATCGCTTCCGGTCACCGTCCTGATTGCCAAGGACGGGACGCTGCAGGCGACACATGTGGGCACGACTCCCGAAGTCCGGACCTTGATTCGCCGGGATCTGCAGCAGCTGGTGGAAGGCAAACCCTTGGTGGAGACGAAGGAGTGAGAGTGAGATCCGCCTCCTCCGACCCTGCGTCGGCGGGGCAACGATTGGTCGGCTAGCCAGCGTCGTCTCACGAAGCTTGACGTTTTTCCGCCGCCGACCGGCCGCCTGCGGCGGCCG